>CAZYEZ010000007.1:0-38234 GCA_964646775.1 uncultured Chitinophagaceae bacterium | reverse complement strand
CTATGAACTTTCGCAAGTTGATCACCCTCGATGAATTTACCATTCAGGAAACCCGAAAATTTCCTCAGGCCACCGGGGAACTCTCTGCCTTGCTGCGCGATATCAGCCTTGCCTGCAAGATGATCAACAAACAGGTACTGAAAGCGGGCCTGGTAGACATCCTGGGTAAACACGGGGCGGTCAACGTTCAGGGAGAAGAGCAAATGAAACTTGACGTCTATGCAAACGATGTGTTGATTAGCATTCTCAAGAACAGCACGGATTGCGCCGGCATTGCCTCCGAAGAAAACGATCATTTTGTTGCTTTTGAGGACGAGTATTCAAAAAACTCAAAATATGTTGTTCTGTTCGATCCTTTAGACGGATCGTCCAACATTGATGTGAACGCCTCTATTGGGACTATTTTTTCCATTTATCGCAGGGTCAGCCCCTTGGGTCAGGCCTGTACCATGGAAGATTTTCTTCAGCCCGGGCACCGGCAGATGGCAGCCGGATATGTGATCTACGGCAGCAGCACCATGATGGTTTATGCGACTCGACTTAGTGTAAACGGCTTCACCCTGGAGCCCTCCATCGGCGAGTTTTGCCTCTCTCACCCTCATATGACCTGTCCCCAGTCGGGAAAGATCTATTCGGTGAACCAAGGAAATAGCTGCAAGTTTGATGCGGGGACCAAGGCTTTCCTCTCCTATTGTATGGAATCCGATAAGGCAAGCGGCCGTCCTTTCTCCCATCGCTATATTGGCTCCATGGTTGCGGACATGCACCGCACCCTCATTAAAGGAGGCATCTTTATGTACCCAGCAGATCAGTCGGCCAAAGAAGGGAAGCTTAGGTTGCAGTACGAGTGCAATCCCATGGCATTTCTGGCGCATTCTGCCGGGGCCCTGGCCAGCAATGGGAAGGAACTCATCTTGGATATTCAGCCCCAGGAACTTCATCAGCGTACACCCATATTCATTGGATCTAAAACCCTGGTTGAAAAAGCGATCGAATACGTGGGTGAAGAAGCGGTCAGTTCTTAGGCCAGTTCTTAAATCGATGCTTTAAATCAATGCCGAGCAATCCGTTCGAGCTCCGTGCTTTCTCGAGAAGGCCTGGCTACCAGGACTCTTCTCTTTGCTTTTCTACCGCCGTATAGAGATCATAGTACTTCCCTTTTTGTCGGATGAGGCTCGCATGAGATCCTCTTTCAACAATCTCACCGCGATCCATAACCAGGATTTGGTCGGCCTTGCGGATGGTCGATAACCGATGGGCGATAACAATCGATGTGCGCCCCGAAATTAGGGTATCGATCGCCTTTTGAATGAGGATTTCGCTTTCTGAATCGATGGATGCGGTGGCTTCATCCAAGATAAGGATGGATGGATCATAAAGGAGCGCGCGGGCAAAAGAAATAAGCTGGCGTTGACCGTGGGACAAACTGGCTCCTCGTTCCATCACTTTAAAATCGTAGCCCCCCGGAAGGCGCATGATAAATTCATGGATCCCCATGGTCTGGCACACTTCAATGACCCGCTCGATAGAAATATCCGGATTTTTTAAGGTGATATTATCCACAATAGATCCTGAAAAAAGGAAAACATCTTGCAATACGATTCCTATATGAGACCTTAAATTGTATAGATCATAGTCCTTTATATCTCGCCCATCGATACGCACCACCCCTTCAGAGACCTCGTAAAGCCGGTTTATGATATTAATCAGCGAAGACTTACCCGCACCTGTGGGGCCAACCACGGCCAGGGTTTGCCGGGCTGGCAGCTGAAACGACACTTTCCGCAATACGGGACGCCTAGGGACATACTGAAATACCACTTCATCGAAGGCGATTTCCCCTTGGAGTCGATCCACCTTCAGTCCCGATGTATCGGCCATGTATTCCTTGCTATCCAAAACAGAGAGTACTCTTTCGCCGGCAATCATACCCATCTGCAGCACATTGAATTTGTCAGCCAGCATGCGCAAGGGCCGAAAAAGCAGGTTTAAGTAAAGGACGAAGGCAATCAGGACGCCGACCGTCACTTCATGATCCACAATTCGGCCGGCCCCCCACCATATCAACAATCCCAAAGAGGTGGCCAAGATGATTTCCACCACCGGGAAAAAGACCGAATAAGCAAAGATGGCCTTGATATTCGCATTGCGATGCTCGCGATTAATCCGCTCAAACTTCTTCATCTCACGAGCTTGCGCATTAAACACCTGGACTAAATACATTCCGCCAATATGCTCCTGAGCAAAGGCATTCAAATGGGCGACCGCTTGCCGAACCCGCTGAAAGGATTTGCGGACGCTTTCCTTGAAGATATAAGTGGCCAGCAATAGCAAAGGGAAGGTAGACAGGCAGATTAAAGTCAGCCTCCAGTCCGTATAAAACATGAAGGCCATAATCGCAATAATGGTCAGCACATCGGCCACAATCGATATGATCCCTTCAGAGAACATATCTTTTACGGCTTCCATATCATTGATGGTACGTGTGGTCAGGGTTCCAATCGGAGTCCGATCAAAATAGCCCGTATTCTGATGTATTACCTTTTCAAATACTTTGCGCCGCATATCGTCCACCACGGTTTGGCCAAGCCAGTTCATGCGGTAGAGAAACCAAAACCTAAGTCCCGACTCAACGATAAGAACCAGCAACTGCAGGACGCAAATCCAGATGAGACCCGTCCAAAGTCCCCGGAAGATATAGACGTCCACCGAAACCTGGATAAGGTAAGGGCGTAGTGGAGAGATGGCTGCTAGGGTAACGGAAAGAAATACAGCTAGAAACAGCGTGCCTTTATAAGGCCGGGCAAATCGCAGAATCCGACCCAAAAGCCTTAAGTCCAGCAAGTTTCTTGAATTGGATTTCCCCATATTGCCTTCAGGTTTATTACTCTTCCCTTGCCATCATAAGATAGGCTTTGATAAAATCATCGATTTCTCCGTCCATCACGGGTTGTACGTTCCCCACCTCATATTCCGTACGGTGATCTTTGATCATCTTATAAGGATGAAATACATAGGACCGAATCTGGGAACCCCATTCAATCTTCTTTTTCGTCGCATTGGACGCCTCCCTTAACGCCTCCCGACGCCTGAGCTCCTCTTCATATAACCTGCTCTTAAGCATGGTCATGGCTTTCTCCCGGTTTTCTCCCTGGGTCCGCGCCTGCTGGCACTCGACCACAATACCGCTGGGAATATGCTTGAGTCGAACGGCGGTTTCTACCTTATTTACGTTCTGGCCTCCCTTCCCCCCGGAACGATAAAAATCCCACTCCAGGTCTGCTGGGGAAATCTCTATATCAATGGTATCATCAATCAACGGGTAAACAAATACGGAAGCAAAAGAGGTGTGCCTTCGTGCATTGCTATCAAATGGAGAAATCCGAACCAGTCGATGTACCCCGGATTCCGCCTTTAAAAAGCCATAGGCGAATGGCCCTTCAAACTCCAGGGTGGCCTGTTTGATACCGGCGCCGTCCCCAGGCTGATAATCAATTTCGGAGACTTTCCAACCCTGCTTCTCCCCATACATACGATACATACGCAAGAGCATTTCAGCCCAGTCCTGCGACTCCGTACCCCCGGCCCCGGAGTTGACCAGAAGAACTGCATTCATCGCATCTTCCGGTTGATCCAGGGTTGATTTGAATTCCAGCATTTCCACCGCCTCCCGGGCTTTGTTCAGCATTTCCTCTGCCTCTTCTTCTGCCGCCTCACCTGCCTTCCAGAATTCATAAAGGACTGCATAATCCTCGACCGCCGTCTCCACCTTCTCAAAGAGGTCAAGCCAGTATTTATTGGTTTTCATCTCCTTGAGGATTGCCGAAGCCCTGGCTTGGTCCGACCAGAACCCTTCAGACAGGGAAAGCTGGCGATCCTGCTCCAGTTTGGCTTTTCGATCACCAATCTTCAAGTATTTACCCAGGTGCTCCACCTGAGCACGCAAAGTTTTGATCGTTTCTGGACTCATAAATTGAATCGCAAAGTTAAGCGATCTCGGGCACTCTCTGAGGCCGGCGCCGGGTTAACGGCCCTTGGCAGCGGGGAGCCAATCGGATCGGTCTTTGGCTTCTACAGGGCGGGGAACCTGCACCTGAAAGGTAAATTTTCGCTGCGAAAAATAGCTGAATATAGCCACCAGCACCGTAGTTAGCACCTTGGAAGGGGTGGGATAAAATCCAAAATATCGCACAAAAAGATGGAGAAATAAATAATTTAGCAATATGCAGGTGGCCACCATCAAAGCGTACCGAATCAACTGGATCCGCCCCCGAATTGTAGAATGCGGGAACACCAAATATTTCGAGAGGAGAAAACCCGTTGGAAAGCTTACCGAAAAGGCGATAAATAAAGCAGCGGTATGGGAGCTAACCGTCAGGACTCCCGACCCTAAGACCAGATCTTGCTGATTAAGCACGAAATGGAAGGCCAGGAAAAAAATCAATACATCCAGGGCCGTATTACTTCCGCCGCATACCAGATACCGGAAGGTATGCTTATCCACCCATGAGGCCACGGGGCGATGAAAGAAGTCGATAATCTTCAGAAGGAATTGACGGATGTTCTGAAACATGGGCAAAAGCAAATATAAGCCCATTTCTTGCGGTCAGGAAAATATAAATTTCTTTATTGTTTTTTTTTGATTTCGCTCTCCGAAACCGGTGTTAAACGGCTATTGAATTGCCTTTGAGCGGCTATGGAACGGCTATGGAGCAGCTATGGAATAGCTATCGAGCCTCTTATTTAGCAAAGCGCTTCCCATGCGCTTTAGCCCAAGCCCCTAAGCGCTTAAAAAAGGAGGTCTCTTCCCCTGCAATTTCCTGGAGATAATGGCCTAGCTCCTCATAAGCAGCGGGCTCTCCGGCCCGAAAACGCATCACCCGAGCCGCTTCATAAGCAAACGCACGCCAATGATCGCCAATGGACGTCATCTCCCCGGAAAAATCATGAAGGCTATGATCTCCCAAGAGCGCAGCGGCTTCTTGAAGGAAGGCGGCTTTCAAAAATCGAAATCCACCGCCCCCGGTGCCGATCTCCTCCTGCATCCGTATAATATTACCTAAATACAAAAGGGCTCTTCGGGAAGGATAGCGGATTGGGTATTTTCTGATCTGGCGGCCTAGAAAAGCAATACCCTTAACACCAAAATATGGAATGGGTGGCGAAAGCATTAAGAAACTGGACTGACGGATCCCCTTAATAATTGCCTGGTGGTAATTGGGGTTATCTGGAACGGATTCTACGGAATACATGAACCCCCGGGGTTCCGGCGTCCCCTTTGCAAACCGGGCTTTTTCCAGGTCCGCCCTTTCTATCCGTGTGGCTTCCTCCATGACGGGATCCGAAATCAGGTAGGTATTGCCTTCTCTCCCATAAACAACCAGGTTATGGGCATTAAAATGAAACCGAAATGCCTCGGGTAGATAGGGTAGATAATAAACACTGGTTTGCAGGCCAACTACCCGACCTTGATCAAGGGAATGATTCAAGGAGTCCATGGCATCGCCAATATTTCGGAAACGCTGTTTCTTTACCTTGACTTTCAGCCGACGGGCCGTATTCATAAAGATGGCTCCGGGCCAAAGCCGAAACGTTGTTCCCGGTGCCCCTCCTACTTTAATGAATGGAACGTGACCAAAAAAAATACCCGACCCCATGCCAAAAACCATGGGCTCAGATATGGACATTCCTTGATGTCGATACAGGTTGGTGGTTACCCCTGATTCACAATGGGCGTGCTGGGAGTGAATAAAATCAGGAGGCATTCAGGTGCGGATTTTTTCTTTCCTCTTCTTCCTTTTGAAGGTCGAACCGGGTGAGACGATCAAGGCTGATATTAAACACCTGGGCATAGGCCTCCAGCGTTCGGGAGGAAAGTCGAGAAAAGACCCTTGGATTCAAATGTCGGCGAACCTGCCAGGTCCATTTTCCCATGTATTTTGCTAAAAGCGGGACATCCATCAGCGATCTCTCCATAAAATAAGCAATGGGGCTTCGACTTCCCTGACTCAGCTGCCGCACCACCTCGGTCATTCGCGCTTCCACTTGTTCCCAAGCTGTCCGCGTGGCAAAGTTCTCGACCTCCCAGCCTGCGGATCGTACCCCCGTATACTGTCCATCTGACCGGGTTGCGTAGACCAGTTTCTTGAGCTGGTCTCCCTGTCGAAACATTCGGGGATCCTGGGGTACTTCTTCAATTTTCATAGTCGCCAATACAAAAATAGGCTCTTTCTTAATTATATCGACAGGACCCGAATCATCTCCAGCATGTCCTCTCTATGAAACCATTCTTTGGAAAGGACGTCTTCGAAAGGTGTATAACAGATCTCGCCCTGCTGAAGACCCACCATTTCCGCGCGCCGCCCCTGAGAGAGACCCCGAACGGCAGCATGTCCCATACGGCTGGCCAGAACCCGATCTGCGCAGCTGGGCGTACCGCCTCGCTGAATATGGCCGAGAACGCAGGAACGCACATCGAGTTTAGGGAACCGCTCCGCGATGCGCTCCTGGACTTCTGCAGCCCCTCCGAAGTCGTCCCCTTCCGCCACCACCAAGATATGGACGGTCTTCTTCCGCCGTTCATCGTAATCTATGCGACAAAGGACCTCTTCCATATGGGTGATGGTTTCGGGGATCAGAATATCTTCTGCTCCACAGGCCAAACCGCTATGCAGGGCAATATATCCTGCATCTCTCCCCATGACTTCTACAACGAACAGCCGGTCATGAGACTCCGCCGTATCTCGGATCTTATCCATGGCTTCAACGACCGTATTGACGGCAGTGTCAAAGCCAATGGTCGTTTCCGTTCCTTTGATGTCCCGATCAATGGTTCCTGGCAGACCGATACAGGGTATCCCTGATTCTTTCTCCAAGGCCAAAGCTCCCTTGAAGCTACCATCCCCACCAACAATAACCAGCCCCTCAATCTGAAGTTTGCGTAACTGGTCTGCGGCTTTACGCCTCCCCTCGACCGTCATAAATTCGGGGCATCGGGCGGTCTTGAGCACGGTGCCCCCTCTTTGAATGATATTCGATACATCTTGGGCCTTCATGGGAAAAATATCTCCATCCATCATCCCCGCGTAACCGCGACGAATGCCATAGATCTCTTTCCCGTCGTAAATGGCCGTTCGAACAACCGCTCGAATGGCCGCATTCATGCCCGGGCTATCTCCCCCGGAAGTAAGGATTGCAATTCTCTTCATAGAACACCTTTTTCACTCGGGCACAAAGTTCCCGTCCCCTCAAAAATAGGGCATAAGGCATAAATGGAAGTCTGCTTTTCCTCTTTTCACTCCCCTAAAGGCCAGCTATTTAGGACAGGCCATCAGGCAGACTGGGCTGAGGCGGATTCCTCGGAAGCCGCGGCCAATCCAAACCTTGCATATTCCATGAAAAATGACACCCTGCCGCAGTCCAAATCATAGAGTGCCGGTACGAGGCCCAACGCTCCCTTCACGGCAAGGTCCCGGAGGATCGGGCTCCGCTCTAAAATGGTTTCCAGGGTGTTTATTGCATGGAGCTGAGATACTTTTCTGACAAAATCTGGATTGTCCCCACAGCGATGTTCGCGGACCGTCGTTTCCTGATCTATCGCGGGCTGAATATCCCGAAGCATGGGCGTGAGGTGTCCAAGTTCCACCCCATCGCAGGCACCTCGAACGGCCCCGCAGTGACTGTGCCCCAGCACAACAATAAGAGGGGTTTTAACCACGGCGGCGGCATACTCCAAACTACCCAGAATATTGGGGCTGATCACATGTCCCGCCACCCGAATACTGAACACGTCGCCAATACCCAGATCAAAAATTAGCTCGGCCGGTGTCCGAGAGTCCATACAACTTAGTATGGCGGCAAAGGGCCATTGCCCCTGGCAGGTTTGGTTTACCTGGCTGAGCAAGTCACGGTTCAGTTTAATATTTTTTTCAAATCTCCGATTGCCTTCTTTTAACAGCTCCAGCGCTTCGGCGTAGCCGAGGGATGGGGATTTTTTTAAAGGGGTGGCACCGATGTTTTGCGCGTTCATATATGAATGTTTTTAGTAAATGATTGAATGGATGGCCTGCTGGATTTATGCAGGCATCTGGTTACTCAACTGTTTGATAAGTCTTCTATATTTTCCGGACGATCGCTGCGTGCTGCTTAATTCTGCTGCAGAGGCGGGTTGGGAAAAGGCTTCAAGTATCGAGGCTTCGGGCTCTGCCTTGGGCACTTGGTATACGTTCTTAAAGCCAACCAGACTCAGTTCGATTTCCCGCTCTTTGGCGGTGGTCTCGTAAAACTCTAAAATCGTTTGCCGGACATCATAGTCGATGTAGCCCGTCTGAGAGGCATCAATGACGACTCGGGTACCTCTAGGAATTTGATTCAAGGTTTGTTTAATGGAAGCCTTATTAAGGAAGGAGACCTCTTGGGCCAAAGTAATCCTTAACAGATCGCGATCGCCCGTCTGAATACGCTGAAAGAAATAGGGGATACGCATATTCTCCCAAAGCGTATAGATGATGCTTATGCCTAGTCCCAGCGCTACGCCGGAAAGCAAATTAATAGACACCACGCCCAGGGCTGTAATCGCAAAGGGTAGGAAGGGGTTCCATTTTCCGTGTTGCCAAATGCTGCGAATCTTAGCCGGATTGCAGAGTCGATAACCCGTATAGATAAGAATGGCGGCAAGGGCTGCCTTCGGAATCCAATTCAAGACGGCCGGTATCAAGGCCACGCAAAGCAATAGAAGCAG
Organism: uncultured Chitinophagaceae bacterium; assembly: GCA_964646775.1. Classification (GTDB taxonomy): domain Bacteria; phylum Bacteroidota; class Bacteroidia; order Chitinophagales; family Chitinophagaceae; genus CAYPQN01. The sequence goes on along the minus strand of CAZYEZ010000007.1, from coordinate 29,494 downwards.
GCCGTGAAACATGGTCGACAACCGACTTGTGCCCCCCGCGTGAACATTGGCCGAGGTCCTTACGATGACCGAAGTCACGGGCAATCCCCCCAATAACCCGGAGACCAGATTGCCCAAGCCCTGGGCCTTGAGCTCCCGGTTGGGTGGCGATACCTGGCGCTCCGGATCCAATTTATCGGAGGCCTCTAAGCAAAGGAGGCTTTCAATCGAGGCAACGGCCGCAATCACCATCCCTGTCTGCCAGACTTCCCAGCGGGCAAGACCCGAAAAATCTGGGAATAGGAATTGCTCAAAAAACTGTTGTGGCTGCTCGGGCACGTAAAGATTAACCAGTTGCTCGCCGGCCAAAGGCCCCCCCCAAAGAGATGGCCAAAGCAGATTGATGGCCACGGCTAAAAGAACGACCATCAGCCCGGCGGGCAGATAGCGCAAACGCGCCAAGGGGGTTCGGCTCCAAGCCACCATCAGACCCAAACCGACCAAGCTGATCACCACCGCGGCAGGACTAAGATTACCTATGGCCGCAGCAATGGCTTGAAACATGGATTCTGAATCGGGGCCCGGAACGTAACCCAGGGCGTCGGGAATCAACTTCAGGATAATGGTCAGGCCAATTCCGGCCATCATTCCCTCAATCACACTGTGGGGAATAAAATGAGCGATGGCCCCGGCCCGCAAAAACCCTAGAACGATCTGAATGAAGCCTGCAATGATCACGGCGCAGAGAAAGACAGAAAAGCTGCCTAAGTCGGAAATAGCCACGAGAACGATGGCCGTAAGCCCCGCGGCGGGGCCCGTCACGCTGAGGCGGGACCCACTGAATCCGCCGACGACTAATCCGCCGACGATGCCCGCAATAATGCCAGAAAACAGGGGAGCGCCCGAAGCTTGGGCAATCCCTAAACAAAGGGGAAGGGCAATAAGGAAAACAATCACCCCCGCCAGCAGATTCCTTCTATAATCTTGAAAAAAGGAAGACTTTTTCATAATATTTCATTGATTGATCCCATCTAGAGGCCCATAGGCCTCAGAGAGGACATAAGATTAATCGGGCAGAAGGGGCACTCCGTGCCGCAGCCCATTTTCAAATCAGATCAATGAAATAAAGTTGGGAGGAGGGGTTGGGATATCCGGTACATAAGCCGCAGGGAGATGCTCTTGACACTGCATCGCCGTCTGAATTTGCGACTCCAGATGAACATTTGATAGGACAATATCCAGCGACTCTGGTCGCTTTTTCGACTTGGATTGGTGATCGTCGGCCCCATGCAAAGTTTCATGAATCTCTTCGGTCAGCAGGCCTTCGAACAGCATGCCGCCGACTTCCTTTACCGGTAAAACCTGAAAGGAAAAGATGACTAGAAACAGATATGCGAGGCGTTTTCTCACGCTGTAAATTTACAGGAAATCTGAAAAAACCGCTTAAAAAATCTCCATTAATAAACTGTTAAATTGTATTCTGCAACCCGTCCTAATGCCCATGGCAACAGGGTTACCCCCAAATCCAGGCTAGGATGGGCAGCCGAAATTTCTTCGAGATCCCAAGGTCGTTGGTGACGCCGCCTGGGCGAGCTGGCAGAATTCATAGAATATGGAATAGTTTTGCCCTAGTGCAAAGCAAAATACTCATCATGAAATTGAGCGGCCCTGGCGTCCTTGGGGTTTTACTCCTGATGCTTACCACCCTTTCTATGCGGGCACAGACCAACTGGCCCAGCCCGGAGATTAAGCAGGTTTATGAAAAAGCCCAGGCTCATCAGGCCCGCGGCGAGCTGCAGGCAGCCATTCAGATTTATCGGCAGGCCATTGGCCTAGCGCCCCATATGTCCCTTCTTTATCGGGAACTGGGGCAGGCGCTGTTTTATGCAGGCGACTACTCCGCAGTTCAAGAAGTGCTGGAACCGATGGTCAGCGCTGGACAAGCCGATGAGCTCAGCTTTCGGGTGCTCGGCTCTTCCTACCTCGCTCAATCCAAATTCCGAAAGGCAAGACGAACCCTGCATAAAGGCTTGGAGATTTATCCGCATTCAGGCATTCTCTATTATGAACTGGGTCAGGTACACAAAAAGAATAACCGGGCAGCCCAAGCCGCAGAAGCCTGGTCGGCGGGCATTGAAAAAGCTCCCGATTTTCACCTCAACTATCACGCCTTAGCCGAGTACTACATGAGTGAAAAGAACTACCTCATGGCTTTAATCCACGGGGAAATTTTTGTTAATCTAGAACAGAAAACCCAAAGGACGAAACAAACGAAGCAGCTGATCTATGACGCCTATATCGGCCTATTCCTGCCAGATCCCCAACGTCCTTTTACCGCAGAGCATCGTAAGGAAGAGCCATGGACTTTCCCGACAGCTGCTGCCTCCATTTATCGAAACCTGGTTCCCCTGGCCATTAGTGGGATCAGCACGGAGAGCCTGACCATGATCAGAACCCGATTTATCATGGAATGGGAAAAGAACTTTGCCCAGCTATTCCCTTTCACCCTGTTTGCCCGGCACCACGATCTGATCCGAAACGGATACTTCGACGCCTATAATCAGTGGTTATTCGGAGAGCTGGAAAGCTCTGAGCAGTTTCAGGCATGGAATCGATTCCACGAAAAAGCGATGCCCCGACTCGAATCCTGGTTTGCCGCCAATCCCTATCTTCCTTTAGGATCCGATTTCCCGGGATCCCCGTAAGGGGCAGCGAAATAAGGGACAATGTTGGCAAAAGCGTAAAAATCCCCCGGAAGCGTCCAGACTCGTAGTGAAATAGTTTAGATTTGCCTTCATTATCCGAATTCATCCATAAAAACCACATGAAACTGGCCTTTCCTAATCCCATGCCGTCCTTTCTACGGTCCCTGTCGGGACTCTTACTCGCCCTGCTACTCATACCGGCCTCGGCCCAAAGCCAACAGACCGCAGATAAAATTATTGCCGTCGTAGGAAAAGGCAGCATCATTCTCCAGTCGGAACTGATGGCCGAAATGCAAAACTTCCTCCAGCAAGACGAAAGTCTGGCTGATGCGGACTCCCTTTCATGCATGATTCTAGAGCAGATGGTCTTAAGAAAAGTGATGGTAGAGCAGGCAGAACGGGACAGCATCATCATTCCCCCAGAAGAAGTCGAGGCAACCTTGGAAAACCGGGTGCGCTATTTTAACAGCCTTTACGGATCCAAAGAGCGCTTGGAAGAAATTTCAGGGAAAACGATCTATCAGCTCAAGGAGGAAAACCGGGATTTAATTCGGGAAGGCTTATTGACAGAACGGATGCAACAAACCATTCTGGCCAACGTCCACATTACCCCTGCCGAGGTGCAAAAATTCTTTCATAGCATCCCTGTCGACAGTCTGCCGTTTTTCACCGCCACCGTAGAAGTTGGTCAAATTGTCATTGATCCGCCCGTCAACCCGGAAATCGAAGCTTATGCCCGGGAAAAACTGAACAATATAAGAAAAGAGATTCTTGAAGATGGGAAAGATTTTGAGATCATGGCAGGTCTCTATAGCGAGGACCCTGGAAGCCGGGACCAAGGCGGTAATTTAGGGACCATCGGACGCATGGACGTCGTGCCTGAATTTGCTTCGGCCGCGTTCAAGCTGCAGAACGGAGAGATTTCACCGGTCATCGAAACAAAGTTTGGATTTCATATTATCCAAATGGTTCGCCGCCAGGGAGAAATGGCGCAACTTCGTCATATTCTGATTCGACCCAACCGCACCAGCGCCGATTTTCGCAAATCCCTGGATAAATTAGATAGCGTCCGGGCGGAACTGGTTTCCGGGAAAATTAGTTTTGGCGCAGCGGTTGCCCGATATGCCACCGATGAGATGTCATCGCGGACGGGCGGAATGATTCTAGATCCGCAGACAGGAAGCAGCGAGCTTTCCATCGATCAGCTTGACCCGGCTCTGGCCCTGATGATTGATTCCTTAAAAGTAGGGGGTTTCTCCCAACCTCATATATTCACCCAGGACAATGGCGAAAGGTCCACGCGGATTATCTATCTAAAGTCCATGACCGCCCCCCATAAGGCCAACTTAAAAGATGATTACAGCCGGATTCAGCAGGCGGCCTTACAGCAAAAAAGAGGATGGGCCATGGATGAGTGGATTCAAAAAAAGTCTTCAAGTTATTATATTCGCATCGATCCTGAATTCAAAGACTGCGCCAGTCTTCAGCGCTGGTCCCGAAAAGAATAATCCTTCGTATACGACTCCCGATATCCTATGACTGCCTTGCGTCGATTCCTTTCATTTCAAACGCCTAAGTTTCATTATATGAAGCGCGCGATGGGGAATCGACCCTTCCAGCTCTTAGATGTCGGATCCGGCAACCATTCGCCTTCTAAAGCAAGCTGGCTTTTCCCCAAAGTGCGATACCATGGACTCGACCTGAATAAAGACTGCGCCTACAGCCCCGAAGATCTTCAGGCCCTAGATCGGTTCTTTGAACTTGACCTCTCAAAACTCGATTATAAGGAAATCGAAGATCAGGCTTATGACTACATTAATATGAGTCATATCATTGAACATATCCCCAATGGGGAAGACGTGCTGCGCCATCTGGCGCCCAAATTAAAATCGGGAGGCTATATCTACATCGAATATCCCGGCGAAAAAAGCACTCGTCTCCCTTCACGTCCGGGTACGCTGAACTTTCATGATGATCCCACCCATGTGCGGGTCTATTCGGTGGACCTGATATCAGGGCTGCTGGAGGATCAGGGTTTTGAGATCATTGATGCGGGGACGCGCCGGTCCTGGGCCTATATCCTGGCGATGCCCTTTCAAATCCTCAAATACCGACTGAAAGGAGAAAAAGCGCCCGGACCCGTATTCTGGGACTGGCATGGGTTTGCAGAATTTGTTTTTGCAAAAAAGAAATAATAAAACCGAAAAGATCAGGTGTCAAGCAAAAATGCCAGGTCTTCCCTCGTCAGACGCTTCATCATGTTCTGATCATTCGAGACCAGCTCTGCAGCCAAAGAGCGTTTTCTCTCCTGGAGAATAAGCATTTTTTCCTCGATCGTATCCTTGCAGATCAATCGATAAGCAAAGATTTTTCTTGTCTGCCCAATGCGATGCGTTCGGTCGATGGCTTGCTGCTCTACGGCCGGATTCCACCAAGGGTCTACGATATAAACATAATCCGCCGCCGTAAGGTTCAATCCAATACCACCGGCTTTCAAAGAAATTAAGAAAACACGGCAAGTCTCATCCTGCTGGAACGTTTGGACCGCCTGCTCCCGGTCCGCCGATCGCGTACTCCCGTCAAAATATACATAGGGGATCCCCTGGGCTTCCAGCTCTTGGCGGATCAAAGCCAGCATCCCCAGAAACTGAGAGAATATGAGCGCCTTGTGGTTGCCCACATTTTCTCGAATCTCTCGCATCATCTCCTCGAGTTTGATCGAATGATTCGGATAGGATTCGTCTTCATGGAGAATGGCGGGAGAATCGCAAATCTGCCTTAGCTTGGTCAGCCCCTGAAGAATATGGAACTGTGCCCGTTCCATCCCTTTCTCATCGATCAGACCCATGATCTGCTCTCGATAAAGATTTCGATAGCTGTCATAAATCTTCCGCTGCTCCTTGCCCATGCTACAGTATAATACCGTTTCTGTTTTCTCAGGCAGATCTTTGGCCACTTGCTCCTTGGTACGACGGAGGATAAATGGATAAGTGAGTTTCTTCAGCTGCCCTTTCACCTCTTCATCCTGCAACTTATCGATGGGATTCGCGAATTCACTCATAAAAAACTCCCGGGATCCCAGCATGCCGGGATTGAGAAAATTCATCTGGGCATAAAGGTCAAAGGTATTATTCTGCACCGGCGTACCGCTCAGCGCCAGCCGATGCTTGGCTTTGAGCAGAAGCGCGGCCTTGGCAACCTGAGATTGAGGATTCTTTATGAATTGCGATTCATCAAGAACGACATAATCAAATTCGATATCCTTGAGAAACCGGATGTCGCTTCTCATGGTTCCATAGGTGGTAATAATGATGTCTGCACGAGACCCCTTCTCCCATGCATGCCGACGTTTCGGGCCGTGATGAATAAAATGGGCTAACCCGGGGGTGAACTTTTGTATTTCCTTTTCCCAGTTGTACATAAGCGTGGTCGGGCAAACAACCAGGAACCTAGCCTCGGGGTGCTTATTCTTATAAATCTGGAAAAAGGCCAAAGTTTGTACCGTCTTACCCAAGCCCATATCATCGGCCAGAATCCCGCCCCAGCCGGCTTCCTGTAGGAATTGGATCCACTGGATCCCGGAGATCTGATAATTCCTAAGCTGAGCCTTTAGTTGAGGAGGAGGAGAAACCGGCTGGAAATCGGCTTCAATAATATCACGCAGCCGCTCCTTGCGTTCCTCGAGCTCCCTTTGCACCTGCTCTTCATCGATATTCGAAAGGAACTCATCGAGAATACTGAAGTGTATCTTTTTAATCCGCAGTCGCTCCCCTTTGTCCTCGCCCATTTTCACGAGCAGGGAGTATTTTTGCAGCCAGTCTTCGGGGAGCATGCCCATAGACCCATCCGGCAGTCTCACAAAATTCTTGCGTTCCGCCACCGCATTTTTCACCGCATTGATCGAAACCGACTGATCCCCGAAAACCAGGTCTATGCGGGCATCAAACCAATCAATGCCGCTGCTTATATCGACCCTCGTTTCGGGCTTATGGCGATTCAGCTTCAGCTCCTTTAGGTCTTCAAGGCCATAAAGGGGAATGCCTTTCTCTTCCAAGGAATCCAGGAAAAAGAAAAACCAGTGATTCGTCAGAACAGATCCTGCTGGAAGATAGAGGTACCGCTGCTCGCTGTTCTCCCTCATATCCGTATGCAACTGTTTCAAATAGGAAATATGGGCTTGCTCCTTGGCCCCATCCCGCGGGCGAAGGCGGAGCCGATCCCCGATTTGCTCAACCACTTGTCCTTCATGATCCCAGGAGACGCGTGTATCTTCATAGACAAATTTGGGATGGATAATCAAAAACTGATTCCGCTCCTCCAGATGGATCTCAAGGTCTGGACTCACGGCTTCTTCTTTCACGACCAGGGCCGGATCAAAGTCTACCTGCATCTTTCGAGACCAGGGAAGCAGGGTTTCGGCTAGAAAACGGGGCCAATCCTGGGTCTCAACGACTCTTCTTCCATCTTTGAATTCGGAAGCCAGGAGTTCAAGCGTGGAAATCTGGTCCACGGCATAGAGATGAAAATCATGAAGTATGAGCCCCGGATTCAGGATCGCAACCTCCTCTCCTGTCGCCATGGTTTCCCCGAATTTCCATGCTAGGTTCAACACATAACCCTCATCCAGCTTTCGAACTTGGATCTGCGGCTGGGCGCGCTTCTCCGAGAAGGCAATCGGAACCAGGTCGCGGGCATTGACCCCTCCATTCGGAGGTACAATAAAACAAAGCGAATGAAATGAAAAACGCTGCAAAAGCCGTTGATATCGCGGCAACAAATATTCCCAGGCGGCCTGCTGGGCATCCGGATCGGGATCATGAGCCAGCACCTGGTCATAGTCATCATAAAAATCACCGAAAGGCAATTGCCGCTTGAGGTGTCTAAGGATATCGTTGGGCTGAAACTTTCTAATCGCGGGAAGAATATCCCGGTCCTCATCAAGAAATGCCCCCGGATTAATATACTGGTCCTGGGGCAGGTTAACGATGCCATCGATGAATCGGCGGTTCTCCTCATCCGTCTGCCCGGCAACGAGCCGAAATTGCACATAGGGGAACCTTGTTTCCTTGGGGTCGACGACAATACCAATTCGGCGCCGCTCGGGCAAGGATGGTTGCGAAAAAGCAGCCGCTTTTTTTTCCGGTGCTTTGGCCAGAGGTCGGGCCGCTGCAAGCGGCTTCGTCTTTTTTATCTTTGGGTCCAGAACCCGAAGAAAAGGCTTACCGTTCTCGTAGGTAAAGCTAAACTTACCCTCCAGATCGTCTTTGAGGCTATAGCCATACTGACTCAGCAGCTTATTTTTCTGCGCATCCCAGTCTCTCATGGACTGAAAGTATTCCCAACCATGCTGGCGAAGCAGCTGGAGGAACACCGTGGCCTTGTGCACACAGAGTGGATAGGCCGTCTCGGAACAGGTACATGATGTTTCAAAATATCGGTCATCGTTCTGCTTGATCGAAACTTTGTATACCTGCTCCCCATCTCCCACATTTGCCTTAATCTGATTGTTGGCGTCTTCCTCAATCTCGGCGCGCGAGGTTCTTGCCCATCGCTGAGCCCGATCCATAATCTCTGTCGAACTAAATAATTGAAGCATCTGGATCGATACCTGGCGCATTCGCACTATCGTATGCTTCTGATCATAGCTGATATCAAGGTTCTCAAAATAGCCGCTTTGAATAATGTCCTGCAAATGAAAAAGGGCAGCGACTTCATGGCGGCATATCTCTCCTAGGTTGTAGGGACACTGACAACGCAAGGAAAGCGATTCGGGATCCAAATATTTCTGAATGGTGACGGTGTAGTAGTTCTTATACAGGTCATTTCGCACCCGGAAGCGGATCTGTTGAATCAGGGGATCCAGATCAAGCAATTGAACCCCGGCAGAATGAAAAATCTTCTTTCCTCTGCGGATGACCTCCTCGGTCCCATTGCTATAAACGTACTTGATAAGGGGGGATAATGCCATGTAATCTTGGATGCTCCTTGGAAAAAAGCAAGGGGCAAAGATACGAAAAATAGGCCAGAAGCCTATTCCCTTGCCTGCCCAAAGAGGCGGATACTAGGCAAAAAAATGGTAGATGTGATAGAAAGCCGCTGCCATCAATGCGGAGACGGGAATCGTCAATATCCAGGCCCAAAGCAGGCTGATGGTGACGCCCCAGCGCACGGCAGATAAGCGCTTGGTCGCTCCCACCCCGATGATGGAACCGGTAATGGTATGGGTGGTGCTCACGGGTATTTTCAAAGCCTCGGTGAGGAAAAGCGTTATGGCACCGGCCGTTTCGGCGGCTACGCCCTCAAAGGCCGTCACCTTGGTAATCCTTGTGCCCATGGTTTTGATGATCTTCCAGCCTCCGCTGAGCGTACCCAAGGCAATGGCTACATAACAAGAAAGGGGCACCCATACCGGCATTTCGTCAAAGTGTTCGATGGTTCCCGTGGCAATCAGCGCCGCGGTGATGATCCCCATGACTTTCTGTGCATCGTTTCCGCCATGACCTATGCTAAAGGCCGCTGACGATACCAGCTGGGATCGCTTTAACCATTTTGTGGACCGAGCCACATTCAAACTGCTAAGAAACAGGGTAAATACGGCCATGAAACTCAATACGAATCCAAGGAGGATCCACTTAAAGTTGCTTCCATGGAATAATACTTTAAGGGGATAGGCGGTATAATGGGTTTTCAGCAAAGCAGGATCCGTTTCCAGCTTCAGGGTAAGAAAGACCGCCACCCCGATCAATATACCTATGGAGACCAGCTTAGGAAACATCGACTTTCGGAATGCATGAATAAACCATAGCGATATGAGGAAGGCCATGATCATCCCGATCAAGGGGGCCAGCACAATAAACGCCACCGTCTTTATGACCGGCTCGGGGTTGATCGAATACATGCCGGCATGGGCAATGGCTGCTCCTGTAAACCCACCCACGAGGGTATGAGAAGAGCTGGATGGAATACCGAACCACCAAGTAAGCAGATTCCAGCTAATGGCTGCCAGAAGTCCCGCCAGGATTACAGGCAGGGTAATAAATTCTTCCTTTACCGTCTTTGCAATGGTATTGGCCACCCCATGGTCCTTGAAAATAAAAAAGGCTGCAAAGTTGAAAACCGCAGCCCACAACACGGCCTGAAATGGGGTAAGTACTTTAGTAGAGACAATCGTTGCGATCGAATTGGCTGCATCATGAAATCCATTGATATAATCAAATATCAGAGCCAACGCGATTACGATAATAAGAAATGCCGTCATGATTCGGTAAGGATGCGAGGATTAAGAGTACTTGATAATGATGGATTCAATGATGTTTGCTGCATCTTCACATTTGTCCGTGACAATCTCCAGCATTTGATACAGATCCTTTCTCTTGATCAGCTCAACGGCACTGATGTTCGATGAAAACAAGTCCATCATCCCTTCGTCAAGTTTATCGTCTCCTTCGTTCTCCAGGCTATTGATAAGCACGCAGGACTCCGTGATGGCGGCCAGATCCTTAAGTGCCCTTAATTCGTGCACCGCCGTATGGAGTGCATGTACAGACTTCTTGATAATCTTTGCAAACTCCCGGGTGGTGGTGTCGATTTCCAGAATATAATAATTCATCATCCGCTTGGCAGCCCCCCAGATATAATCGGCGACATCATCCAGGGCCGTAGCCAGATAGTGGATGTCTTCCCTATCAAAAGGCGTAATAAAATTGCTGCCTAGCTCAACGAAAATTCGGTGGGTGACGTCGTCATTCTTATGCTCCCAGAGTTCCAGGCTCTTAAGCAGGGCCTCTCGTTTGTCCAAATCAGGCTCGTGAACGGCCTCATCAAAGATATCAGCCATTTCAATCAGATTCCCTGTCACCTCTTCAAAAAGGGAATAAAATACCCGATCTTTCGGCGTAAACATCTTTAGGAAGGAAGCAAAGCCCATGTTCTGGTTCTTAAAATTTTGAAGCGTAAAATTACGCTACACCGGGCGAGGCGAACCGAAAAAAAGGGAAACTTAATGATAAATTAATATTAGGGTAAGCGAGGTTGATCACGGTCTCCTATACCCAACGGCGTTTAGAACAAACCGAATTAACACGATGGCGAAAGAACAAATCATCATTGGACGATGGCGTGACTTCCATCATGATTTTCAGGGATTCCTGCGCTTGACTTACCGCACTCGAGGATCCATCCATGCATAGACTAGATCGGTGATCAGATTTATCAATATAAAAACGCTGGCCGAAACGAGTACGGAGCCCATCACCAAGGGGAAATCAAACTTATCCAGGGCCTCTACGGTCAGTTTCCCAATCCCCTTCCAGCCAAAAATAAATTCGATAAAGAACGAACCCGCCATCAGTTCGGCAAACCATCCACTGATGGCGGTGACCACCGGATTCATGGCATTGGGCAGTCCGTGCCGCCAGATAACTTGGGCGCGCGAAAGCCCTTTTGCATAGGCAGTCCGAATGTAATCCTGATGCAAGACATCCAGCAGACTGCTTCTCGTCAACTGCGTAATGATGGCCATGGGCCGAATACCCAGTGCGAGGGCGGGAAGCAAAAGATTCTGGAGGGCAAGCTGTTTCCCTTCGAATGGATGATAGGTCCAGAGGCTTCCGGTCATCGGGAGTCCGGTGTAGGCATGAAGCAAATACCCAAATACATAAGAGATCAATAAGCCGGCAAAGAAAGATGGAAGGGAAATTCCCGCGACGCTACCCATGATGGCGGAGGTATCCAACCAGCTGCCCTTGCGCAGTGCCGCGAGCACCCCCAGTCCGATGCCCGCCAAACAAGCCAGGGTCATGGCGGAAACGGCCAGCAAAAACGTCCCGGGCAATGCTTCCATGAGCACCGTACGCACATCCCTTTTTGTCCGATAAGAAGAGCCCAAAAAGGGCCATTTAAGCAGCAGCTCTTTATCTGCACCCAAAGATAGAAGCCGCTGCCCTCCATATTTTTCCGTAGTTCCCTTCTCGTGAATGCTAATCGGGGATAGATCTCTGAGAAAAAGTAGGTAACGCAACCCCACTGGCTTATCCAGATGTAGTTCCCGGCGAACATTCTCAATGGTCTTTTGATCCGTCCGCTGCCCCATGGTCAATCGTGCCGGGTCGGAGGGCATCACGTGAAACAGAAAGAAAACCAAGGTCACTACCCCGAGTAAGACAAGGAGACTATAGCCTAATCGGGACAGCAGATATCTGGCCATCAATCCCATTTAAGCTGATCGCCCTGGACCTCCATTTGACGCGGATAGTCTCTAAAACTCCACTTTTCTACGACCGTACCATCATGGACGAGCATGAGGCCGGGATTCGAACGCATGGCCGTTTTGGACACCGTGCCATCTAGAACATAAAGCGGCGCAGCGGCAATGCCCCATCTTTCAAGGTAGGGCGTTACTGCTTCTCTCGAAGTAGAGGAGAAGACCAGGAAAGGGATGCCCTGTTCCTGTGCCTGCGTGTAAAGTGATTTAATCCGGTCCATATGATCTTCTCTTGCTTCGCGGGCATCACGTACAAAAAAGAAGAACTGATATCCGGGACGGGTCAGTATGACTTCGGTCTGATCTTCCCCATGGATGTCCGTCAAAAAGAAGTCTTTGATCGCTGGATCCGCATTCCCTTTCTGCACTAATTTGTCGATGCGATCAACAAACTCCCAGCTGGGATCTTCCCAGGGATAATTCTCCATAGTGAACTCCTGGGTCTTTCCATCTTTTTGATAAATCATAACGGATTCATAGACATCAGGCGTAGAACCTGGAGGGGCTTGCCGGCCTTCCTGGATGTTGGCGCCTACTTTGAAGGGTAGACAATCGTAAAAAGGTAAATGCTCCAAAGCCCACCATTGAATGCCAAAGGAAAACAGGGTGGTTAGCACCAGGATAGACATGCTTGGGTAAGGGGAAAACAAGGGCTTTATCCGCTTGCGATATACGTAGAGCACCAGGATCATGGCCAACAAAATCAGGTCTTTCCCAAAGGTTTGCCAGGGTGTTATTTTTATGCAGTCCCCAAAACAGCCACATTCTTTGATTTTCCCGGAAAAAAGGACATAAGCGGTAAGAAATGTAAAAAAGAGAATCAGCAGCAAAAGCAGCCGTGAAAACAAACGAAATGCATAGCCGAGCAGTAGCGCAACCCCGGCAATGATTTCAAATGCTATGATTATGACCGCAAAGATTAAAGAATAGTCGTTGAGGAAATGCATACCCCATACCTCAAAAAACTCATTCATCTTGTAGCTGAGGCCCAGCGGATCATTGGCCTTTATCAGTCCGGAAAAGATAAATAGGAGTCCTACAACAATCCGAAAAAACCAGAGAATAAACTTCATGTTTTGCAGTTTAGGGTTTTACTACTTCTTTGGCCCCTTCCCCTCCCTTTTCGTCAAGGAGAATGGAAGCAAAAATAGCGTAATTGATAATGTCGGCAAGGTTCGACCCGGGCCCTTCCGACACTTTGGTCTTGCCGTCGTTGGCAAGAATCTGCCTAATTCTCATCAGCTTTACAAGAATCAAATCGGTAAGTCCTGCGAGGGACATGGCCCGCCATGCCTCACCGTAATCATGATTTTTCATCAACATGAGCCGAGACACCTCTTCAACCTGCTCATCATAGGCTTGCAGGGATTCGGCCAGGGACCAGTCAATTCTCGTTGAATCCTTATGCTGGATCTGAATGAGTGACACATAGCCGTAATTTATGATGCCTATAAACTCCGATTCAATGGAATCGGCAATTAGCTGCTCGCCGTTTTCTTGAATCTGCCGAATTCTCCATGCCTTGATATAAATTTGATCAACAATAGAAATCAATCGCAGCACCCGCCAGGAGCTCCCATAGTCATTTCCCTTATCAGAAAAGACTTTTCGAGCTCGCGCAATCACCTCCCGGTATTGATCCAGGGTATTCTTGGGAGAAGAAGGCTCGGGGTTGCGGGGTACCGGTTTCTGCATTTTATTTGTGTGATGAAGCTCAAAAATAAGGCTTTAGCCGTGAAAACCACGCTGAGCTCCCGCGGCACCATTCTTGACCTATCGCGACCAAGGGTCATGGGTATTTTAAATATTACGCCAGATAGCTTTTATGCTTCTGGCCGATCCACCTCGATTCCCGTGCTGATCGAAAAAGGCATCCAAATGATAGACCAGGGAGCGGATTTGTTAGACATTGGCGGCGCCTCCTCTCGCCCCGGCGCTCCTCTCATTAATCCTGACCTTGAAAAAGAGCGCGTTTTACCCCTTGTTTCTGCCCTTCGCGATCGGCTCCCCGATGCGTGGATTTCCATCGATACCTACCATCGATCGACGGCGCAGGCAGCCCTGGATGCGGGGGCTTCCATGATCAACGATATAAGCGGTGCCGAAATAGACCCTACCCTCCTGGATCTCGCCGCAGAACGGCAAGTACCTTTGGTCATTTCCCATATGCAAGGCATTCCGGAGACCATGCAAGTCGATCCTCATTACGAAGATGTCATGACTGATCTGGTCGATTTTTTTTCCAAAAAGATTTATTTGGCGCGAGAAAAAGGCATTCAGGATCTAATTTTAGATCCCGGGTTTGGATTCGGGAAAGCCTTAGCCGACAATTTCAAGCTTTTGGATCGACTTGAACAGTTCCGGATACTGGGAAAGCCCCTGATGGTCGGCCTGTCCCGAAAATCTATGATCTGCAAGACCTTAAAGGTAGACCCGGAGAATGCTTTAAACGGGACCACTGCCCTGCATATGGTTGCGCTGCTCAACGGCGCCTCTCTGCTCCGCGTACACGATGTAGCCGAAGCGCGTCAAACCGTCACCCTCTATGAATCCTTGCTTGAAACCCGGGATCCGGAAAGCATGGGATGACGAACAAATGGTTTGCTTCGGTCAAAAAGATAGCGAAGGGTCTGTAATTTTCTTGCCTGCCTGGTCTGCAGAGACTGGGCAATATTGATCATTTTGGGATTAAAATCCCCGATCCACTGCATTTCCATTTGATCGTAGCGATTCAGGGCCCGAATCACCCGGGAGGCTTCGACAATCATAAAAGCGTCCACGCCTTTCCCCTGAAACTCCGGGACGATGCCAAAGGCAATGCCCGTGAACTTTCTGCACTGATTCCTGGCCTTCATCCATAGAAACCGGAGCTTCTGCCAGGTTCCGAATTTCCCTTTAAAATGTCGAAAATACTGGTTTAGATCGGGTAGGTTTACCCAAAAAGCAATGGGCCGATCCTTGTAATAAGTAAACCATATAATCTTCTCATCCATGACGGGTTTCATGGAGGCAAACAGCTTTTCAACGGTACCAAGCTCAAGTCTTTTCCCTTCGCCATGGGATGCCCATGCTTTGTTGTAAACCTCCGTGAAATCCTTGACAAATCGAGAAAGCTGCGCCTTCTGAAGATGCCGGGCTTCAAATCCCCCCTCCTCGGATAATTCACGGTGACGATGATAAAGCTTCGTAGGAAGCGGGTCTGCGACCGTTCTTGCAAAACAAAGTTGCTCGTAATAAACCTCAAATCCATAGGATTTAAAAAGTCGCTCATAATAGGCCATATGGTAGTGCATGCCATAAAGAGGCGGCTGGAATCCTTCAACCTGAAGTCCCCACCATTGGTCACGCTCCCCAAAATTGATGGGCCCATCCATGGCCTCCATCCCCCGATCAGCAAGCCAATTGCGACAATGGTCAAACATGAAATGGGCGGCAGCCGGATCATTGAGGCAGTCAAAAAAACCAATTCCTCCCGTGGGCTGCTGCTGGACATAGCGCCGATTAACGAAGGCCGCAATCCGCCCCAGCAAGTTCCCCGAATCATCCTTTAGCAGCCATCGACTGGCTTCTCCATGGCGAAATGCTTTGTTTTTTGCAGGGTCAAATACGGCTTCAATATCTTGGTCCAAGGGGCGGATCCAATGGGGGTCCCCGGCATAGATCTGGTCTGGAAAGTCCAGGAATGCGCGCCGATCTTCCTCCGAAACCACTTCGTGTATGTGCATGAGGCAAATATATGTATTGCCCAAGAATCGATAAAACCCAAAGCCGATGCCGCGAGGCGGGCCCGCGCCCCCATTCGGGGTGAGGAAGATCAGAAGGCATAACGACCAGGGATAAAGTTGAGGTCCTGGAGATTTTGGACTACATCGAATGACGGAAGAGAACGGCCAAACGCTTAACTTAGCCTCGGCATGCATTGGATCGAGATTGTCCTGCTGATTGGAGTACCTGGTTTAGCTGCCGTCCTGGTTTATCGGGCGGATCAGCGACGTGGGCTTCGCCGTCCATGGATCACGGCCGGTCTAAGGGCGCTCGCGTTAATCCTCGTGGGCTTGCTCATTTTCGCCCCGGAAATCAAAAAAGGTACGCCCTGGTCCCGAAAGCCCCTGGTCGTTTGGCTCCAGGATCGGTCTCAGTCCATGGAAGCTCACCTGGGCGCTGATTCAAACCTTTACCTAAGTCAAATGGAGGCCTTTCGGGAATCCTTACCCAAAGACTATGAATGGAAACAATGGGGTTTTGGTTCCCAGGCCGACGAGAACATCCTTCATCCATTCCAGGAACCGGCCACCGATATTCATGAGGCCCTCAAGGAAATACAGCGGGCCTATGAAGGCGATAATCTGGGTGCCGTGATTCTTGCCTCCGACGGCCAGTTCAACCAAGGGGCCAATCCTTTATATCATCGGCTACCCCTGGTGGCCCCGGTTTTTACTTTCGGCATTGGCGATACCCAACAGATCGCAGACCTGGAACTCGTGGCCGTGCATGCGAACAATACCGTAAGCCTGGGTAACGAAATCGAGCTGCGAATCCAAGTCAGGGCCCAAGGTCTTGCGGGCATGGAAACAAACCTTCGTATCCAGGAAGACGACCAGGAAAAACGCATCCTGCCCCTAACCATCCGTCAGGATCGCTGGGACGCCCAACCCATCCTTTATCTTCGACCAGATAAGGTAGGTTGGCATCATTACCGAATCATGCTGGATCCGGTGGAAGGAGAAGAGCACTTAGGCAACAACACTCGCGATCTATTTGTTGAAGTCGTGGAAAAAAAGAAGAAAATTCTTTTGGCTGGAGCCGCTCCTCATCCAGACATCGGAGCCATCAGGCAGGCTCTTTCTACCCAGGACAAGTGGGAACTTGAGGTAGCCGTCGGCAGAGACATTCCGAAATCCCTGGAAAAATACGATCTGCTCATCCTCCACCAGATTCCCTCCCAACTTCCTAATCTGTCTCGGTTCCGCAACCTTCCCCCGGTACCTATATGGTTTATTCTCGGAGAATTATCTGGGCCCGGAGCTTTTAGCGAAGTACAAACGCTGGTCCGCGGAAACTTTCACCCCGGTTTCGGCAATCAATTCCTAGCCGAGCTTTCGGGTTCATTTTCCCTATTTGAACTCCCCAACCGTAGTCAGGAAGTGAGCGAGGCCCTCCCTCCCCTCTATGTCCCCGATGGTTCCTTTGTCATGAACCCCGAAACGGCCGTGCTGTTTCGCCAGAAGCAGAAAGCCAATGCCCTCCCTTTATGGACTTTTGGACGCCATGGGCAATCCCAATCCCTTTTATTGGGTACGGGTTTATGGCGATGGCGCCTTCACGAGTATCAAAAATTCGGGAACCACGAGGTGACAGACGCATGGATTCAAAAAACCGTTGAATTCCTGGCCTATTCCCATGATTCGCCTCCTTTCCAGCTGGTGGCAGACAAGAATAAATGGAATGAGGGAGAGTCCATACGTCTTCGGGCCACCTTAAAGAATGCCAGCGGCGACCCCGTCAATACCCCCGAGGTTGAGCTTAGGCTGATGGATCCCAATGGCCAGGAAACCCCATTTTCCATGGAGCGAATCGGCCGGAACTACCAGCTTTCCCTCGGCAGCTGGGCGGCCGGCGTCTATCGGGCCGTCGCGCGGACCCGGTACGATGGGACCAGTTATGAAGACGAGGTCATGTGGACCATTGAAGCCCAGTCGTTGGAGCAAAGGACTCGAGGCGCAGATTACGCCGTTCTCCATGGATTGGCAACCCAATATGGGGGGAAGTTTGTCGCCTACCCGAATTGGGATTCCCTGCGGCACTACCTGGATGCGCAGGGGCTTTTGCGCACCATCGTTGAAACACGCATCGAGCAAAAACCCCTGATCGAGTGGAAATGGGCTTTTATAATCCTCCTTTTACTCTTCAGCATCGAATGGTATCTAAGAAAATACTGGATGGCGGACTAAAAGCTCCCGACTGAGTCAAAAGTTTCTTCACCTAGGTTAAGGGTCAGGGAATGATATGGCAGCGCTCGGGATAACGCTGGGCCTGATCTGTTACCAGACTGAGTATATACTCCGAATGGGGGATTCGCTCCATCTTTTCCTCGATATGCTCCCAGTAATCCTTGGGATGCGGAGCGTTTAGATAACCCATCCCCTTGAAAATTCCATTTTTAACGAGAAAAAAACTCTGCTCGCCTCGCCGGCGCCCCTTGTCTACCAGTAAAAAATTTCGGGGACGGCGCATCATCCATTCGATGGCTCCGTCTACTTTCCTGTTGTAAACCTCCAAAGGGTCCATGCGAAGGCCGGCGCCTTCCTTCCAGGTTGGCTCAATGGCCGCCTCTGGCCTCAGGGTACCCAGGTCAAAACTATCTTCGAGAAACCGCAAAAACTGCTGTGCTCTCCTTAAACTATGAAAAGAATAGAGGGCGGTCCGCTCTTCGTTCGATTTCACAATACTCAATTGGGTATATCCCTGCCGATTCTGATACTTAATGAGGTGGTAAAGCGGCCAACGGTTGCCGGCCCCTTTCATCAGCGTTGGCTGCAGCTCGGATATGTCACTAATTTCCTTGATTCGGGCCATGAGGCGTGAGGAGAAAGCCTTCACGCGTATCTTGCGGGTCCGCCTTTGAAGCAGGCCTCCATTCGGGTTTTTATCCTCCGCCATTAAGAGCGAATAGACCCGTTGCTGAAGATTCCGGGCACTTCCTATATAAAGGACTTCTTCATGCCTGCCAAACAAATAGAATATTCCCTGAACCTCAGGAATCCGCTTTAGCTCGCCCAAACCAAAAGTCGATGGTGAAGTCGATGGTGAAGTCGATGGTGATGAATTGACCGGCGCTTTCAACTGAGAGTCCATGTACCCCTGTTGATCCAAGCGCTTCAACAACTTAAAAAGTTCGGTGGTAGCCCGTACATCGCTGCCGGCGCGATGCCCTTTCTCCAAGGGGATATTCAAGGACCGGCATAGCTTACCCAAAGCATAGCTTTGCATGCCCGGGATAAGCTTCCTTGCCAAGCGAATGGTACAGAGTTGGGGACAGTCCAGAAAAAACCCATGATCTTCGAGCCGCTGACGCACGAACGGATAATCAAACTGTACATTATGGGCAACAAAAACACAGTTTTTGAGCAGGGCAAAAATCCGTGGGGCCACGTCCTCGAAACAGGGCGCCTCTCTAACCATATAGGGCCTTATGCCCGTTAGATTCGCAACAAAAGGCGGAATGGCCGTCTGTGGATTGATCAAAGTCTCATAAAAGGCGAGGCGCTCTCCATCCTCCAGGACCTCGATGGCGATTTCCATAATCGCCCCCCCTTGATGGACACTGCCGGTGGTTTCAATATCTACAATGGCATAGCGCATGATCGTCTTCTTGGCCGGGGGAAAAATATTTTACGACGCAAGGTGCTCCCGTATCTACGACGCCCTTTCCCGGCTCGATAAGGATCTGCGACGATTACCACTCCCAGCCCTTCCTAATCCTGGTTGGCCTTAAATTTCCGAACCGCTTCCGTAAGGCGAGGAACGATGGTCATCGCATCCCCCACAACCCCATAATCCGCAGCTTTGAAGAAAGGAGCTTCCGGGTCCTTGTTGATCACAACAATGGTCTTGGAACCATTGACCCCAGCCAGATGCTGAATCGCTCCCGAAATCCCCACGGCAATATATAAATTAGGACGAATGGTCCCACCTGTCTGGCCCACATGTTCATGGTGAGGACGCCAATGCGAGTCGGCGACGGGGCGAGAGCAAGCTAAGGCCGCGCCCAGGCTGTCTGCCAGATCTTCGAGTATGCCCCAGTTTTCGGGGCCTTTCATTCCACGCCCCCCGGAAACAACCCGTTCGGCTTCGGTCAAGGGTAGGCTACCTCCTGCGGCGGTGGTTCGATTCTCCACCTTAATACCCGCGTCGGCTTCTTCCCACAGGGCGGCCATTCCTTCCACGTTTACGGTGCCTTCGCCTTTCTGGATAGGTAGGGAGTTAGGCATCAGGGTAATCACCTTTTTATCACTGTTGATTTTCACCTTAGCGAAAGCCTTGCCCGCAAATACCGCTCTCTTGACCACAAATCCGTCCTCTAATTCAGGTAGGGAAATGGCGCCGGCCACCATGCCTGCCTTCCACGCCGAGGCTACCCGCGGTGCCAAGGCGCGCCCCTCGTTGTCCTGAGAAGCTAAAAAAACCTGTGCTTGGACTGCCTCAGCGACTGCGAGACAGTGGCGTGCATAGAGTTTGGAATGAAAATGCTCTAGACGTGCATCCTCCACATGGGTGATTTTTCGGGCGCCATACTGACCGAGTGACTGAAGCGCCTCCTGGGATGCGGGCCCTAGAACAAGAACTTGTAACTCCGTTCCCATTTTTTCGGCCAACGCCGCACCATACTGAACGAGCTCAAATGCTTTCTTTTTAAAATTGCCTTGGCTTTGAGGCACAAAAACAAGTACCGACATGTTGAAAATATTTTTACCAGATGAAACAACATCTGGGGTGAAAGAATTAAATCACTTTGGCCTCTTCATGTAAAGCGGCCACCAGTTCATCGAGCTGATCTTCCGAAAACATTTTGACCCCGGACTTGGGCGCTGGAAGTTCATAGGAGACAATTTCAGTCATGGCCTCCGTGGACGCCGGCTCCACCACTTCCAGTGGTTTTCTTCGGGCCTCCATAATACTCTTCAAATTTGGTATTCTAGCCTCAGCCATACCCTTCTGGCAGGAAATTACCAGGGGAAGATTGGCCAAACTCTCTTCCTCTCCACCTTCAATTTCTCTCTTTATCCGGGCTTTCCCATCTTCAAGGTCAAGATGGGTGACGAAGCCGATGAAATCCTGGTTCAACATTCCGGCTAAATAGCTGCCAACAACGCCATTGTTGTAATCGATGGACTCTTTCCCGCAGAGAATCAGGTCATAATTCCTGGATTCAGCAAAACTTGCCAACTGCGCAGCAATTCGATAGGGATCGTCGCTGGGACCATCGATTCGATAGGCTTTCTGGCCACCTAGGGCCATGGCTTTACGGATAATGGGCTCTGTTTCTTTGCCGCCCACCATAACCAGGTCGATTTCACTAACCTTTCCCGCCTCTTGGAGTTCCAAGGCACGTACCAGTGCGTACCACTCATCATAAGGGTTGAGAATGAAGGTGACTCCTTCGGTATTGTATTGGGTATTTCCTTCCGTGAATGATATCTTGCTCGTGGTGTCAGGCACCTGACTAATACAAACCAGTAATTTCATGAGATCTTATTATAAATTATGTGTATGCAAAATCCATAATTCCGCTGCAAACCTAAAGGAAAATCTCCACTTTATCCCTACGGAAAGCCCGAAAAAATGAAACCAGGGCCTTAGCGAGCCGGCCTGAGCCTTCCGAAAAGGAACCCTTCCTTCGGAACGGGATTGCTCTTCCCTAAAATGGGGTCATCCCGAACTTCCCAATTGCTCCTAAAAAGATATAGCGGCCTTGGGCCGCTAATCTCTATTTACTTATAAAAGTATTTTTTTATTACTTGACTTCGATCGAATCGTTCAAATCGGTATCCACGATGATTCGGCCGCAGTGTTCGCAAACGATAATTTTCTTATGCTGCCGAATTTCTGATTGCCGCTGAGGCGGAATGACGTTAAAACACCCACCGCAGGAATCGCGAAGAACGGGTACAACCGCCAATCCATTGCGATAACTAGCCCGGATTCTCTCGTAGGCAGACAAAAGTCGAGGCTCCACCTGCTCCTTGGCCGCTTCAGACTTCTTCCGCAAAACCTCTTCTTCTTTCTCGGTTTCTGAAATGATGCGCTCCAGCTCCTCTTTCTTGCTGTTTAACACGTCCACGACCTCCGCCACTTTCTCCTCGGTAATACCGCGCTGAAGGGTTCTTTCCCGCAGCTCATTGGAGGCATCTCGGATATGCTTATCGTTGAGCTTTACTTCGAGCTCCTGGAGTTCAATTTCCTTGTTAATGGCCTCGTACTCCCGATTGTTCTTTACATTATCCTGCTGCTTCTCATATTTCTTGATCAGCGCTTGCGCTTCTTTCTTTGCATTATTCTTCGCTTCAATGAAGGCGTTAATGCTCGAAATTTCCGCATCAATGTTCTGAATACGGGTCTGAAGTCCTTCTACTTCATCTTCGAGGTCCCGGACTTCCATGGGAAGCTCCCCTTTCAAAGTCTTGATTTCATCGATTTTAGAGTCGATTTTCTGAAGGGTAAGCACTGCGGTGAGCTTCTCTTCTATGGAAAAGTCTTTAACGGTGGCCATAATGAGAATAATACTTTATTGGATTCGTTGACAAACTAGTCAAAAGACTGGCAAAATTAGGGAATTTTTCGTTAATTAATTCTTTAAAAATTTCTCCGGTAAACCGCTCGGTCTCATAATGACCCAGATCTGCCAGGAGCATTTTCCCCTGAGCCTCAAAGAATTGATGATATTTAATGTCCCCGGTGAGGTAGGCGTCCACGCCCAGACCAAGGGCATCGGGAATGAGAAAAGCACCCGATCCTCCGCAAATTCCCACCTTCGAGATTGACCCCTTCCCATAAGGCGTATGTTTAAACTGTGGGACTTCCAATCGCTCTGAAATATAGCGCAAAAACGCTTCTTCATCCATGGGAGCCGGTAGGCGGCCCACCAGGCCTGCACCTAAATTCATAAGGCGGTTATCGAGAATCAGATAATCATAGGCGGCTTCTTCATAAGGATGGGCCGCCAACATGGCCTCCACCACCTGAGACTCTTTATAAACAGGAAAAACAAATTCCAGCTTATGCTCCGTTACTTCTTCCCGCCCGCCGCCGGCCTCCCCGATAAAAGGATCAGCGTCCGGCCCAGGCCGAAAACTACCTGTCCCGGCTACATGGAAGCTACATTCGCTGTATTCCCCCAGCTCTCCTGCGCCCGCGGCAAATACGGCAGCCTGGACGGCATCTCGATGATCTGGGGGAACAAAAACGCAGATTTTAGCCAGCATCCCTCTCATTGGACGCATGATCCGACGATCATGAAGATCCAACTTGTCCGCCAGCTTATCATTGACGCCGCCTCGGACGTTGTCGAGATTCGTATGGGCGGCATATATATGAATGTCCTCCCGCAGTGCGCGCATTAAAATGCGCTCCACCTCCGTTTTTCCCACCAAACGTTTAATAGAAGGAAAGATCAGGGGATGGTGCGCGATGATCAGATTGCATCCTCGCTCCTTGGCTTCATCTAAAATGGCTTCGGTGACGTCCAGGCAAATTAGGGCCCCAGTTGCCTCTGCCTCGGGGTTTCCGACCTGCAGTCCCGCATTATCATAAGACTCTTGATAAAACAAAGGCGCTTTTTGCTCTATCAGCTCCATGATATCCCGAATCCGAACGGTGTTTTTCATCGATGGCTGGTGGTATTACTTTTCAAGGAAAAGTACGGGAATTCCCGCAAACCACCCAAACCTTTGATGATATCCAACCCTATCCAGGGCGCTTGGCCTTGGGAATCCGTGGGAAAAGCCATTCCGGTTATCTATCTTTGCCGCTATGCAATTGCTCGATGGAAAGGCCGTAGCCCGAGAGATTAAAGACCGGATTCGTCAAAAGGCAGAAGAGGTCGTAAAATCGAGAGGGCGTGCCCCGCATTTAGCCGCCATCCTGGTGGGGTCTGACCCCGCCTCCCAAACCTATGTGGCCTCGAAAGTGCGCACCTGCGAAGAGCTGGGGTTCGATTCGACCTTGTTAGAATTCAGTGCTGATTGCACGCAACAAGAGCTTGAAGCAGCCATTGACCAATGCAATGCGAATGATCAAATAGACGGCATCCTCTTGCAGTTGCCCCTTCCCCCTCCTTTGGATGCAGACCTGCTTTTATCTCGCCTCCATCCGAACAAAGATGTAGACGGGTTTCATCCCCTTTCTCAAGGGAAGATGGTTCTTGGTCAGGACGGATTTTTGCCCGCCACCCCATATGGTATCCTGCTGATGCTCGAACATTATCAAATTAATGTCTCGGGCATGGACGTCGTTGTTATCGGCAGGAGTCATATTGTGGGCACACCCATGAGTATTCTTTTAAGCCGCGGAGCCTCTTTTGGAAATGCAACCGTTACCCTCTGTCACTCCCGGACACGGAATCTGGCAGAGAAAACCCGAAAAGCCGACCTCATTGTAGTCGCCATCGGCAGGCCCGGGTTTCTCAAAGGGGATATGGTCAAGGAAGGCGCAATCGTCATAGACGTCGGCATCAATCGCATCGAAGACCCCCAGCGAAAATCTGGATACCGTCTGGTCGGCGATGCGGATTTCGAATCTTTGGCTCCGAAGTGTTCTTATATTACACCTGTTCCCGGAGGGGTAGGTCCCATGACGATTTGCGGGTTGATGATGAACACATTAAAAGCCGCTGGCCAACCCTTCAAATCTGCTTCATGAGTCATCGTTCAGTGAAAGAAGGGTACCCCGTCATGGAGCATTTCTATACTTTGCAAGGCGAAGGTGCTTTCGTGGGCCATGCCGCCTATTTTATCCGATTGGGTGGCTGTAATATAGGCTGCGTCTGGTGTGACGTCAAGGAAAGCTGGCCGATGGAAAATCATCCGGTCATGATGGTATCCGAGATCGTAGAGGCGGCCCAGGCTCATGCCTCCCGGTTGGCCGTCATCACAGGAGGAGAACCCACCATGCATAACCTTTCCCCGCTTACCCAAGCGCTCCGCCATGGCGGATTCCGAACCCATATTGAAACCTCAGGGGCTTATAGCCTTTCAGGAGATCTGGACTGGATCACCCTCTCCCCAAAGAAATTTAAAGCACCGCTCGAAGAAAACTTGCAGCGGGCCGACGAGTTCAAGGTCGTGATTTATCATCCATCTGACTTGGAATGGGCGCAGAGCTTTCGCGATAAGCTGCATGCAGACTGCCGGCTCTACCTCCAACCCGAATGGTCAAAAATGGAACAAGCCATGTCCTGGATTCTCCCCTTTATCCATCAGCATCCCGAGTGGCAGCTATCATTACAAACTCATAAATTCATAGACATTCCCTGATGACTACTTTAGAAGCCATCCTTCTCGGCATCGTAGAAGGGATTACGGAGTTTCTTCCTGTATCCTCCACCGGCCATATGATCTTGACCAGCTCCATGATGGGCATTGCCGACGACCAGTTCACGAAAATATTCGAAATCTGCATTCAGCTGGGCGCCATCCTTTCCGTCGTTGTTCTTTACTGGAAGAAATTCGTGGATTTTCGCTCCTTTGCGTTTTACGGAAAGCTCCTAGTGGCGGTCTTTCCTGCCTTGGTACTGGGCTACCTTTTTAACGACCAGATTGAAAATCTGCTCGAAAGTCCGATTACCGTCGCCATCAGCCTTGTCTTGGGAGGGATTTTCCTCTTATTTGTGGACCGCCTGTTCAAAAACCCCCAGGTGGAAGTAGAGGAAAACCTCAGCTTTAAGCAGAGCTTTTTCATCGGGGTCTGGCAATGTATCTCCATGATCCCCGGCGTAAGTCGAAGTGCCGCCACGATCATTGGTGGCATGCAGCAAAAACTCAGC
Source organism: uncultured Chitinophagaceae bacterium (assembly GCA_964646775.1). Classification (GTDB taxonomy): domain Bacteria; phylum Bacteroidota; class Bacteroidia; order Chitinophagales; family Chitinophagaceae; genus CAYPQN01. The sequence continues at coordinate 4,008 of CAZYEZ010000007.1, read as the reverse complement.
CGCAACCTGGCTGCAGAATTTTCCTTTTTCCTGGCCGTCCCCACGATGGCTGCCGCCTCGGGCTATTCGTTATTTCTAAAAGAATGGTCGGCGGGCCCGGGACAGCCTGCGCTAAAAGGCTACGAGTTGGTGGCTCAAGAAGGCAATCTAAGCCTCCTTCTCATCGGGACTTTTGTTTCCTTTGTAGTGGCCATGATCGCCATCAAGACCTTTATCTCCTATATACAGAAACACGGGTTTTTCGTTTTCGGCGTCTATCGGATTCTTATTGGACTGGCGATGCTGATGTATTTTGGCTGGCAACAGCTATAACCCCGGTCAGGCATCCTCGGGGTTCCAGTGTTGAAAGAGCAAGTTGAGGTAGTGGTTCTCCTCCTTGGTAATAACCTGGTCCGCCCGACTCAACTGAATGGCAAACTCCAGCAAACTGTTGCGCTCGGCTTCTGTCGCGTCATCATAAAAGTCATCCATGGCTTTCAGGAAATGGCCTTCCCATTCCTCGGGCCTCAGGTTGCTGATCACTTCCATCTGGGTGTCGAGGTTAACCCGGAATGGGAACTCCTCCACAAGATAGTTCCGAATCACCTCATCTTCGACGGCGCTAAACCGATAGTCCACGGCAGACAGGATCATGAGGATATGATATCCGGCGATGGTTTTATTTAGTCTATAGTTGGGCATAGGCTGGGGAAATCAACTTCGGGCTGCCAAAAGCAGATCTAGGTCGGTGAATTTAAATTGGAATCGCTTGGCAATATGGGCATTGGTGACGCAGCCTTTGTATACGTATACCCCGTTGCGTATGCCTTTCTTCTGCTGAATCACGTTTTCCATTCCACCCAAATGCCCGCACTGAAGCATAATTGGCATCAGAACATTGCTGATAGCTCGGGAAGCCGTCCGGGAAACGCCCGAGGCAATATTGGGTACGCAGTAATGGATCACATCATACTCTCGATACACGGGATTCTCGTGGCTGGTTACCCGGGAAGTCTCGAAGCAACCACCCCGGTCGATGCTCACATCCACGATCACCGAGCCCGCTTTCATTTGGCTAACCATCTCCTCGGTGACCACCATCGGCGTGATGCCGTTTACCGGCTTGAGCGCGCCGACGGCAACGTCCGTATTGGCCAGCTCCTCGGCCAAGGTAACGGGCTCGATCACCGAAGTGTAAATCCGATGTCCAATATTATTCTGGATCCGCATGAGCCGATAAATCGAGTTGTCAAAAACTTTCACTGAAGCGCCGAGACCCAAGGCAGCCCGGGCCGCAAACTCGCCGACAATGCCCGCTCCGATTATAAGGACCTGAGCAGGGGGGATACCAGAAACACCCCCTAGCAGCACGCCTTTGCCCTGGTGAATATTACTTAAATATTTGCCGGCCGTTAGAATCGCGTAGTTGCCGGCAATCTCACTCATGGATCTTACCACCGGATAGGTCCCCGAATCATCTTTAATCGACTCGAAAGCAATGGCGATGATCTTTTTCTGAATCATCGTCTCCACGATATCCGATTTTAAAAAGGGCAGGTGTATCGGTGAAATCACTACCTGATTCGGCTGAAGAAGCCGGGACTCCGCCTCAGATATAGGAGCCGATTTGATGATCGTTTGCGCTTTGTACAAGGCTTCCTTCTCATAAACGATCCGAGCACCCGCTTCGCTATAGTCGCTATCGAAGTAAAAGGAGCCTTCTCCGGCCGAATGCTCCACCAGAACCTCATGCCCATTATTCACAAGTACGGAGACCGCCTCCGGTGTCAGCGCAACTCGATTGTCCACAAAATCTGTCTCTTTCGGAATCCCAATAAAGAGTTGCTTCCGCTTGGGAATAATTTCCAATGTCTCCTCCAGGGGCACATAGGAAAAGGAAGCGGACACTAAGGGCTTTTTGCTCATTCTCCGACCCGGTTACTTTTCGGTAAAATACAAAATAATCCACAATCTATTAGGAGATTCCCGATCCCTGATCCCAAAACTTTTACCCATGCACAGATTCTTCCCAGGCACGCTCCGTTCTGTCTTGAAAATTGCCCTATCGCAAAGTCCTCGAACATGGCTCCGATCCCGTTGGGCTCAATCCCGGAACTTCCAATACCATTCCCGAATGTGTAATCTGGGTTAATCTCGTAAATTTGTAATCCAAGCAGGTACTATGCTCAGGCAGACACATCAACAAAAACTACTACAAAAGCTCTCCCCACAGCAGATTCAACTCATGAAGCTGCTGCAGATTCCGACGACCAATCTTGAAGAGCGGATCAAGGAAGAGATGGAGGAGAATCCTGCCCTGGAATATGCCACGGAATCCGATGCGGACGGACTCCACGACCTCGACGACCCGTCCGAGGATACAGATTATGAATCCGCTGACGATGTGGAGCTCAGCAATGACCAGACCGAGAAAATTGATTTAGACGATTTCCTTCGGCGCGAAGATGACGAAGGAAGTGGATACGATTATGGGGATGACTATTATGGAAGCGGCGGTTCCGACCATGAACGCCAAACCATTCCGGTTCGGGTGGAAACCAGTTTTCACGAACACCTCCTTGGGCAGTTGGGGATGCTTTCGCTCGATGAAGTCGAAACCCGAATCGCGAAACAGATTATTGGAAGTCTGGATGAAGACGGATATCTGCGTCGGGAAGTGCCGGCCCTGGTGGATGACTTAGCCTTCGGACAGAATATTCAAACGACCGAAGAAGTCGTCGAAGCCCTGATCCAGCAAATTCAGCAGCAGTTCGACCCTCCGGGGGTCGGAGCCTGGTCCCTGCAAGAGTGTCTGCTGCTTCAGCTGCGCAGGATGGATCCGAGCGATGAAAACGTTCAATGGGGCATTCAAATTCTGGAATCCTATTTCAGCGAATTCATCAAAAAACACTATGACAGAATCCGCAAGCAACTGGGCTTGGATATGGAGCGCTTCAAGGACGTCATTGGCCTAATCACTCGCTTAAACCCCAAACCTGGCAACTCCTTTGCCGTAATTAACAAGGCTGAAAGCTATATCATCCCGGATTTCTTTGTTTTTAACCACTCCGGACAGCTAGAGCTATCGCTCAACTCTAAAAACGCGCCCGAACTGCGGATATCGGAAGGCTATAAGGAAATGATGCGGGCCTATGACCGCAGCGATAAAAAGAATAAAAGGCAGGCCGAAACCCTCATGTTTATTAAACAGAAGTTGGATTCAGCCAAATGGTTCATTGATGCCATCAAGCAAAGGCAGCATACACTGCTGCAAACCATGCAGGCCATTATCGATATCCAAAAGGAGTTCTTTCTTACTGGAGACGAGACCAGCCTTCGCCCGATGATCCTCAAAGATGTCGCCGAAATCACCAAACTTGACGTCTCGACCATATCTCGCGTGGCCAACAGTAAATTTGTGCAAACCGAGTTTGGCACCTACAAACTCAAATACTTTTTCTCTGAAGCCTTACAAACCGATAGCGGCGAGGAGGTCTCGACGCGAGAAGTAAAAATTGTACTCCAGGATATTATTGCTTCAGAGAACAAGAAGAAACCTTATTCCGATGAGAAACTTACGGCCTTGCTCCAGGAAAAAGGGTACAATATTGCCCGAAGGACCGTCGCCAAATATCGAGAGCAACTTAATCTTCCGGTTGCTCGTCTACGAAAGGAACTCTAAAATTTCAGACGCTAATACTTTCTCTTCCCTTCGGCTTCCATTTTTTGTGCTACGGCGTCCAAAGCCTCATAAAAGGACGCTCCATACTTGCGAATGAGGGCTCCCTTTAGAAACTGATAAACCGGAACACCAAGCGCCTCTCCCAGCCGGCAGGCGGGTCGGCATAAGTCCGGCCGAGGTACGTAATTCACCAAATCATAACCTGGGTTTTCCTGAATTCGCAAAGGATAAAGATGGCAGGATATGGGCTTCTGGAAGTCAGTTTTCCCCTCTTTCCAGGCCTTTTCGATGGCGCATTTTACGATTCCCGCCTCATCATAATAGGCATAGACACAGAGTCCCCCATC
>CAZYEZ010000006.1:21957-38710 GCA_964646775.1 uncultured Chitinophagaceae bacterium | reverse complement strand
ATTATATTGACGACTTCCAGTAAAGAATCATAAGGGGAAAAGGAACTAGGATTTAGCCTAACCTTTCCCGATGTGATCCGGCTATAATCGAGTACTTCGTTGATCACATGAAGAAGGTGACGGGATGATCGATGGATTAGATCGATGCCCTTGCTGGTCTTTGATTTTGCGGGTTTCACGGCATTGAGTTGTTCTGCATATCCCACGATGACTTGGAGGGGAGACCGAATTTCATGACTGATGTTGGCTAGGAGGCGATGCCTAGCCTGGCTCTGGCTTTCTGCCTCATCGCGGGCCCAGACGAGCTCTTCTTTGTAGCGGTTTATGCGATAAATATCGAGGGTTATGAAAAGCACCAGCAGCACTATGATGATTAGGAAGAGCAATAGTAAAGCGTTGATTTTTCCTAATCCGTCTTCGATCAAAACCATGGCTTCCCGATTACTTTCTTGTTTCCGGAGCTGCCCATCTCGATCTAGCTCCTGGATCCGAGTTAGGAGAGAGGTAAACAATCGGTTGCTGGCTAAACTCATGGCCTGTCTTTGAAACAGGAGTTCTTGGAGGCGAGACTGCCTTTGCGCTTCCCCTTCAGCGATGGAATGGCTCAGTTCGGCGAGCAGGCTGTCGTCGGGTTGGAGTTTGACCGTGTCGATTTGGATATGCACTTCCCTTTGTATTCTTTGAACAGCGGTTTTTGGAGGAGACTTCTTGCTACCAAAGAGACGGCTAAAAAGGGAAATCTTTTCTTTTGGGGTTTCTAAGTCATACACTTTGATGACCTCTGTGGAGTGCTTTTGTGTCGCTATGAGATTGGTATCTAATAGTCCGTCTTGCTCTGAGATATGATCAACCAATGTCTGGATTTGAACATTGAGTGTGTCCTGGGTTAAGTAGAGGCGTCGCTGCTTCACATAAGTCCGAAACAATTGATCATGCTCGTGAATAAGTTGCTCTAGAGTGTCAAGGGCATGGATCCGAAGCGAATCGGCTCCGCTGTTCGTTCGTAGCTGAGCTAAATTTGACTGAATACGCTGCTGAAGGGTGGTGATGACCTTTTGAGTCGACGCGTGGGGTTGGAGGGTGTAAAGTCGCTGCAATTGATCGAGCCGAACAACATCATTAAAAAGTTGCTGGGTGCCAATGAGATGACTATCGGGGATGGAAAGTCGATTCATTGGGGTTTTAATGCTGTCTAGTGTTGATCGCGAAATAGTCCATGCGAAGTAAACAGCGCTGCTGGCAACAATTAGAACCAGGGCGATTTTTATAGTTAGAGACCGGTTCAGTTTCCACGACATAGGCTCCCCATTTAATTTCTTCTTGCGTGCGAAGCAAAAGATAAATTAAAGGTATCTGCTGTTAGCCTTATGTTAGAATTAGCGCTTTTGCCAGAAATTCAGGTCTCCATCCTCAAAGCTTTCCACCAATTGATAGGACCTTGGTATTTCTTCCTGTAAGGAATGGTAGGTGACAATTCGCGTCCCGGAAGGCCTTTCAGAAAGCTGCTTGCTTAAATGGCGGACGTAGAACTGATACAGTTCCTCCGAATAATCAACTTTGGTGTCGATTCGGTCCATATTGTCCAGATTCTCGAAGAATGAATTATAAAAATAAAAATGATCGTATTCTCCTAAATCCAGGTGAGTGAAATTCCCTTGAATGAAATCAACATTTTGCAGCGCCAGGGTTTTTTGGGCTCTTTGCGCATGCCGAACTAAATAGTTTCGTTGTTCAATTCCCGTAAAATGAGATTTCGGATATAAATGCGCGCCTACCAGGCAGAACTTGCCGACTCCGCTGCCGATATCTAAAATTTTTGATCCAGGATCAGTTAGGAAACTGCAGGCTAATTTGATGATATGGATCGGTGTCCAATGACGCCGAGAGTGGACTTGAATTGAAAATGGATACAATTCGTTGAACTCCTCATCACCACTCAAGTAATTATGGGCTTTTTCCACGATATTATTAGACATGGTGAGATCTAAAATGATTTTGGTCCTTACAAAAGTAAGCAAGGTAGAACGCACTGCCTAGACATTCCTAAAACAATTATGTAAAGTGTTTATAGATGTATTGTAGTTGTTCACAAAGCGAACCTCGGGTTCGGGACCAGGCGATGGCTGTTTGGAGATTACAGCAGGGGAATGCGAACCACATAGAGGTTGTCTTCAACTTTAAAAGAGACCGGTCGGTCGGTAGCAATGGCATAACGCTTTCTTATGGTTTTTAATCCCAGGCCTACTCCTTTTTCTTTACTGAGTTTCGGCTGAATATTATTTGTGATCACCAAGTAGTTGTCTTTCGCAAAAATCCGGATATGTAAGGGGGTTTTCTTGGATACCACATTGTGTTTCATGGCGTTTTCCAACAACAGCTGAAGTGCCAAGGGGACAATTTTCTTTTCCTGGGCCGTGGATTCATCGATATCTATTTCCACTTGAAGGGCTGGGCCAAACCGGGACTGCTGGATGTGGATATAGTCTTTGAGGATGTTTAGCTCCTCGGAAACGATCACTAAATCTTCACTATGATAGGTAAGGATATTTCTATATAGGTCTGAGAGGTGTTCCGAGTACTTGACCGCTTTTTTGGGTTCTTCCTCGATCAATGTAGTCAGCGTATTGAGGCTATTGAAGAGAAAATGAGGGTTAATTTGATTTCGGAGATGATCGTATTCATAAATCATCCGTTGTTGCTGTAGTTGTGCAACCCTTTTTAGATTGGCTTCCCTTTGACGGAAATATGCGTAAATCCAGGCGAGCAGGGATAGGGCGACGAGAATTAAAAACCATGGGCGCTTCCAAATGGGAGCTTGGACGGAGAAGGAGTAACTCACTTCGGCGGATTGCCGAAAATCGTCGAAAAGGGAAGCTTGAATGGTCAAGGTGTAATCTCCGGCGGGTAACTTGGGAAAGAGAATGGATCGATCATGATTCACGATCCAGTCGTCGTAAAGCCCCTCCATTTTATATCGCGTCAGAAGTGCCCGATATTGGGTGAAATTGATGGCCGTAAAGCGAAAATGGAAAAAGTTTTCATCCGGACCAAACTCGGTACGATCGCTAGGGGTTATGAGTTTTAAGGCGATGTTCTGGTCGTAATTCAGGGTGTCAAACAAATTTCGGAGGCGACCATGGTTTTTCCATTCAACCAGGGTGTTAAGAAAATCATTTTCTCGAATGCCCATATCCTTCTCGTAATACTCAATCATTGATTCTACGCCGCGAATAAAATACTCTTGGCGCGGCAGGTCTGGGTTCTGCAGCGCTAGCTTGATCCAGGCACCGGCATATAGGAAGTAGAACTCCGTATGGATGTTTTGAAACTCAATTAGGTAGTCGGGTAGGGTAACGACGATATCTTGATTTTTCTGCAGCCAAAGCATGATGAAATTATCCAGCCGCTTCCTTGTTTGGGGTTCCTCGCCTAAGGGGGTTTGGTGAAGCCAATCGATGCTTGGGATCAGATAATGCTCATAATGATCATAGCTCTTTCTTGAATCCAAGGGGATGTGCTCGGGAAACAACTCGTCTTGTGCCCGTAGCCTTGGCAGAATTAGGAGAAGCAGCAGGAAGCTTGAGATGAATGGGGTTAATTTCAAATCTGCAGTATCAGTTTAATAAAAATAAGCAGTTTGAAAATTACCGTTCATTTAATTCTGCGGATCGGGATTTTAGAGGGGTCGAACGGGAATTCGAAACTACGGACGGGTTTCCTCGTCGAACTCATCGGGATCCCCCAGGGTGAGTTTAACTTTCTGAATTCTGAGATTGCCCATTTCTAAGACCAAGAATTCAAAATGCCGATGGCGCACGGATTCATTGATGGCCGGAAATTTACCGCAGATTTCTAGGATCAATCCAGCTAGTGAGTCGCTTTCCCCCCGAATATCATCAAAAATTTCGCTGGGGGTGTTTAGAATGCGGCAGATATCGTTAATGGGCGTTTTCCCATCAAAAATATAGGTGTGATCATCGATTTTCCGATAATCCAAGTCGTCGGTATCAAACTCATCCTTGATTTCACCGATGATCTCTTCCATGATATCTTCCATGGTTACAATTCCGGAACTCCCCCCAAATTCATCGACCACGATCGCAAAGTGAATCTTTTTCCTTTTGAATTCCACGAGCAGGTCATCGATCATCTTTCCTTCCGGCACAAAATAAGCCGGTCTTATCAGCCGGTGCCAATCGAAATCAAGTTCTTCAGTGTAGGGAAGAAAATCTTTGGTCACTAGGATGCCGACAATGTTGTCGAGACTATCGGTATAGACGGGCATTCGGGATACGCCAAACTCTAGCAGCTTTTTTTGAACCTCTTTAAAGGAAAGATCATAATCAACCGCTTTGACGTCTAGTCTCGTTTTCATGATCTGTCTAACTGAAGTTCTGCCGAACTTCATAATGCTTCGGAAGATGTTAACCTCTTCATGGGTGGCGGGATGTCCCACGGTCATTTCTATGGCATGTTCAAATTCCTCATTGCTAATCGATTCTTCATCGACGGGATTAGGATCGATCATTTGGCCCGAAGAAACCAGCGTCTTGCTGATTGGTTTGAAAAGACTATAAAGGGCTGAAGCAATCGGTGCGCTAAATAATGCCATACGCATGGGCTCTTGGGCGGCATAGACTTTAGGCAGCACCGCACCAAAGAGTACTAGAAATAGGGTGACAAGAATGAGTTGCACCAAAATGTAGCCAAACAGGCTAAGGTTAGGCAGGACGACCTGGAGCAGAATATTGGTGGCGATGATAATGGCAATGGAAAGAAAGAGCATGGCCACCCGAAGGGTGGTCATTAATAATTTTGGATTGCGCAAAAGCTGTAGGACCTGTCGAGCACTGGGCTGATTGCGCGTCTTCAGCAGGTTGATGTCTTTGGCTGAAAGCATAAACAGGGCGGACATGGCCCCGGAGCTAATCGAGTAAACAAAGTGGAGGGCTAACAGCAAAATGATCAGGGCCGTGACCTGAGAGCTGATTTCTGTATTGGATTGCAATAGCATCATAGAAATATGGGAAGGTCAGGCGAAGTTATGGACATAGTCGTGACCTTGCATTCAAAGATAAGCATATGTCATAAGCAAAAGACAATTGAATACAGGGCAAAAATCTGTTAGGAAGACCCCAGAATCCGCTCTTTCTGGGATTGGAGTATAGAGGCTATTTTCTTGGGGAAGGCGAAGGCATCAAGAGCCGACGCAGTCACCCAGAAACCCTGAGTATCGGGATTGGGGGGAGCAGAATAAGGTAGGTGGTAAACCGAGGCGATGACTTTTTGATGAGTCAGGGTTTGCTGGAAATTTACTATGTGGGAAAGAGGAGAGGAATCGGCCCGATTGGAGCCCGACCGGGTGTATTGGGCATGCTGCTTCAACTGGTCCAAGGTGAGCGGCCCTTCGGCTTCCAGGAGATAGGGTTCATGAAGCTGGTGCCAGATGTCTTTCTGGGTTCTTTTTCTTATCCATAGGCGCCCCTGGTTTTCCAAAATAAAATAAAAGAAATACCGCTTTGATCGCGCCCGTTTGGGCCGAGAGAGGGGAAGCTGAGTGACTTTTTGATCCCGCCAGGCCTTACAGTTTTGAATCAGAGGGCAGGTGGGGCAATCCGGCGCGGCCGGCTTGCACACCCGGGCCCCAAAATCCATGATGGCTTGATTAAATGAGCGGGGATCGGCCGGAGCGATGAGCCTTTGGGCCAGTTCAGCCAAGATCCTTTTTCCTGGCTGCAAGTCGGTATACTCTTCGATTCCAAAATGCCGTGATAGCACGCGAATGACATTGCCGTCCATGACCGCATGGCTCTTACCGAAGGCAAAAGAAGCGATGGCTGCCGCGGTATAGGGGCCGATTCCAGGGAGTTGCCTGAGTGCCGCATAGGTGGATGGAAACTTACCATGGAAATCTTCGACCAGAATCTTCGCGGTGCGAATCATATTCTGGCATCGCCGGTAATACCCTAGGCCCTGCCAAATACGATAGATTTTGTCCTTTGGGGCTCCCGCTAAGTCTCGAATATTGGGGAAGGCTTCCAGAAACCGGTGATAGTAGGGAAGGGCCTGCTCCGCCCGGGTTTGCTGAAGTAAGATTTCAGAGACCCAAATTTTATACGGGTCCGTTTCCCCCTTCCAGGGTAGGCTTCGATCGTTCTCTTCTGCATGCCAACGGAGAAGATCTCTGGTAAATTCGATTTCGTATGCCTGTTGCCAAGACATGGTTCAAGGTTTCTGGCAATGTTATGGAATAATTGAATCGAAGGACTAATTTTGCCGCAAGCATTTGATTCAAGGATTATGGAAATACAAGAATTAAAGAATATAGCAGCCCAGGTAAGAAGGGATATTGTCCGTATGGTACACGCCTGTCAAAGTGGCCATCCTGGCGGATCGCTGGGGTGTGCGGACTTTTTAGTGGCTTTGTATTTTCATACGATGAAGCATGACCCAGCCTTTCATATGGACGGCAAAGGCGAAGACCTGTTTTTTCTATCCAACGGGCATATTTCGCCGGTTTTTTATAGCGTGTTAGCAAGAAGTGGATATTTTCCGCTCGAGGAGCTGGCGACTTTCAGGAAAATTAACTCCCGACTCCAAGGACACCCGACCACGCATGAAGGGCTCCCTGGGGTCCGTATAGCCAGCGGTTCACTGGGGCAGGGTATGAGCGTAGCGGCGGGGGCGGCTTTAACCAAAAAATGGAATGCAGATGACCGTTGGGTGTTTTCCTTACATGGAGACGGGGAGCTGCAGGAAGGACAGAACTGGGAAGCCATTCTTTTTGCTGCCCACCATAAGATCGATAACCTTATTGCGACCATTGACGTTAACGGCCAGCAGATTGACGGCCCAACCAATACGGTTCTACACCTAGGTTCCCTCAAAGACAAGTTCACCGCCTTTGGCTGGGATGTGCTGGAAATGGATGGGAACAATATGGAGGATGTAGTCGCTACCTTGGATCAAGCGAAAAAAATATCCGGAAACAGAAAACCCGTGGTCATTCTTATGCAGACCATCATGGGTAAGGGCGTAGACTTTATGGAGGGCACCCATGAGTGGCATGGCATTGCTCCGAGCGACGAACAGTTAGCGCTTGCCGAGCAGCAGCTGCCCGTAACATTGGGGGATTATTAAACTCGCCCTGGCATCCCAATAAAGGGTTTTCCCAAAAAGCGGGCTCATAGAGGAAAAATCGCCATGAAAAAACAGGCTCGGGTTGAAGGCGCCTGGTATATTAAAACGGCGCGCTTTGGTTCCGCTTGAGAACTCCCAGGCCTGGATCTATCCTTGCAAAATCTCTCTGGAGATAACCAGTTTCTGTATTTCGGAAGTTCCTTCTCCGATGGTGCATAGCTTGCTGTCCCGATAGTATTTTTCCACGGGGAAGTCCTTGGTATAACCATATCCACCAAAGATTTGCACGGCATCCGTTGCAATTTGCACGGAGATTTCCGAGGCATAATATTTGGCCATGGCGGACTCTTTGGTCATCGGTAGGTTGCGATTCTTGCGATCCGCAGCCTGATAAATCAGCATTTCGGCGGCTTCAATCTTTGTCGCCATATCGGCCAATTTAAAGGCAATGGCCTGGAATGAGGAAATGGGCTGATCAAATTGATGGCGCTCTTTGGAGTATTGCAATGAGGCCTCGTAGGCTCCTTTCGCGATCCCTAATGCCAGGGCCGCAATGGAAATCCGCCCCCCATCTAAAACCTTCATCGCTTGGCGAAACCCTTCACCGATTTCTCCAAGTCGCTGGCTATCTGGAATGCGAACTTGGTCGAGTATAAGTTCCGCCGTTTCGGAAGCCCGCATTCCCAGCTTGTTTTCCTTCTTGCCTGGGCTAAATCCGGGGGTTCCCTTTTCCAAGACAAAGGCTGTAATGTTATTTCTTTCTCTTGGGGCTCCGGTCCGCGCTAAGACGACCGCTACATCTCCGCTGATACCATGGGTAATCCATGTCTTGGAGCCATTGAGAATCCATTCGTCCCCGTCTTTTTGGGCGGTTGTTCTCATATTCCCGGCATCGCTCCCGGTGTTGGCTTCCGTCAAGCCCCAAGCGCCAATCCACTCGCCGCTAGCCAATTTGGGCAAGTACTTTTTCTTCTGTTCCTCGGAACCGAAACTTAAGATATGCCCTGTGCATAAGGAATTATGAGCCGCAACGGACAGTCCAATTGATCCGCATACCTTGGCGATTTCACTGATTACCACCACATATTCGAGGTAACCAAGTCCAGTCCCTCCATATTCTTCGGGAACCAGCACGCCCATTAATCCTTGTTTTCCCATTTCCCGAAATAATTCCACGGGAAAGATTTGCTCTTCATCCCAGACCATCATTTGCGGCCGAATATGCTGTTGCGCAAAATCTCGAATGCTCTCGGCAAGGTGCTGCTGCGTTTCCGTATAGGTGAAGTCCATATTGATAAACTGATTTTTGATTGATGAACCGAAGCCCTGGGCGGTAAAGTTTGGCTTAATTCATATCAATCCATAAATATAATATTTATAGGCTTTTGATTTATAGCCCCGATGCCCAAGTTTTAGGAGTCCCATGATCGGGGCTCGGTAAAAATGGTTCGCGCAATATTATGATTTTTTTTTGGTTTTTTATTTAGGCAAGCAAGCCCCATCGGCATCTTCGCCGAAGATGTGGTATTACCCACCTAAATGACTAAATTTAAGCTAAAATGAGAAACCATGCCTATGATCTGGCGATGCAAAGCCATCGACCTTCGTTTGCCACTGCTCATGGTCGGCTTTTTAGCTTTGGCGATGGCTGCGCCTTCTGCCTCTGCGCAAAACTTAGTGCCAAATCCAGGGTTTGAGGATAAGAGCCATTGCCCTACTCATTATTATGACCTGAGTTGTACGCCCTGGAGACCCTATACCAGTGCATCACCAGATTACTTCAACCGGTGTCAACCTTTGCCGACCGTAGGCATCCCTGATAATTTTTTTGGGCACCAAGAGACGGATGGAGCGGGATATGCCGGATTCTACTCGATCACCGTGCCCGGCACCTATGAATATAAAGAGTATCTCACCACCTGGATTGAGCCTATGCAACCTGGGTTTGAATATCAGGTATCGATGAAAGTGTCGCTGGCGGACAGTTCCAGCAAAGGAACCGATGATATTGGCATATTGTTCTACCAGCAGGGGCCTCATTATATCCCGGCCCATGAGACCTATTTAAGCCGTAGACCGCAGATCAACTTCCGTCACTACGGTCCGCTCACCGATCGAGACAAATGGTATGTTTTAGATGCGCGCTTTACCCCTGATTCTGTTTATAATAATATTGTTATTGGTGGATTTGGTGGGGCTTCCACCGTCCCGCCCATCCAGCAGGTGGATTTGGGGACAGGCCATCTGAATGGAGCCTATTATTATTTAGACTCCGTTGTGGTGCGTTTGGTTCACGAAGCCAGCCTGAATGTTCAAAAGACGCAATATTGTGAGGGGGATACTTTCAAGTTTAACTTTCAGGTGGTAGGCGATTTTAGAGCCGGAAACTGGTTTTATTTAGAGCTATCTGATTCCGATGGCCAGTTCCATCAGCCCATCGTTTTAGACTCGATACAAACGAGATGGGATGGGGTCTTTGAGGGGCGGATGCCCATGGGTTTAACCTCGAGTGCAGATTACCGCCTTCGCCTGCGCTCCTCTTATCCTGTTAACCGCTTTGATCCCCACCCGCACCCCATCACCTATATTGGAAGGCCAGCGTTTCAGCTTTCATCCAACAGCCCTGTTTGCGAGGGCGAAACCCTTGTACTTCACTCAGGCCTGAAGGATTCGGTTGGTGACTGGACATGGGTTGGCCCCCAGGGCCAGGCCAGCGGCCTGGGCTGGACCATCCCTTTGGCGAAGCCAGGCCATAGTGGCTGGTACCGAATTGAAACCTCTATCTGTGGCTATGAGGACTCCATCTTGGTTTCGGTAAAACCGAATCCCAGCATAGAGCTGGCGGAAACGGAGATCACCCTATGTCCCGGCGACAGTTTGAAAATATCAGCCCAAACCCATCCTTCTTCGGCAAAAACCGTCTGGAGTATCGGTTCTCAGCAATGGTCCATGAACCCCTTGGCAATTGCGGGCCCCACCCAGGATAGTTCCCTGGTGAGCGTCTGGGCAGAATCCGAAGGGGGGTGCCGATCCGACACTTTAGACTTCCGCTTATTCAGAAAGTCGGTGTCGGCCAAGATTCACCCGCTCTCTATATTGAGACTGGGAGATACGGCGCGACTCCATGCCTCAGTTTCACCCACCACGGCCCATCATCATTGGACCGGGCCCGAGGGGTTTGAGTCTAGTTTAGCCGAACCGTTTCGGGCTGGGATGACCAAAGCGAAGGAAGGATGGTATCATTTGCGGGCCTCCGTTGGAGCCTGCCAAGCCCTGGACAGCATATATGTTATGGTCTCCACGCTAAGTGAGGTGGAGATCCACCCCAATCCTAGTGGCGGCTGGATTCAGGTCCAAGGTCGACTGAACCAGTCGGGTCTGTTTCCCTTTGTCCTTATGGACATGCAAGGTCGCGTAGTTCAGCATGGCCAGTTCAGCATCGACGCCTACCGATTCAGATTTGATCTGAATCTGGGATCACTGGGCATAGGTAGCGGGGTATACTTCCTTCATTTGAAGGTGCCCGAAGACCCCCAAGTAAAAAGGGTAGTTTTTGTAAACTAGCGATTAGAACTCTGCAGAATGAGGGGTCCGTGGGAAGGGGATGACATCCCGAATATTCGTCATCCCCGTCACGAATTGCACCATCCTTTCGAAACCTAGTCCGAACCCACTGTGGGGGACGGTCCCAAATCTTCTGGTATCTATATACCAGTCCAGCTCATCGGTGGGGATGTTCATTTCCTTCATCCTTTGCATGAGGGGAGCCAGTCTTTCCTCCCTTTGGGAGCCGCCGACAATTTCGCCAATCCCCGGCGCAAGGATATCCATGGCCGCCACCGTTTTCCCGTCCTCATTGAGGCGCATGTAAAACGATTTGATGTCTTTGGGGTAGTCCGTGACGATCACCGGTTTCTTAAAATGCTTTTCTACGAGGTAGCGTTCATGTTCGCTCTGCAAGTCAGCACCCCAGCGGACTTCATATTTGAACTTCTTCTTTTTATGCGGGTTTGATTGCAATAAAATATCGATGGCTTCCGTATAGGTAATCCTTTCAAAAGCATGGTCGGCTACAAAAGCCAGCTTCTCAAGTAGAGTCCAGGGCGAGCGTTCCGATTGGGGTTTCTGTTTGTCTTCGTCCAAGGCTCTCTTTTCAAGAAATTGCAAGTCTTCCTGGCAATGGTCTAGTGCAAAGCGAATCAGGTAGCGAACAAAATCCTCAGCTAAATCCATGAGTTCTTCGAGGTCTGCAAAGGCCACTTCGGGTTCGATCATCCAGAATTCCGCCAAATGGCGGGTTGTATTGGAATTTTCAGCCCGGAATGTCGGCCCGAAAGTATAGATTTCGCCCAGGGCGGTAGCGGCTAGTTCGCCTTCCAGCTGTCCGCTTACGGTGAGATTCGTGGGTTTTCCGAAGAAATCCTCTTCAAAATCTACGGTACCCGATTCCGTTCTTGGGGGGTTATCCAAATCAAGCGTGGTTACCTGAAACATTTCACCCGCGCCTTCGGCATCGGAGGCGGTGATAATCGGGGAGTGGAAATAGAAGAATCCCCGCTCATGGAAAAACTGATGGATGGCAAAAGCCAGGTGATGGCGGACCCTGAATACGGCCCCAAATGTATTGGTTCGGAATCGAAGGTGTGCATGCTCCCTTAAATACTCCAGGCTGGGCCGATTCTTGAGTTGAAGCGGGTAGGTTCCCCCGTCACAGGGACCCAGTATTTCGATGGATTTTGCCTGAATTTCCACCGTCTGCCCCCTTCCCTGAGAAGCGACGACGGTTCCATGCACACTCAAGGATGCACCGGCAGTGATTTTTTTCAGCTGCTCATCTTCCAAAAGCCCGGCTGGGACGACCACCTGAAGCGAAGCCAGGCAGGACCCGTCATTGAGGGCTATGAACTGATTGTTCCGAAATGATCTTACCCATCCTTTTACTAAGACCGGGTAATCGGTCGTTTCTTGTTGGAGTATCTCCTTTATTTTCGTGCGTTTCATAAATTTCACTTATCACAACTAGCATCCAAGGGCTTTAGCCCTGTTTCATTAAGGCAATTATTTGTCGAAAAACAGGTATTTGAGGGCCATGACGATCATAAATACGGCAAAGATCTTTTTCACAATGGCCACTTCCAAGCCCAATACAAACCGACTGCCCAGATATCCGCCCGCCACGAAGCTAAGAGCCAGAATGACGGCTACTTTCCAGTCGACATGCCCTTTCTGGCTATAATTAAGGGCGGCGACCAAGGCAACCGGCATAGATAACATAGCCAGCGACGTGCCCTGGGCGCTGATCTGGGAATAGCCTAGCCAAAGCGCCAAGGCGGGGACGACGATGATGCCCCCGCCAATGCCCACCAAAGAAGACATAAATCCGGCGACCAGACCAATGGCAAGGACGGCCAGAATAAAACTTATACTCATGGGATTCGTTTTTTTTATACGGATTGAGGCGTCGTGGAACGGGCGCTTTCCCCCTGACCGAATTTTGCTTTATAGTCGTTGATGCTATGGAGCAGAATCTTTTTGGCCAGTCTTTCGCCCTCAAATTCCTCGATTTTTACGACTTTATTTTCCAGCTTTTTATATTCTTCGAAAAAATGGCGCAGCTCCTTCATGAAATGGGGAGGGAGCTCTGAAATATCGTGAATATGTGCAACGCTCATGTCCTGGCCGCAAACGGCGATGATTTTATCGTCTGCTTCGCCTTGGTCTAACATACGCATGACGCCAATGACACGGGCTTCCACCAGACAGAGCGGATCCATTTCTAGTTGAGAGAGAACCAGAATGTCCAGAGGGTCCTGGTCATCGCAAAAGGTCTGGGGGATAAATCCATAATTGGCCGGATAGTATAGAGAAGAGTACAGAATCCGGTCCAGCTTAAGGAGGCCACTTTCTTTATCCAGTTCATACTTGGCCCGGGAGTTCTTTGGGATCTCGATAATAGCATTGACAAATTCGGGTACCTGATCGCCATAGGAGACATGGTGCCAAGGGTTAAAACGGCCGGTAGGCATAACAGAATAGGTGTTTAGAATAATAGATAATAAAGATGAAACAATATTTAAGGGGGCTTTGGGTTTAGGATAAAGATACTTCAACACGCAGCACCCTTCGGTTTGCTGCAAAGGTAAATGTTAAATTTGCATGGCAAACCCAGCAAAATCTAAAAAAATAATAACTTGGCAACCAGTTTGAAAATAAGCATCTAAAACTCCTGAAAATCAACCTCATCCGAACTCCGCCCAGAACCTGTCGGAATATTAGGGAATTGTAAAATTACGAGGGGGCGGAGTTGTTTTATTGAATCCGACCTCTATATTTGCAAACCATTATTTATATCTGGTAGAGATTACCTTTATAATCAACAAAACAAAAAATAAAAAACAAACCAATGGCAGAAGTAAGATCCGCTGCAGTGAAACCTCAAGGTACACCCACCGGAAAGCCCAAGAACACCAACCATTTTTGGATCAATCTACTCATAGTTGTAATCTGTGTAGCCATCACGGAAAGCATTTTCCATTTTGTATTCGGCCAGGCAGATAACTTCAGAGACGCAGAAAAGCATGTTCCTGCCAACTTTATGGGAACGGTTTACACGGGGGGATGGGTTATTCCTCTTCTTATGGGTATGGCTTTGACACTTCTCGTTTTTGTGGTAGAACGGGCTTTGTCAATCAACAAGGCTAAAGGAAAGATGAATCCTTCGGATTTCGTGAGAAAAATCCAGTTCCATTTAGCCAACCGGAATGTTGATGCGGCGATTGCAGAGTGCGATAAGCAGGCAGGCAGCGTCGGCAATGTGATGAAAGCAGGTTTGCTGAAGTATAAGGAGATGATTTCTAATGAGGATTTAGATACAGACCAGAAGCTTTTGAGCATCCAAAAGGAGATCGAAGAGGCTACCTCTCTAGAGCTTCCCATGCTGGAAAAAAACCTCGTATTCCTTTCCACCATCGCATCGGGAGCCACACTGTTGGGGCTGTTTGGAACCGTTCTTGGAATGATCCGCTCGTTCTCGGCCATGGCCACGGCGGGAGCCCCGGATGCAGCGGCCCTGGCTGCGGGTATCTCCGAGGCCCTGATTAACACGGCCATCGGTATCGGTACATCATTCATTGCCATTGTTGCTTACAACTTCTTTACGACCTTGATCGATGGCATCACTTATGGTATCGATGAAAGCGGGTTTACCCTAACCCAGAGCTTCGCGACCAACTACAAGTAATCTAGACACTGAAAGACCCTTTTTTCCATCATTTCCTTTTGGGAATTATGGAAAATCGTGGTGATTGGGATCCTTAATATAAGGGAACCTCAAAAGACTGTGATATGGCCAGACCAAAAATGCCCAGGAAGAGTACGCACGTAGACATGACTGCCATGTGTGACGTGGCCTTCCTTTTGTTGACCTTCTTTATGTTGGCGACTTCTTTTAAGCCCGAGGAGCCGGTTACCGTGCAGACCCCTTCCTCGATATCGGAAATCCCTCTTCCCGAATCGGATATCATGCTGATCACCGTAGATGAAGACGGCCGGATTTTCTTTTCCATCGATAATAAAATCCAGCGGACGGATTTAATTAACACCATCAATGAAGGGAAAGGGCTCCAGTTGACCGAGGAGGAGAAGAATAGTTTTGCGATTGGGTCCTCTATTGGACTTCCCCTCTCGCAACTCAAATCCTATTTGGCGGCTTCTCCCGATGAGCAACGCGAATTTCATAAAACAGCGCCCGGAATACCGGCGGACACGGCCAGTCAATCGGATAACAACGAACTTTCCTACTGGATTCAACAAGCTCGACTTACGAACCCAAAGCTTAGGATTGTAATTAAAGCAGACGGGGCGGCCGCTTACCCCGAGATCAAGAAAGTGCTTCGCACCTTGGAAGGGAATAAGATTTTTAAATTCAACTTGCTGACCGATCTTAAATCGGTACCTCCTGGAACCGCTGCCTATGCAATTCAACAGGGGGAACTAAGCCAGGACTAGCAAGCAATGCGTTTCTAGAGCTGCAGATTTTGAGAAAGAGACGTCAGATAAGTTAAGCAATAAAACATTTGAATCATGGCAGAATTGGATACCTCCGGTGGAGGAAGAAAAAAAGGAGTCGGTGTCAAGAAGGCAAAGAAGCTGGATACCCGGGTGGACCTCACGCCCATGGTGGACCTTGGATTTCTTTTGATCACCTTCTTCATGTTCACCACCACCATGGCCAAGCCGAAGACCATGCAGATAAACATGCCGTATAAGGATGAGCAATTGACGGTTGATGAGCAGACGAAAGTGAAGGAAAGTACGGCCATGACCATCTTACTCAGTGAGAACCATCGCGTTTATTATTATCAGGGAATCGGAAGTGACCCGGAGAATCCGCCGGAGCTGCATCTCACCTATTTCCGGCCAGAAAAAGGGATTCGGGACGCCATTATCGAGAAGAAAAAGGATGTAGAAAACCTTAAGCGAACCGGTATATTGTCCGAGAGCGACCAGACGACGATTCTGATCAAACCCGATGATGGCAGCACTTATGAGGATATGGTGAATATTCTGGATGAGATGAACATCAATGATATACGGGTCTATGCGATCGTGGATATCACAGACGTAGACAGAGAGTTTATTTCCATGACAGAAGCGGCCAACCCGGAGTCTCTATAAAGGGGATGAGGAAAGCCGACCTAGAAGCCGCGACCGATAAAGGAAAGAAATTATGGACATCAATAAGATTTTAAAGAGCGACTATCTGGATATCCTTTTCGAGGGTAGGAACAAGAAATATGGTTCCTATGAGCTTCGAAGGAAATATCCGCGTCGCATGCGCATCGCCGCCATATCGGTGATCAGTGTGATCGCATTAATGGTTGGGGGATCATTCTTGGCCAGTGCCATCAAAGGTAAGGAAGAGAAGAAGCCCGTGGCCATCATGAAAGAGGTAACTTTAGCAGAGCCGCCTCCCATTGATCCCAATGAACCGCCGCCCCCACCACCCCCTCCGCCGCCTCCCCCTCCGGTAAAGCCGACGGTGAAGTTTACGCCCCCGGTGATTGCCAAGGATGATGAGGTTGCCGAAGAGGAGAAACCACCAGAGGTAACCGAGCTGGAAGATAAAATGGCGGGTCTGGAAACCGTGGAAGGAGATCCGGATGGTATCGATCCCGGAATTGTGGATCGTCCCGGAACTGGAACGGGCGTGGTCGCCCCTCCTCCGCCGGAGATTTTCACCTTCGTGGAAGAAATGCCAGAGGCCCCTTATGACGTGAATAAGTACCTGGGAGAGAACATTCGCTATCCCGCCGCGGCCCAAGAGTCTAACATCCAGGGGCGGATTGCCATCCAGTTCGTCGTTTCCGAAGACGGGTCGATTAGCGATGTCAAAGTAGCGGGTGGACGGAAACTTGGAGGCGGACTCGAAGAGGAAGCCATCCGCGTCGTGAAGTCCATGCCCAAGTGGAAGCCTGGGAGGCAAAATGGTAAGCCCGTTAAAGTGTATTTCACCTTACCGGTGAACTTCCGCCTTCAATAGTTGCAGGCTGGTATCTCGGCAGACTTCTGGCCGAATCCTGAAATTGTAATGAAACATTGATTCCCCTTCCTT
>CAZYEZ010000006.1:0-21947 GCA_964646775.1 uncultured Chitinophagaceae bacterium | reverse complement strand
CGGATCGACATATCCCTATAGGTGGTCGGTCTTGGTCCTTATACGGGTTGGGCCGCGGTCAACAAGCGCAGGGATTCTTCTAGCAGACGGGCTTTGTCTATGGGAACCACCCCTACTTCTTCGCAGACCAGCCCCCCGGCAATATTGGCAATCTCCGCCATTAGTATTGGATCGGTGTCCATGGCATGAAGCAGGGAAGCCGTGGCGATGACCGTGTCCCCGGCTCCAGATACGTCGGCGATGCGCCGAATATGGGAAGGAATGAGGCGACTGTCCCGGCTACGAACATAGGCGCCCCGATCGGAAAGGGTGATTAAGCTGATTTGGTGCTTTAGTTTTGCCCTTAACAGGGCGTCCACCTGATCCAGGGAAGCCAAGTCCAGGCTCAGTTGCGGAATCTGCAAACCTTCTTTTACCTCAATGAGATTGGGCTTGAATAAGTCGATATGTTCGTAGGCAAGAAAGTTCTTCTTCTTCGGGTCTACGGAAGTTTTGATGCCCAATAGGCGTGCATGTTCAATCAGCCTTCGGATGATGTTTTCTTTGAGCACCCCCTTGTTGTAATCCTCGAAGAGCAGGATATGAGGTTTTACGATTTGCAAGAACTTCATGGTCTCATTCAGCAAGGCATGCTCGTCGCTGGTATTGAGTTCTTCTTCCGACTCTTCGTCAAGGCGCATCATTTGCTGATTTCGGCCTAATACCCGGGTTTTAGTGGTCGTCATCCGGTCGGCACTCTTTCGAACCAGTTGCGTGTCGATATGCGCTTCCCGGAGCAGCTGAATGGCCAGGTCTGCTGCCTCATCCTGACCGGTAACGGTCGCTAGGCTTACTTGGGCGCCGAGACGCCGACAGTTTAGTGCGACGTTGGCCGCTCCGCCCAGCCGATTTTCTTTTTTCCTAACGCGCACGACGGGAACCGGTGCTTCCGGGGACATGCGCTCGGACTCTCCCCACCAATAGCTATCTATCATCAGGTCGCCGATGACCAAAACCTTTACCTCGGCCATGGAGGCGAATAAATCATAGAGTTCTTGTCTTGAGATCATGGTTTTACCTTCCGCTTTCTAATAAAATAATATAAAGGAATTCCGGCAAGAACAATAATCAGTCCAGGCCAGGTATAATTGGGCTTATGAATCAGCAATACCACGCAGATTACGGAAGCCATGAGTATATAGAGCAGGGGAACCAAAGGGTAACCGAAAGCCTTATAAGGACGGGGTAGATCCGGGCGGGTTTTACGCAGCCGAAACAAGGCCGAGATCGTGAGAATATAGAAAAGCAATACCGTAAAGATGATAAAATCCAGGAGGTTGCCATATTGACCGCTAAGACAGAGCAGGGAGGCCCAGATCCCCTGAGCCCATAAGGCGGTGCCCGGAACGCCTTTGCTGTTTAGCCGCCCCGCCGCCTTAAAGAATAACCGATCCTGGGCCATGGTGTAATGCACCCTTGCCCCGGAAAGGATGAGTCCGTTGTTGCAGCCAAAAGTAGAGACCATAATCAGTCCCGCGATCATTCCCACGCCCAAGGGCCCAAAAATCTTTTCCGCGGCTGCCACGGCGACCCGATCCGCCGGCGCATGAGCAATCTCACGGAGCGGAAGCACGTAGAGGTACATGAGATTCATACCCACATAAAGTAAGGTGACTACCAAAGTGCCAATAAAAAGACTTAAACCGATGTTTCGCTGGGGGTTTTTCATTTCCCCTGCGATAAATGTCACATTGTTCCAGGCGTCTGAGGAGAAAAGGGCACCGACCATCGCCACGCATATGGCAACCACCAGAGCGCCGCGGGTTAGGCTTACATGGGTGATCTGATCGGGTTCAATGACAAACTGACGGGCAAACCAGGCCTGATCCCAGTTGGAAGAAAATATGGTGTCATCGCCGAAGAAAAGGAAACCGCATACAATCAAGGATACC
Source organism: uncultured Chitinophagaceae bacterium (assembly GCA_964646775.1). Taxonomy (GTDB): domain Bacteria; phylum Bacteroidota; class Bacteroidia; order Chitinophagales; family Chitinophagaceae; genus CAYPQN01. Next base: position 20,016 of record CAZYEZ010000006.1, on the reverse strand, counting down.
AGAGCCAAGACCTTGGCGGCGGTAAAAACCAGCTGAATCCATTTGCCGTTGCGCACCCCTCGGCTGTTAATCCATGTAAGGACCAGAATGGACCCCATGCCGAGAATCTGTGCCGCCGTGATATGAAATCCCTGAGGGTCACCGAAGAGCAGATTCTCATCCCCAAGTGCTGGAAAAAAATATCCGGTAAACTTGGCAAAGGCAACGGCAACGGCGGCAATGGTGCCGGTTTGAATGACGGCAAAAAGGGCCCAACCATATAGAAATCCGAATAGCCGGCCAAACGATTCTCGAAGATATACGTACTGTCCTCCAGCCTTAGGAAACATGCCGCTCAGCTCCCCATAGCTCAGCGCCGCCGATAAGGTGATAAATCCACTGATCAGCCAGACGACGATCAGCCATCCCGCCGATCCCACCTGACGCGCGATGTCGGCGCTTACAATGAAGATGCCCGAGCCAATCATCGACCCGATGACCAGTAAACTTCCGTCCAGCAGCGATAGGCTACGTTTGAATGATTTTTCTTCGGCCAAGAAACCAGCGTTTTGAATGAACGATTAGGGGGTCTTTTTCTCTTGTTTATCTTGCTTTTCGGCAAGGGCATTCATGCCGTCAATAACATCTTGGGTAATATCCAGGGAGGGATTGGCCAGCAGAATCGGACCCGCGATCGAATAAGTCAGAATATAATCGTAGCCGCGGCTGCGATTGTATTCGGCTAAGAATCCATCCATGCGCTCTTTGAGCTCTGCGTTGAATCGATCCTGCTCTTCATACAGCTGTTCCGTCAAAGCAGCTTCTCTCGCCTGCAAGCTTTGCTGCATTTGACCAATCCTCTTTTCTGCATTTTCATACTCGGATTGCGTCAGCGTTCCGGCCTGCGCCTTGCGCTGCACTTCATTGACATCTTTTTGCATCTGTATCGCGGAGCGCTGCAGTTCTTCCTTCATGCTTTCCTGCCGCTTCTGGAAGGCGGCTCGCTGAGTTTGGAGATAGGTGTAATGCGCCTCAAAACTATCCAGATTAATAAAGGCGATCCGGGTATGTGGAGATTCCGCCGCGTCTTCCTTTAAATCGGTGGAAGGCGACGATGGCTTGCTGGATTTTTGACTAAAGTGGAGGATGAAAAGGACCAAGACGCCTGCCAAAGACAGACCGCTCATCCATGTTGCTGCACTGTTTTTTCCCATATGTTGATATGATTTAATTTTTCCTCCCTATAACGGAGAACTTCGCAAAAATAATATCCTTGCGCAGAGTTTTCTTCTAAAAAGCGAAAAAACGCCTAGATCCGCGAATAAGGCTTCACGCCCTGGTCCCTAAGATATTGCTCCCAATCCCGGAGCCTTTCGTTTCGAAGGACTCTAGGTACCTTATTCATGGCGCCACCTTTCCCTCTGGATTTAAGGTATTGATAGAATACTTCCGTAGGTATTAACTCGACAAAAACTTCTTTTAAAGCCGATGTCCTTTCGACGGCGTAATCGTCATTGATTTCGCAAAGGGTTCGATCTAAGATCTCGCGAACGTCTTCGGCCGAGACCCCAGGTTCGTCGCAGCCAATGTACCAGCGGTGCGCAAATAGGTTCTCATAAGGGAATCCTGCTACACTGAACTCGCGGAAGCTTACGCCCATGGTCTTCGACAGCGTCTCTATCGCTTTGTACATATTCTCAACCGAAGTATGTTCTCCGCAAAGACTGAGAAACTCTCGGGTTCTTCCCGTTATCTGAATTTCGTGCTCTTTGGCATCGGTAAAACGGAGTACATCGCCAATAAGATATCGCCATGCTCCGGCGCAGGTCGAGACGAGAAGCGCATATTCGACGCCCTCTTCCACCTGGTCAATGGTCAGGGTCGTGGGATTCGGACGAAGGTGGCCGTTCTCGTCAAAATGCTGGCGAGTAAAGGGAATAAATTCAAAGAAAATCCCCGTGTTAAGGACCAGCTTGATCCCCGGCCGGCCAGGACGGGCCTGGAAGCCAAAAGACCCTTCTGAGGCCATATAGGTTTCAATAAAGGTAATGGGATGACCCAGGAGTTTGTTAAACCGCTCTCGATAAGGTTCAAAAGCGACGCCTCCATGAATATAAATATTCAGGTTCGGCCAGATCGCATGAATATGTGGAACCTTATGATACCGGATGATTTCTTCCAAAACGATTTGAACCCAAGCGGGGACGCCACAAACGGTTCCTACATCCCATTCCTTCGCCTTGCGAACGATCAGCTTGATGCGATCTTCCCATTGCGGGCGGCTGGATATTTTCTGGCCGGGTTTATAGAAGAAACTGGACATCCACCGCGGCATATTCCGGGCGCTGATGCCGCTCATATCCCCCTCATAGTATCCTCCCTTTTCGTAGAGCGAAGTGGTGCCTCCCAACATGAGGACGCCCTTGGAAAAAGTTTTTGCCGGAAGGTCAAAGTCTACCAGGGAATAGAGCTGCCGAAATCCGACATGTTTGATGGATCGAATCATATCCATGGTGACGGGGATATGCTTGCTGGAGCTTTCGGAAGTGCCGGAGCTCAGGGCAAAATACCGAACCTTGCCCGGCCAGGTGACGTTTTCCTCACCCTGAAGACAGCGATGCCACCACTGGGCGAAGATCTCGTTGTAAGTATGAATGGGTACGCGGGATTTGAAAGCGCTATAGAGATCCGTTTCATGATCCAGCATGTCGGAAAAACCGTATCGCCGCCCGAAGGCTGTATATCGAGCGGTTTCCAGCAACCGTCTTAAAGTGTTTTGCTGATAAGTTGCCGGAGGGGCCGTATGGAGTTTGAACTGCTTGCGGATTTTTAGGGAGCGAGCGATGATATTGCCCAGTATAGCCATGTCGAGAATCTCAAAAAAATAATGATGCCTTTGGGACTTTTGATTCTAAAGGGGTACAAAATTAACTTTTCCCGGGATGTTTTTGCAGATTTTCGTTGCTCGGGCCTAAACCATGGAAATCCCCGGGCGGCGAGCCGGGAAAAATACTTGAAATGATTAACTTTGACCTCAATATGACGCTTGTTCAGGTTGTTAATCAATCCCCCCATCCTCTACCTCAATATCAAACCGCTGGCGCCGCTGGAATGGATGTTCTGGCATGGCTCCCGGAGCCGGTGCGTCTTGATCCCGGGCAGCGCGCCTTGATACCTACGGGTTTATATCTGGCCATCCCCCAGGGCTATGAGATTCAAATTCGGCCCAGAAGTGGGCTGAGCCTAAGAACGGGAATAACCGTGATCAACGCCCCGGGGACCATCGATGCCGACTATCGGGGAGAGATCAAAGTCCCTTTGGTTCATCTCGGAGACCAAGTCCAATGGATTCGGGATGGAGATCGGATTGCGCAAATGGTTCTGGCGCCGGTGGCGCGAGTTCAATGGGAAATAACTGATCAGCTGAGTCCTACGGAACGCGGAGAAGCTGGATTTGGAAGCACAGGGGGATTTGCTACCCTTGACCAACCTTAAAGCGGCGAGTCAACATATCAACGAAAAAAAACAACAAATAGATGAACATCATTATTCCCATGGCGGGTATGGGCAAAAGAATGCGCCCGCATACATTGACTACTGCTAAGCCCCTGGTTCCCGTTGCGGGAAAGCCGATTGTACAGCGAATGGTTGAGGACATCATGTCCACGGTTGAAAAAAAGGTGGAGCAGATCGCCTTTGTGATCGGCCCCCAGTTTGGGGCAGAGGTGGAAGCCCACCTGCTTCAGGTGGCAAAAAACCTGGGGGCTCAAGGAAGGATATGCTACCAGGAAGACCCAAAAGGAACCGCCCATGCCATCCTTTGTGCCCGCGAATTCCTGAAGGGGAATGTATTCATTGCTTTTGCTGACACGCTTTTTGATGCCCGATTTGAAATCGACGATAAGGCGGATGCCATCGTTTGGACACAGAAGGTAGAAGATCCGTCGGCTTTTGGGGTTGTCAAACTGAGCGCCGAGGGACAGATCGAGGCATTTGTTGAAAAGCCTGCGGAGTTCGTGTCGGACCTGGCGATTATCGGTGTTTACTATTTTAAGGATGGAGCCCGGCTGGAAAAGGAGTTGCAGCGACTCATTGATGAAAAGATCATGTTGAAAGGGGAGTACCAGATTACGGATGCCATGGAGCATATGCTTCAGTCGGGAATGAAGTTCTATACCGGGGAAGTAAAAGAATGGCTGGACTGCGGCAATAAAGAAGCCACGCTATTTACCAATGAGCGCATCCTCGAATTAAAGAGCGGAAAGGAAGACCTCGTGAGCAAGGATCTGACCCAGATAGACTCCGTGATCATTCCACCCTGCTACATCGGCCCTGGCGTACGTTTGGTTCGATCGGTCATAGGCCCCCATGTTTCGCTGGAATCTGGCGTTACGATCGAAGACTCCCGCATCGAAAAGTCAATGATTCTCTCGGATAGCTTTGTTAAAAATGCGCAGATAAAGCAATCTATATTAGGAAAAAACATAACTTACATTGAGCCGTCTAAGTCCCTAAGCCTAGGCGATTTTTCCAGTCAGTCATGAGTCTTATAACCTTCTGCCCCCGCTGGGTGCTGCTCACCGTTTTTGTCTGGCTCCCGTTCGGGGGTTGGGCACAGCTTGATACCCTTACGCGGGGGCAGGGGAATCCCGAGGTGGAAGCCTCGGTACTTTTCATGGACGCCATTCAAGCTCGGATTAAAGGCGATAAGGCGAGGGCGATTGCTTACTTGCAGCGGGTCGTGAGCTTGCAACCTGAGGCGGCCGGCGCACATTATGATCTGGCCCGCCTCTACATGCCTGATCAGCTAGACCTGGCATCGACTCATATTCAGAAGGCCATTGCGCTTCAGCCAGCCAATAAGTATTACCGCGAGCAGTACGCGCAGATTCTTGCCTATGGAAATGATTACGAAGGAGCGGCCAACACCTACCGGGAACTGGCCCGCCATGAGAAGCATAATGAAGATTACCTGCATAAAGCGGCGCTTCTGTATCAGAGAGCTGAAAAGCATATGCGAGCCCTGGAGAGCCTCAACGAATTGTTGGCAACAGATCCGGGTAATGAGGAGGTGATGATGCAAAAGCAGCAGATCTTCCTCCAGATCAATGAAGTGGACGAGGCCATAAAGGTCGTAAAGGAGTTGATGCGCATGTATCCCGAAGACGGGCGATACTATGTATTGCTTGCCGAGGTCTATATGAGCAATGACCGCAAAGAGGAAGCCATGAAAGCCTATCAGGATGCCGAAGCGCGTTTTCCCGATGATCCCATGGTTATCCTCAGCCTAGCTCAATACTACCGTTATCTTGGCGACGAGGGAAAGTACAAAGACTATCTGCGCAAGAGTCTGGCGCATAAGGCGATGGATGTGGAGCATCAGATCTCCATTCTATTCAGATATATTCAGGAGTTTGGGGAAGACTCCTCAGGCAAAGAAGAAGCCATGGATTTGGCGGCTCTGATCGCCGCGCAGAATCCCGATCATGCAGAAGTGCACACTTTGCGTGGAAACCTGCTTTTTATTGTAGGGAAAATGGACGAAGCGGCCGAGGCCTATAAGCGCGCATTGGCGATTGATCCGGGGGTTTATTCCACCTGGCAGCGGCTCCTCTATCAGTACGCGAACGTCGAGCAGGCGGATTCCCTTATACGGTACTCGGAAAAGTGCTTACGCCTTTTTCCCAATCAGGCCATGGTCCATTACCTGAATGGGGTCGGACACCTCTTTAAAGGCCAGTATGAACCAGCGCGTAAAGCCATCGAGCGGGCCTTGGATTTGCAGCCCGAAGAGGATACAGACGTATTAGCCGAAATGCACGGCACCCTGGGAGATATCTATGAGGCACTCAAGGATTACTCCCTTTCCGAAGCGCATTACCGGAAATCCTTGCAGCTGGATCCCGATAATCCGACCGTGCTCAATAATTATAGTTATTACTTGTCCCTAAGAATGGTTCGACTTGACGAGGCTTTAACGATGTCGGAGAAGTCCCTAAAACTTCGTCCGGATGAACCCAGTTTTCTAGATACCTATGGATGGATTCTTTACAAGATGGGTAAGTATGAGCAAGCGCGAGATTATATTCAGCGGGCCCTGGATCTTAGTACCGGTTCGAATGCCACTTTGTGGGATCATTTAGGGGATGTATACTATCGTTTAGGCCAGCATGATAAGGCCAAGAGCAGCTGGCAAAAGGCCATCGATCAAGGAGCAGAGAAGCCTGAAGACATGGAGCGTAAGATTAAGGAGGGATTAAAGAAAGATGAGTAGGTGGAGTCCGTATATCTATGGATGGGTCATGGGAGTTTGTTTTCTGATCCTGAGTTCTTGTGGAGGGGGGCGTCCTTCAGAGAAAGGGAGCGTAGAGCGCCCATTGCCCGTCTCCATGGCGGACTTGGACAGCTTGCCTGCGGAGCCACCGACCCCTGCTTTTATCAAAGACTGGACTCGGTATCAGAAAAAAACCAACGATTTTGAAACCTTTGCGGCCAGGGCGCGCATGAAATATCGGGGGCCGGATCAGAGCCATGAGTTTGTCGCACAGATCAAGCTCCGCCGTCAGGAAGCCATTTGGGTATCTATTTCCGCCCTGGGCGGTATGGTCTCCGTGGGAAGAGCTTATTTGAGTCCCGACAGCATTCAGTTTATCAGCTATCTTCAAAGGAAGGCTTGGGCGCTACCCCTGGATGAAGCCGCACGCCTTCTGCCCTTTCCCCTCGACTACACCATGATAGAAGATCTGATTCTGGGCCTGCCCCTGCAGGACACAGCTCAGATTCAAGAAGAAGTCATAAGGGGACCTTTTTTTCTGGTAAAGCGCCATGGGGATTCATGGCATTTTATGGATCTATATGATCGCCATACGATGAACCTTCGCCAGTCCCTGCAACAGCGATTAGATGCTCCGTTTCGCTCCCGCATTGAGTTGCGCGATTATAAGCCCTTGGGAAAACGATGGTTCTCCCATGATCGGGCTTGGTCTTTTCAGGATGGGCCCTTGGTGCATGATCTGGAGATGGAGTTCATCGGGCCTCAGTTCGATGATCCGCTCAGCTTTCGATTTTCCATCCCCTCCGGCTTCGAGGTCAATCCCTGATTTGGTCGCCCATTTCTAAATTCCGGGGGATTCTTGTTTTTTGCCTTTATTTTTGTCCGGCAACCAAAGTTCAGCCTTAGGATGAAAGTCGTATTATTTGCAGGGGGACGTGGCACCCGAATTTCGGAAGAGTCCCAGCTCCGCCCCAAGCCCATGATTGAAATTGGAGGCAAACCGCTGCTTTGGCATATTATGAAAATTTATGCCGCTTTTGGGCATACCGAGTTCATTATATGTTTGGGATACAAAGGGTGGATGATCAAAGAGTACTTTGTTAACTACTTCATTCATAATGCAGACCTCACGGTGGACCTGGGGGAGAATCGCTTGGAATTCCATCAACAATACGCGGAGCCCTTTAAAGTGTCTTTGATCGACACCGGTTTAGACACCATGACTGCCGGCCGTTTGAAACGCGTTTTACCCTACCTGGATAAGGGGCCTTTTATGCTTACCTACGGCGATGGGGTGGCGGATATTGATTTAGATAAGCTTTTGGCTTTTCATAAGCAGTCGGGCAGCCTATGCACGATGACGGCCATTCAGGCAACCAGCCGCTTTGGCGTGATTCGCATGGATAACCAAGGGTTGGTCGAGGGATTTGAGGAGAAGCCCGAAGACTCCGGGACCTGGATTAATGGGGGCTTCTTTGTGGTGGAGCCGGAGATCAGCGATTATCTGGGAGCAGATAGCGACCAAATCATGTGGGAAAGAGAACCCTTGGACCGCCTGGCCCGGGATGGCCAGATGGCGGCTTACCGCCATCATGGTTTTTGGAAATGCATGGATACACTAAGGGACCGAGAAGAGCTGGAGTACCTTTGGGAAAATCAACCTCTATGGAAAAAATGGTAAGTTGGGAAGGTCTGAAAACCCGTTTTGAGGGCAAGAAGGTATTGGTGACCGGACATACCGGTTTTAAAGGCAGCTGGTTGATTCAAATATTAAATCAACTCGGGGCTTCCATCAAGGGATTTGCATTGCCCCCCACCAGTTCCCAAGATCTATACACCCGGATTCAGGGTGACCAGCTCTGCTATAGTTCGATTATGGGCGATATCCGCGATGCAAAAAAACTTCAAGGAGAGCTCATTCGTTTTGAACCAGATCTGGTCTTTCATCTGGCGGCTCAGTCCTTGGTGCGCAGCAGCTATGAGGATCCGGTGGAGACCTACATGGTGAATACTCAAGGAACGGTCCATGTTCTGGAAGCCATTCGCCAGTTGCCCAAGCCATGCATAGGCATCATGGTGACCACCGACAAAGTCTATGAGAACCCCGAGAGCGGGAAACCTTTTCAGGAGACCGATCGCCTGGGAGGGCTCGACCCTTATTCGGCCAGCAAGGCCGCTGCAGAAATCGTGATCGCCTCTTATAGGCAGGCATTCTTCCCCGAAGCCCGGATTTCATCCCATGGAAAAAAGATCGCCTCGGCAAGGGCGGGAAACGTAATTGGCGGCGGCGACTATGCCGACCATCGCCTGATCCCCGATATTATTCGAGCCCTTGAATTTGGGGAGAAAGTGCGGATCCGACAACCGGAATCCGTTCGGCCCTGGCAACATGTTCTAGAACCCCTATTTGGATATCTGCAGTTGGCGGCCCATCTTCTAGATGCCCGGGATCCCATGGCCGGAGCCTATAACTTTGGTCCCGATCATACTGACCAAGTTAAAGTGATTGAACTGGCCGAAATATTCCTACGAGCCTTTGACCAGTCGGGGCATTATGAGATCATGGATAAGGATGTCCATTACCCCGAGTCTAAATTGTTGAACCTCGACAGCCAGAAAGCCGCTCAGGATCTGGGTTGGACCCCTCGATTGACCACTCGGGAAGCCATAGAGTGGACGGCGGAATGGTATGCAGATCGCGAATCTTCGGAAAGAGAACGCTGCGTTCGGCAGATCGAAAAATATGCCCGTCATGAAACTGCAGTTTGAAGCGCTGCCCCTGGAAGGGGCCATGGTGGTTGAATGGCCGGAAGCCCTCGATGCCCGGGGCCATTTTGTGAAGATTTTCCATGGTCCCGAGTTCCGTCGTCGAGGTCTTGATGTTCAATGGGAAGAGGTATACTACTCCGTTTCTCATCAACGGGTCATCCGCGGTTTGCATTTTCAAACTCCACCGCATGATCATGCCAAATTGGTGTACTGCCCTCATGGGGCCATCTTGGATCTGATGGTTGACCTCCGAAAGTCCTCTCCCACCTACGGAAAGTATCATAGTCTGGAATTAACGGCAGAGAATCGTAGGGCGGTCTTTATCCCCCGGGGTTTTGCCCACGGATTCAAAGCGCTTTCCCCCCAGGCCATTACCCAGTATTTGGTGAGCACCGCCTATGCTCCCGAGCATGATAAAGGAATCCTTTATAACAGTGTAGGCTTCGATTGGGGGCTTGGGTCGCCACAGGTTTCCGATCGGGATCTTGGTTTCCCACCGTTTTCGGAGTTTGTTTCTCCCTTTTAGGGGGCAGTTTCCCGTTTCTTCGGAACGCATAATTTGGATACATTTGTTTAAACAGGCGCCATGTCTAATTCTGAACGCTCAGCTATGAAGAATATCGATAATCTGCTTTCCAATTTTGGGATTAGCCCGGAAAACCCTGGGGCCTCTACCGGCTCTGAATGGACCACCGATCCGGGGGAACCTTTGATTTCCTTTAGCCCCGTCGATGGGAAACCCATCGCGCAGCTCAGCCCCTGTACCCTGCCTCAATATGATGCCGTGGTAGCGCGGGCCACCCAAGCGGCCCTCAAGTGGCGAACTTGGCCCGCACCGCGCCGCGGAGAAGTGATTCGGCAAATTGGGCAGCGGCTTCGGGAAGAGAAGGCGCAGCTGGGCCAACTGGTCTCCTACGAGATGGGGAAGAGTTTACAAGAGGGTTTGGGAGAGGTACAAGAAATGATCGATATCGCGGACTTTGCACTCGGCTTGTCTCGGCAGCTATATGGACGCACCATGCATAGTGAGCGCCCGTCTCATCGCATGTACGAACAATGGCATCCTTTAGGTGTTGTAGGCATTATTTCTGCCTTCAACTTTCCGGTGGCTGTTTGGAGTTGGAATGCGTTTGTTGCCTGGGTTTGCGGTAATGCCTGCGTTTGGAAGCCTTCGGAGAAGGCACCTCTTTCCGCCTTGGCATGCCAGCGTTTGGTGGCTGAGGTTTTTGAGGCCAACGAAGTGCCGGAAGGGGTGTCGGGACTGATCATTGGGGATGCCAGCCTGGGCCAGGCCCTGGCAGCGGATCCTCGGGTCGCCCTGGTCTCCGCGACGGGATCGACGGCCATGGGGAAGTCGGTGGCAACCACCGTAGCGGCCCGACTTGGCAAATCCCTTTTGGAGTTGGGCGGGAATAATGCCATGATAATCACGGCGAAGGCGGATCTGGATATTACCATCCCGGCCTGTGTTTTTGGAGCCGTGGGAACTGCGGGACAGCGGTGCACCACCACCCGCCGGCTCATTATTGAGTCCTCTGTTTATGAAACCGTTAAACGCCGTTTAAAGGCCGCTTATGATCAGATTCAGGTGGGTAATCCACTCGATGAGCGCCATCACATGGGGCCATTGATCGACGAGCAGGCCGTATCGCAATATATGAAGGCCTTAACGGTGATCGAGGATCAAGGAGGGCGCGCCTTGGTCCCCGGGGGGCAGCTTCAGGGGGAGGGTTACGAAAGCGGTTGCTATGTAAAGCCCTGCATTTATGAAGTAAGCCCCGATATGCCCATCGTTGAAACCGAGACTTTTGCGCCCATTCTATACATCATGCCCTATGAAGATTTAGAACAGGCCATCCACATACAGAACCAAGTACCCCAGGGGTTATCTTCCACGATTATGACCACCGACCTGCGGGAAGCGGAGACTTTTCTTTCAGCCTGGGGAAGTGATTGTGGCATTGCCAACGTTAATATCGGTACCAGCGGCGCCGAAATAGGCGGAGCTTTTGGGGGCGAGAAAGAAACCGGCGGCGGCAGGGAAAGTGGCTCCGATGCATGGAAAGCCTATATGAGAAGACAGACCAATACGATTAATTGGAGTGATCAAATGCCCCTGGCACAAGGAATACGCTTTTCATTCTAGTTTGGCGGCTTATTAAGAATCCTATTAAGGCTCCTTCTAAGGCTTTCTGGGTTTCAATGGTGGGCTCCATGGCGTGTTCTCCATGCTGAGCTCCATGGTGTTTTCCCCTAAAGGTGCTTAAAGGTTATAGGGGCTTGGCGCATGAGGGCAGCGCTTCCAGATCGAAAGAACCAGGTTGTTGTTTTTTAGAATCAAAAAATCTTCGTTGATCTCATACTGGTTGGCGTAGGGCAGTAGTCTTCGCAGTTGGTTTTCCCAGCTAGAATCCTGTGGGCAGATATATAAGGGTGGATCCCAATCCCAGCGAAGTCCCTGGTTCCATTGGAGCGCATACGTCCCCGATATATCCTGGCAAAAACTCTTCCCTCGGATTTTACCGTCCTGGCTGGAAAAGTCGATATAGACTTCATGGTCCAAACCCGAGGGTAGGGGATTCCCATCCAAGGAACGAAGGTACCATCGATGATTCTCTAAAGTTGCTTTATCAGAGATGCCGAATAGTCTTTGAAAGAATCCCGGGCGAGACTGTGCTTCTCCGCAGAGGGGAGCCATGGTTAGGAGAATCACTGCGAGCATCCAAACCTTAGGCCTGCTATAGCTGAAAAGTAGATTGTGTCGCATAATCGATGGGCTAAAAAAACCAGGCCAGCGAGGCTGCCATCTCCTTGATTAGGAGTCCTTGGAGCCTTCTAGCGAGGGCTTGGGCGCCGGTCCCAGCGGCGATTCAACTTGATGGCGCAGGCTGCGAATGCAAAGAATTAATCCGATGAATGTAAGGACGGCAGCGGCCAGAAATGGTGCTTCGGGAACGTATCCAATGGGATTGGGTTGAGTGAATGTGGAGAATAAGCGGGTCATGAAGACGGGGCCGACAATGGCCGAAAGGCTCATCATGGAAGCCATAACCCCCTGCAGTTCTCCTTGTTCATTGTCCGGAACCCGTGTGGACAATATGCCTTGCAAAGCGGGTCCTGAAATGCCCCCTAGGCAGTATGGAATAATGAAGGCGAACATCATCCATCCTTCGGTCGCCGAGGCGAAAAGTAAAAACCCACACATATACAGGATGATTCCGCTATAGATGGAGCGGATGGGACCGATTAGAGGGATCAGCTTTCGGATCAATAATCCTTGAACCAATGCGCTGACCAGACCGACGAGCCCCAGGGAGTAACCCACGATTTTTTCCGTCCATTGGAACTTTTCCATGGTATAAAAAGTCCAGGTGGATTGGGTGGCCTGCCCGGCTATGTAAAGGAGCCAGACGGCAAATATCAGCCGAAATAAGTTCGGGTATTTTTTGATCTGGGCCAGGGCGCCTAAGGGATTGGCTCTTTTCCATTCGAAGCGACGCCGGTGGCGTCGGGAAAGCGACTCAGGGAGCAGCCAGTAGCCAACAACTAGGTTTGCCAAAGAAAGCATCCCGGCGACGATAAAAGGCGCCCGCAGTCCCCACTCGCTGAAAAGACCTCCGATGACGGGTCCAATGATAAAACCCAATCCAAATGCGACGCCTACGAGTCCGAAGTTTTGGGGCTTTTCTTCCGCGGAGCTGATGTCGGCAATATAGGCCATGGCCGAAGTATAGGAGGCGCCGAACAGACCGGCCAGAATCCGACCTATGAACAGCCAGGTGATGCTGGGCGCCATGGCCATGAAAAAATAATCGGCACCCAGTCCAGCTAGCGAGGCCAGAATGACCGGGCGGCGGCCAAATCGGTCGCTGAGACCCCCAATGATCGGAGCAAAGAGAAACTGAACCGCGGCATAAGAAAAAGTAAGCCAACCGCCGTAACGGGCGGCCTGACTCAGATTTTCCCCCGTGAGCTCCTGAATCAGCCCCGGTACAATGGGTAGGATGATGCCCAGCCCAATGCAGTCGATGATGAGCGTAATGATGACAACGGTAAGCGGTTTACGCATAGAGGCTTAGTTGGCATGGCAAATATATTTTATTGCCTTCTTTCAGCTAGTCATTTTTTTTCTCATCGGAGCGGTTGCTTTCCTTCTGATACTGAGTCTGAACCATCCGAATCTCCCAGAAGGATATATCCTCTGGAAGGAGATCCTTGATGGGCTTGGCGGCAAAATGAATACCGGTTTCTTTTATCCGTTCACGGATCAGCGCAATGCGAGCTGGTTCAACGAATCGCTCCATTTCGATGCGACCTCTTTGGAGCAACTCCAATAGATGCGTTTCTATGGTGGAGGGCGCGAGGTTTCGGAACCGGGCAATATCTTCGAGAGCAAATCCCTCCTGGAGCAGCTGCCAAGTGGTCTCTACGGTTGGGCGGGATTGGGGACGGGGACTTTTTTCGGCAGTTCTGGAACCAGATTTCAGATCCACGGCGGGAGGGACGCCCTTCTGAATGGCTTCTAAAAAGAAAGGTCCATATTGACTGACTTTGTATTCTCCCATCCCTGCAACCTGGAGGAGTTCTTGGGGAGATTGGGGTTTTCGGACTGCCATTTCCTGGATGGTGAGATCGGTAACAACGATATAGGGAGGGAGATTGCAGGCCCTGGCAATGCGACTTCTCGTCTCCCGGAGCACGGAAAACAAATTTTTTACTTCCGCATCCTGCGGGATCGGGTCCATGTGGCTGGCCGCCTTTTGGGGATAGTACAAGCGAAGCCGGCGCTTCGATTTAAGCAGCTCCCAACTTTTATCGGTCAACCTTAGCACGGGATATGGGGAAGATCGAATCTGGAGAAATCCTTCTTGGATTAGCTGGTCAATCAAGTACTTCCAGGTCGTCGCCGGCAAATGTTTCCCCGCCCCCCAGGTGCGCGTATTTTTCAGTTTTTCGGGGATCTTTTTCGACTGGGATCCGCGAAGGTAATCGATAATAAACTGGCTCCCGTAGAACTGGCCGCTGCGGACTACGGCAGAAAGGATGCGCTGGGCGTCTTCAGTCGCGTCTTGGGGACGCTGCCCTTGGAAGCAAAAATCGCAGCGCTCGCAATCTCCTGGATGCTCCTCCCCAAAGATGGCAAGCATCTTTTTTCTGCGGCATCCGGGGGTCTCAGCAAAGGCTTTCATCTGGTATAGCTTCTGCTTCTGGATGGCGGCGAGTTTTTCGTCTTCGCTCAGCACGAAGTTTTCCAGCTTGAGAATATCGCCATAGCTGTATAGGAGTAGGGCTTCAGAAGGCAATCCATCTCTTCCGGCCCTTCCGGTTTCCTGATAATACCCTTCCATGTTTTTGGGTATGTCGTAATGGATGACGTAGCGGACGTTGGATTTGTCAATGCCCATTCCAAAAGCAATCGTGGCGACGACAACAAGGACCTCGTCTCTTTGAAAGGCTTCTTGAACCCGAGTCCTGTCTTCGGGGCTCATGGCGGCGTGGTATGCGGCCGCTGGCCATCCCTCCGACTGAAGCTTAAGGGCGAGCTTTTCCGTCGATTTTCTCGAAAGGCAGTATACGATGCCAGACTGGCCGGGATGAGCCCGGATAAACTCCGAGACTTGCTGAATTCCATTCTTTTTAGCCAGGACCCGATAGGTGATATTAGGCCGGTCGAAGCTGGAGATAAAGACTTGAGGGCGTTGAAGTCGGAGCTTCGCTACGATATCCTTTTGGGTTTCTGGATCGGCGCTGGCCGTTAGACCAAGGACGGGCGTTTGAGGGAAATGGTCTTTGAGTTCGCCGAGGCTCAAGTACTCCGGCCTGAAATCGTGCCCCCATTGAGAGATGCAGTGGGCTTCGTCGATCGCGATCAGGCTGACTGGAAGTTCTTTAAGGAAGTCGAGCCAAAAAGAGGGGCCACCCATCAGCCGCTCGGGCGATAAGTATAAGATTTTGATTTCTCCCCGCTTCAGCTGATGGAGAATCCAGTCCTGCTCTTCCATCCCTTGGGTGGAATTGAGGGAAGCGGCCGCGATGCCGGCGGCCCTTAAGGCATCGACCTGATCTTTCATCAGGGCAATAAGCGGCGAAACAACCAAGGCCAATCCCGGCATAACGAGGGCGGGAACCTGATAACATAGAGATTTCCCCCCGCCGGTCGGCATGATGGCAAAACAGTCCTGCCCAGAGAGGACGGTGTTGATAATGGATTCCTGGTTTAGTCGAAACTGGTCGTATCCAAAATATTTTGCTAAAGCTTGGGCGGGGGTCATCATAAAGCGCAGAAATACAGGTAGACCAAGAAGTGGGCTACCTGACAAATTTAAGGCTTATGTAATTACCGCTCGTCCTTATGGCACTTCAGGTCGGAGTAGCGCAGGCTTCCGACAACCCGCTCCTGGTATCGATTTTCTATAATGCGGATTTCTTTTTCGGACTGATCGCAATAATAGGTGCTGTCAAAGTAAGTATAGACGGTTCCGCTGGGCTGTGTGTCATAGACCTCTGCCACGCAGGTCCAGCAAAACAAGTCGTTATTGGCTTTTTCACAAGCAACAAAGGCAGCGGAGGCAACGATAACGGCCAGTATTTTTTTCATTTGTGCGGAGTTTCGTCGACCAAGATAGTAAAAAAATAAAAATAAAACCGGGAAAACCAAGGAGGCTCTATGTAGGCTAGGGAGATCCCTGGAAGCGGCGGAAACGGGTTTTTCTCCATCCTGGGATTAAAAAAGTCCCCTTCCGATTTAGGGAAGGGGACTTTGGTTATCATACAATAAAGAAACTAGGGTTGGATCTCCACCGTCATGGTGGCCCCCAGCTGGGGCACCGGTGCGATAATTTTTTGAGCGATCCGTTTTTCCTGATCGATAAAATAGGTCATCTTCTGCTGAGGATCTGAAACGGGCGCTAGTTCGCATACAAAGCAAAGCACCCCGCCAACCGTCTCTGTTCCGGTCACAGAAAACGAATGAAGCGAAGCATTCCCATCTTGACGAGCAATATAGATCCCTGCTTTGTATCCATCCTTAAGTGGCAGGCGGCCTAAGATAAGATCAGAGCCGGCACCATCCGAAGTGTAGGCGCCATCGATGTCCTTGGACTGGGTTTTCCCAAACATAGTCGTGGAAAACTTGCCCGGCTCATATTGGTATTCGATTTGTTGTCCACCGGCGGAGGCAACCCGGGATAGAGGCCGCAGGCTCTGGGCATCGTAACGCATCAGGTCCGTTTGTTCACCCATGGGCCCCGAGATCTTGTCTTCAACCAGCCATTGCCCGTTCTCTTTGGATATCGTACGATGCATGTCCATGGTTATTTGCTGGCCCTGAACCTCCAAGGATACCTTGTAGCGAAGTTCTCCGGCAGACAGGTCCTTTGTTGGCGCCGGCCAGGCAGTCATGGCGTCGATTTCAAGGGTGGGAGTCAGGACCACATCGGCCGGATCTACGGTGATTTCGGCAAGGCGCTGGGCTACTTCTGGCTCCATGGACTCTTGATATCTGGCTCCTAAGATCTTGCCAAGGAACACTTCGGCGCGTCCAAAGGCCGCCATATTGTTCACGGGTTTGCTGAACCCATGACCTTCATCGGGTGCACAGATATACTCCACCTGACGACCTAGGTCTCGAAGGGCGATGACAATCTGATCGCTTTCAGCTTTTTTAACTCGAGGGTCATTGGCCCCTTGGATGATTAGCAAGGGCGATTTGATGGATTGGGCAGAGAAAAGAGGGGACTGCTTTTTTAGAAAGGCCTCGCCCTCCGGTGTGGAAGGATCGCCCATTCTTTCTGTAAATATTTTTCGTCCTGCTTCCCAGTATGGGGGAATGGACTCAAGCAGGGTCAAGAGGTTGCTTGGACCTACAATGGACACCCCGGCCGCATAAACATCCGGAGTGAAGGCCATTCCAGCCAGGGTGGCATAGCCGCCGTAACTGCCTCCCATAATGGCCACGCGCTTCGGATCTGCAACGCCTTTTTCAATTAAATGTTTCACACCCCAGGTGATATCATCCTGCATAAGCAAGCCCCATTGTTTGTTTCCTGCATTGATGAATTTTTTTCCGTAGCCGGTGGATCCGCGGAAGTTCATTTGAAGCACGGCATATCCTCGGTTCGCCAACCACTGGATCATCCCACTGAATCCCCAATAATCGCGGGCCCAGGGTCCGCCATGCGGAAGAACGATAAGGGGGAGGTTTTTCTCTCCCATCCCTTTAGGCATGGTGAGATAAGCGGGAATCTCCAGTCCATCGCTGCTTTTGTAGCTGATGGGCGTCATGGAGGAGAAATACGGCTCATAGGGTAATAGCTTGGGCCGAGGGGTATACTGAAAGACCAGCTCCTGGGTCCGGGTGTCATAATAATGGACACGAGGCAAGGTGGCATCGCTCCAAACCGAAATCAGATACCTGGATTCATCTCGGGTGCTGCTCACCCATGACACTTCCTGTCCCGGAAATTTGGATTTGATATACTCATAATGCTTTTTCAACTCCTGGTCTTTGAAATAGACCCTTGTCTTGGCGTCGGTATAGGTAATAAACTGAATTTTGTGATCCAGATCGCTGAAGGAAACACTGCCCACATCGACGAGGTTCAGTGGGTCTTTTTCGAGGTCGGTGATTTTTCCAGACTTGAGGTCCATGGCGATAATCTTCGTCAGGTCTACCTTCTCACCCCGATTGGTCTCTATATAAACCTGCTTGTTGTCGGGACTGAATCCGATGGGAGCGCAGAATTCAAGCATTCCGCAGTCATAGATTTTTTCGTAGGACCCATCATCATTCTTGCGAAGAATCTCGGTGGTGCCATCCTCTGGGCTGCGCATGGCTAGACGGATTTTCTCATCCCAGTCGAAGATCCAGGCGCTGAGCCGATCGGTGTTTTTTTCCAGAAGTTTTAACTCCCCGGTTGAGATCTTCAGCTCGTAGAGATCGTGCCAGGAGGGGTCTCTGTCATTAAGACCAATCCAGAGAATGTCTGGATTCTTCCGGCTCACACTGTATATATAGGTTTTCACCTTTTCCTTATTGGTTAAGCTGACGGAAGCAGGGACCTCCGCGCCAGCCGGCGCCTGAGCTCGCGGGTCAACCGCATAGATTTGCGTGTTTTCATCGCCCCCTTGGTCGCTGACGTATAACAGGTACTTGCCGTCGTAGGTCCAGAAGTAGCCGCCGATCGGTTCTTTGCTGTTTGTCAGAGGCCGAGCTTTTTCAAAGGGCTCGTCAAAGGCTTTCACCCAAAGATTCATAATCCCGTCATAAGCCCGCAGGAAGGAAACCATGGATCCATCCGGACTAAGTTGGCCAGAAGAAATTTCCGGGTTATCGAAAAAGAGTTCCCGCTGAATAAGAGGGATTTCTTGGTCGCCATGATTGGATTGGGCATACAGGTCCCCTGTAAACCCCATGCTGGCAATAGCCATGGTGAAGAAAATTTTTATGGAGGTTTTCATACTAACCTAGGTTTTTCAGTTTAAGAGCAAAGATATTTGATTCTATAGCGGATTGCCAAAAAATCAATGGCCCCTATCTGGGTGGTCTCAGAGATAATAGGATTTTCTTATGATTTGGAACTGGAGGTCGGAGGTAGGTAAGTTTTAGCCTTCAGCGCGCTTGGAGCCGCGGGAGCCTTCTCCTTCATCTGCACGCCGGCAGACCCTGGTTTAGCAGTCTGCTCTGGAGGGCGGGGAGACCAGCCTGGGGGCTGAAAGAGAATTTTGAAACGGGTGGACCAGTCTTTTGTTTGGCGCAGATCTTTCCATATGCTCTCGTACTCATGGGTGACGATTTTTATGGGGTGGAAACTCCCCGGGGGGGTCGTGACGCCGAACTGAAGCCTTCCGCCTTTTATACCGGGGTGATAGGTGCCAAAGAGACGGTCCCAGATCATCAAAATCCCGCCAAAGTTCTTATCGATGTATTCCGTATTCTGGCTATGGTGAATTTGGTGGAGGTGGGGGGTATTGAATATTTTCTCGATCCAACCCAAAGAGGAGATCTTTTGGGTATGTAGCCAAAACTGGTAACTGGTATTAATGGCCATGGCGGTTAGAACCATCACCGGGTGAAAGCCAATAAATGGCATCCATAACCAGAATACCGGTTTGTAGAAAAAAATCACCCACCCATTCCGAAATGAAGTGCCTAGGTTGAAATACTCCGAGGAATGGTGGACAATATGAGCGGCCCAAAGGACGCGAATTCGATGGCTGAAGCGATGATGCCAGTAAAAGCAAAAATCATCTAGAATCAAAGCCGCCACCCAGGCGCCTATGGACCAGCCCAGATTTTCATAGCCGAGGAGTCGACGTATCGGTTCGCCGATTTCGTAGAAAAAGTAGAAAACCGCCAGTGTTCCGGCCTTGGTGAGTATTTGAAGCAGCACAGCCCCCAATCCGATGGCGGCGCTGGCTGAGCTGTCTTTGAAGTCGTATAGGTTTTCGTTGTGCTTGACGCTAATATAGATCTCGATGCCAATGAACAAGACCGCTAATGGAACAAAGTACGGAATGAAATAGACGAACTCCATGGTTTGATTGAGATTGAAAAGATGCCATTGAGCCTATCGTTGGCGTCGAAGGCAGCAAGGGCGATGACGCATGCTTTTCGCTAAAAAACGATGCCAGACATGCAAGATGGCTGGCAGTCATTGCATGGGGGCCTCAGAGTTAAAGGCGCCTGGCGATGCCGTGGTCGTCATGGCAGCCGGATGGCAGCCGGAAAGGCTTGAGGAAGGGTCGACTCCCCAAACTGTAGCTTGGGCAATCTTTTTTCGGCTTGGCTGGGGCATTTTAAGGCGGGCATGAAAATTTTAGGTTGAAGGGGGAACACTTAAAACTTATAATGATGGCAAACGAAGGAAAAGTTACCAAGACGGTAGAAAAGGAAACGGCCAAAGTGCCCTCCATGGTTTATTTAGGCGCCGCTGTAGCAACCACCGGATTATCCATCTGTCTTAAGATGGCTGGATGCAAACATTCAGCGCTGT
>CAZYEZ010000005.1:22313-39041 GCA_964646775.1 uncultured Chitinophagaceae bacterium | reverse complement strand
ATCCCTTAATAAGTTATTCGTACCCAAATAGATGATGGCAATCTGCTTTTCCACGGCCATGGGAGAATATTGGGCCTGCTTCAGGATCTCCACGTTTCTGCTCCCTTTATCCAGCACGAGCTTCGTGGCCGCATCCAGGTCCCCTCCAAACTTGGAGAAGGCTTCCATTTCCCGATACAGGGCTTGGTCGAGCTTAAGCGTTCCCGAAACTTTCTTCATGGACTTGATCTGGGCGCTTCCCCCCACCCGGCTTACGGAAATTCCGACGTTAATGGCCGGACGAATTCCCGAGTTAAACAGGTTGGACTCCAAGAAGATCTGTCCATCGGTAATGGAGATCACGTTGGTCGGAATATAAGCTGAAACGTCTCCTGCTTGGGTTTCAATGATCGGCAGGGCCGTCAATGATCCGCCCCCCTTCACCATGGATCGAATGGACTCCGGCAAATCATTCATTCCCTGAGCGATCCCGTCATCGTTAATGACTTTGGCAGCTCTTTCAAGCAAGCGACTATGGAGATAGAACACATCTCCGGGATAAGCTTCCCGCCCGGGAGGCCTTCTTAAAAGCAAGGACACTTCCCGATAAGCGACGGCTTGTTTCGAGAGGTCATCGTAAACCACCAATGCGGCCCTTCCGGTATCCCGGAAATACTCTCCGATCGCCGCACCCGCAAAAGGCGCATAGAACTGCAAAGGCGCCGGATCTGCCGCCGATGCGGCCACGATGGTCGTATAGGCCATGGCTCCATGCTCTTCAAGGGTTCTCATAACCCCGGCGATGGTGGAGGCTTTCTGGCCAATGGCCACATAAATACAGTAAACGGGCTCTCCGGCTTCGTAAAACTCCTTCTGATTGATAATGGTATCTACGCAAATCGCCGTTTTTCCGGTTCCCCGGTCTCCGATGACCAGCTCTCTTTGCCCTCTACCGATGGGGATCATGGCATCGATGGCTTTAATACCTGTCTGCAAGGGCTCTTTTACCGGCTCCCGAAAGACCACACCTGGTGCTTTACGCTCCAAAGGCATTTCATAAAGTTCTCCGGTTATGGGTCCTTTACCATCAATGGGCTCTCCCAAGGTGTTGACCACCCGGCCTACCAAACCTTCCCCCACTTTAATGGAGGCGATCTGACCGGTGCGCTTTACCTTGGCGCCTTCCCGAATCTCAGAATACTCTCCCATGATGACGACCCCAACATTGTCCTCTTCCAGGTTCAGGGTGATCGCCTTGACGCCATTATCAAATTCCACCAGTTCCCCCTGGCGGACCTGATTAAGCCCGTAGACCCGGGCAATCCCGTCTCCGACCTGAAGGACGGTACCGACCTCTTCCAAATCTGCAGATACGTCAAAATTCGTTAGCTGCTCTCGCAGAATCGCTGATATTTCATCGGGTTTAATCTCGACCATTATTTTGGTATTTATGCCCTTTCTTCCCTAGAAAAGGGGCGATGATAGATGATTACTTGTTTATTAATTTCTTAAAACTCTTACGGCGCTTCGAATAATCCATGAACAACCTCTAATACGCATTAATTATAAAGACCGATATAAATATTCTTCCGGAACTGCGATTTCACGTCATGAAGGTCGCGACGGATGCTGGCATCGACGAGATTGTGGTTAAACTCCAAAATAAATCCACCGATAATATCTTCCTGCACCTTCGTCTGGATTTCCAGTCGCGTCCCCTCCGGTAAAACCTTCAATACTCGCTCTTCGACCCTTGCGATGAAAGCTTCGGTTGCCGGTACAGCTGTGGTGAGCTCTACAACAACAATGTGGCGATCGGCCTTATACTGGGCCAGAAAAGCGGATGCAATCTCCGGCAGGGCGGCTTCTCTTCCTTTGCGAACCAGCAATTCAAAGAACTGCTTGGAAAGGGGGCGAATATGCGCTCCAAGAATGGCTTCAAAAATGGCCATCTTCTTATCTCCGCGTACGATCGGGCTGCGGAGTAACGTTTTGAATTCCGGGTTTTGTCGAACCAATCGGTCAATCAGTTCAAAGTCTTCATAGCTGGTTTCTATGGTTCCCAGATCGCGGGACAGATCCAGCAAAGACTTGGCATATCGATTCGCTAAACGTGGGTTGTACATAATCAATGATTAAATGTGCCTGCCTGAAAAGGGCTTTTCGTTTAGAAATTAATTCAGTTTAATGTCTTCGACCAAAGTGCGGGCATAATCATCTTGCGCATTGCCCTTGGCCAATTGCTGGCGCAGGACTTTTTCCGCCACTTCAATGGCCAAATGCCCAATTTCATTCTTCACTTCCGTCATGGCAGACATCTTCTGCTGTTCAATTTGCTCCTGGGCTTCCCTAAGGATCTTGGCTGCTTCCTCGCGCGCCTGATCTTTAGCCTCTGCCAGAATCCTTTCTTTCATTTCTTTGGCCTCACGGAGTAATACCGCTCTTTCCTCGCCGGCTTCGGCAAGAAGGCGCTGACTCTCCGATTGCATACGCCCCATTTCAAGCTTCATCTTTTCCGCGGCTGCAATCGAGGTGGCAATGCCGGTCTCCCTCTCATTCAAGGCCGCCAAAATAGGCTTCCAAGCAAATTTTCTTAAAATGAAAAATACCGTTAAGAAGGCAATTAAGGTCCAAAAGAATAATCCAAACTCCGGAGTTAATAATTCCATATTCTGGTGTATAGTGAATCTGAATTCCGTTCTTCCTTGCTCAGATTCGCAAATTAATAAATTTTCAATTTATTGATCATCCGCTCCTCCTTCCCAGGAAGGAGAGAAAGAACTACACTCTTTGCCCTTCGCGCCGAGTGTAGTTCCGGTTTCCAGACTGCCCTAAAGCACAACGGTCAACAGGGCAACGATCACGCCGAAAATGGCTGCCCCTTCCACGAAGGCCGCGGTCAGGATCATGCTCTGGCGGATATCGCCTGCTGCTTCAGGCTGACGAGAGATGGCTTCAACAGCCCCTCTTCCGATCTGCCCGATACCGAGTCCAGCGCCAAGGACGGCAATACCCGCACCGATAGCACCACCTGCGGCTGCTGTGCCGTCAATCGCTAACATAACTGTGTTTAACATGGACATGTGTATATGGATTTTGATGAAAAAAAAAACGGTTTAAAAATTCTATTTCGCTAAAACAGGTTCTGCTACAGGGCCGTGGTCGGCTCCTGGGGCATGATCATGAGACTCTTCCACAGACTGGCCGATAAACACCGCCGTAAGGTTCGCAAATATAAAAGCCTGGATGGCGCCCACCAGCAGCTCGAGGAAGAACATAAAAATGGTGAAGGCTAGCGATATGGGCGCAAAGCCCCATCCGGCAATGACGTTCATGCTTCCAAAAATGAAGATCATCGAGACAACGCTCAGAATGATAATATGCCCAGCCATGATGTTAGCGAACAGACGAATCATCAAGGCGATCGGCTTAATAAACAAGGAAATGATCTCAATGGGAACCAGGATGAATTTGATGCCCAAGGGGACGCCCGGGGGATTAAACAAGTGACCCCAAAAATGGCGATTCCCATTGGCAATCATAACGATAAAGGTGATTAACGCCAGGCAGCTGGTTACGGCCAGGTTGCCCGTGAAATTGGCGGCGCCGGGAATCAGGCCTAAAAGGTTATTGATCCAGATAAAGAAAAATATGGTGAGGAGTAAAGGGGTAAAACGGAGGTAATGGCGACCCAGGCTTGGCTTGGCCACTTCATCCCTTATGAAAATGATAATCGGTTCTAAAAATCCTTGCATTCCGGAAGGCGCTTCTTTGCTGCCTTTTCTCTTATAGACTTTGGCGGCAGAAAGCATCAGCCAAAGCATGAGCGCCACCGAAATCAGCATGGACATCACATTCTTCGTTATGGAGAGATCCACAATCTCAGCCTGATCGGCCGAAACAATCTTTTCCTTCATTTGGGTACGCTCCAAAGAATATCCAAGGTAGCTGCTGTGGCCGTGGTCAAAACGAGAGGAAGCAAATACGGAGAGGCCTTTTTCCGGGTGCCAGATAATCACCGGCAAAGGCAGACTCACGGGATGGCCGTTAAAATCCAAAAAATGCCAGTCATGCGCATCTGAGATGTGACCAAAGATGGTCGCTGCGGCATCAAAGCCCTTTTTCTCGTCCCCTGCATGGCCGGCGGTTTCCTGTTCCTGTGATAAAGATCCAGCGCCAGCCGCCGCCTGGGCGGGGGTGCCCCATGTCGCCAAAATCAAGAAAAGGGCGGCAAAAAGTCGATAAAAACCCATGAACTGCTCGGAAATTTGGCGCAAAGATAGGCATTATTGATTCAAAAAAAAGCCAAGTTTTGAAAAGCTTCATCGGTCGGAATCTGCCCGCTTGATTTCGGTGACTCCCTTCCATTTTTCCAGCCGAAGGAACGATTCTTGAGAACCAGGGCGAGGGATTTTCGAAATTTCCACTTATCTCCCTTTTTATGTGTTATTTTTGCCGTCTAAAACAACCAATTAGTATCCCATGCAGGAATATGGAAAAAAGAACCCTTCTGCGCAGCTGGCAGACTTGGGTCTAGAGGTAGCTACCGCCCACTGGAATTTATCCCCGGAAGTACTGGTTCAGCAAACGGTCGAGCGAAAGCAGGGGGAGCTCAGTGATACAGGGGCTTTATGCGTTCAAACAGGTAAATTCACCGGCAGATCTCCGAAGGATAAGTTTGTCGTAAAAGATCAAACCACGGAGAAGACCGTGGATTGGGGGGACATTAATATCCCCACTACCCCGGAAATATTCGACGCCCTATATAATAAGGTATGTCAGTATCTGCAAGGCAAGGAAGTTTGGGTAAGGGACGCTTATGCCTGCGCCGACCCCAAATATCGGCTTAACATTCGGGTGGTTAACGAAGATCCATGGGCAAACCTTTTCTGCCATCATCTTTTCCTCCGTCCCACCGAATCCGAGCTGGCCTCTCAACAACCCGACTGGCTCATTCTACAGGCTCCTTCCTTTTTAGCCGACCCAGCCGTAGACGGTACCCGCCAGGGGAATTTCACCATGGTTAACTTTACCCGTCGCATCATTCTGATCGGTGGATCTGCCTATACGGGGGAAATCAAGAAAGGTATATTCAGTGTATTGAACTATCTGCTGCCCCAAGAGCATCAGGTGCTGAGCATGCATTGCTCGGCCAATGAAGGGAAAGCCGGCGACGTGGCCCTATTCTTTGGCTTGTCTGGAACGGGGAAGACCACGCTAAGTGCCGACCCCAACCGGGCGCTGATCGGCGATGACGAACATGGCTGGGCAGAAGGATCGGTCTTTAATTTCGAAGGCGGATGCTATGCGAAGGTCATTGATCTGAGCGAAGAAAAAGAACCCCAGATTTTCCAGGCCATTAAGGACACGACGATCCTGGAGAATACCACCTTCGTCCCTGGCACCCGAAAAGTCGATTTTGCCAGCACCGAGATTACGGAAAACACGCGTGCGGCTTATCCGATTTATTATATACCCAATGCCAAGGAACCTTCCTACGGAGGCGACCCGAAGAATATTTTCTTCCTCACCTGCGATGCCTTTGGCATTCTGCCTCCGATCAGCAAGTTGAATACCGGTCAGGCCATGTACCATTTTATCAGCGGGTATACGGCCAAGGTTGCCGGAACGGAAGTGGGTGTTACCGAACCCCAGACCACGTTTTCGGCTTGTTTTGGTAAAGTATTTTTACCTCTTCACCCCACGCGCTATGCGGAACTGCTTGGCAAAAAGTTGGCCGAGAATCCCGAAGTGAATGTATGGTTGGTGAATACAGGTTGGAGCGGAGGCGCCTACGGCGTTGGCGAAAGAATGAGCCTGAAACATACCCGGGCCATGATTACCGCCGCCCTGAACGGGGAACTGGAGAAAGTTGACTATGAGTCGCATCCCATTTTCGGAGTGGCCATGCCCAAAACCTGCCCTGGTGTGCCTTCCGAAATCCTCAACCCCCGCCAAACCTGGAAAGATGGAGAGGCCTATGATAAACAGGCGCTGCGTCTTGCTGCCTTATTCAATGAGAACTTCGAGCGCTATGCCAGCGCGGCCAACGATGAAATCAAATCGGCGGCCCCCAAGTCCATGCAGAAAGCCTGATTGGCGCCAGGTTTCCCTTGAGTTTTATAAAAAGAGTCTCCGATTCCAGGAGACTCTTTTTTCATGGATTCCCTGGCTCGAATTCCGGAGCCCCCAGGGGGTGATCGCGCGCATACCATAGATGCAGGGCCGCATAGCTACGAAAAGGACGCCAGGGGGCAGCCAAGGCTTCCAGGACGGTTTTGGCTGCCGTCCCTTTGGGAAGCGGCCCTGAAAAGTATTGCTCGATGGACATTCGAATGCCCAAGTCTCCCATAGGCCAGACATCCGCTCTCCCCAGACTAAATAACAATACCATATCCACCGTCCAGGGGCCGATGCCAGGAACCGGCATCAGATAATCCCGAACCTGATCATCGTCCATGGCATAGAGGAGATCATCATGGAATCCGGTGGCCAAAGCATGTTTGGCCCAGGCCTTCAGATATCGAATCTTCGCATAAGAAAGTCCCAGGCTTCGCAGTCCCTCGGTGTCGGCTTCCATCAAATCCCAAGGCGCTGGCCTTTGGCCCTTAAAATGATCTAGGAACCGGGATTCGATAAGGTCCGCCACTTTGACCGATAACTGCTGTCCTAAAATCGAGCGGCAAAGCCTATAAAAAAGATGCGCTTCCCTTTCGATCGCAAGCACTGGATGCGACTGGAGAAGTCTTCGAAAGACCGGGTCTTTCCCCAGATGTTTTCCATAGGTGCTATCCAGAGCTCTGAGCGCTTGCATCTTCAAAAATAAGCCTTTTCTTTTCCGGGAATAGGAGAAATAGGACGCCTAAGCCCGGAAGGGATCAGGACAGAGAAATCCATAATCTCAATCTAACTGCTATCTTTGCCGGCAATAATCCGCTTGAAAAAATTATAATAAAATGAAAAATACGCCGTTTACCGAAAAACACCTAGCCCTAGGTGCCCGCATGGCACCTTTTGCGGGCTATAATATGCCGATTTCCTACACCGGCATCAATCAGGAGCATCTTGCCGTCCGTAAAAATGCGGGCGTCTTTGACGTAAGTCATATGGGCGAGTTTCTGGTTCGCGGCCCCAAAGCCTTGGATCTGATTCAAAAACTATGCTCCAACGATGCCGAGAAGCTGGTGGCTGGAAAAGCACAGTATTCCTGCCTGATCAATGAAGAAGGGGGCATTATCGATGACCTCATCGTTTATTGCCTGGAACCTGGAGCGCTTTACATGCTGGTGGTTAATGCGGCCAACATGGAAAAAGACTGGGCCTGGATCTCCAAATGGAATACCGAAGGCGCGATCCTGGAAAACATTTCGGATGGTACCGGACTGCTGGCCGTGCAGGGACCGAATGCGGTCGCCTATATGCAGGAGCTCACTCAAATGGATCTCACTCAATTGAAATTCTACCACTTCGTCAAAGGCGAGTTTGCTGGAGTCCCCAATGTCCTGATCAGCGCCACCGGCTATACCGGGAGTGGAGGGGTCGAAATTTATTTTGAAGACAAAGAGGGGAATGCCGACAAGATTTGGTCGGAGATCTTTCGCGTAGGGGAGCCCGAGGGGCTGGTTCCTGTCGGCCTGGGCGCCCGGGATACGCTGAGGCTGGAGATGGGATTTTGCCTCTATGGCCACGAAATTGATGAGACCACCCATCCCTTCGAAGCAGGGCTGGGATGGATCACCAAATTCTCCAAACCTTTCATTGGAAGCGAGATTCTTCAAAAAAAGAAAGAAGAGGGGCCTCAGCGTAAGCTGATCGGATTCGAGATGCTGGAGCGGGGTATTCCCCGACAGGGTTATGTCATCGCCAATGAAAAAGGAGAACCCTTGGGGCATGTGACTTCCGGGACCCAGTCGCCGAGTTTGTCCAAAGCCATTGGGCTGGGCTATGTCTCGACGGAATCGGCGAAAGAAGGTACGGAGCTGGCAATTATGATTCGAAATCAGCCCGTGAAGGCCAAAATCGTTAAGTTTCCATTCGCCTAGGCCGAATCAGGAACTTTTTTATAAAAAGGGTTGATGCCAAAAGCTTCAGCCCTTTTTCTATGGTTCTCCTTGCTCCTTTTCAGCAGATTCGGGATCCTGGCCTTTCGCCCCCTTAAGAATCTGATATCCATGCGCTCGATCCGAAAACCTAAAATAGGGCTCGGGCAAAGACTCATAAGGAAAACTACCCCAGGTCGTGACGAGGGCCGCTCTTTGATCCCAGGCATATTCAAAGGGGGCCGTATCCTCGGTGATGAGAATGGAAGCCGTTTGCCCCGTTTCCACTGTAGAAATAAACCAAAACTCATAAGGCGACGCCCAAGTCATATAAAGGCGATCGGCGGGCAAATAATCGGTATCGAATACAAACTTCCCATGCCCATACTCCGCAAGAACTTCTTTATGAAAACGGGTTCTGTCCTCGTGAACCTCGGCCAGGCTGAGAATGCGTATCAGGCAAGCCAAGCCCACGGAGGCCACCAGTATCGCAGGAATGCGGGGATTCTGGAACCAGGGAAAGGCATGATAAACCAGGGGCAAAGCCAGGAAAAACGCCATCGGGAAATAGAGGTTTTCCAGGTAAAAATCTTCGGTTTGCGGGTCTGGATAAGAGACCATGACAAGCAAACCAAAACCCATCAGAAATCCAGAAACAAACAAAAGATCTATCCAACGCTTGCGGGAGATGTAAAAAGCAGCAAGGAGTCCAAAACTCAAGGGGATAAAATAATAATAAGGTAGGAGGTTCTGCACAAATCGACCCATGGATACCGCCCGGTCATAGCGCGGGAATAGATAGATGAAATTTTTCAGTCCGCCAAAAGCCTGGGATTCGTACGCTTCCTTAAACAACAGCTGCTTGAGTACAACCAGGCCGACATAATAGGCGATACCAATCCAGAACCAGGGCTTAAACTTTGGATTGGGTGCCCCCCGAAAGAAGAAAATCCAGGTAAATATAAACGGGAAAATCAGCAGCGGGTGCGCAAAAACAAGAACGGGGAAGCTTAGGCCCAAAACAAGCGCGGAAGAAAGCTTCTTATCCCCATGGCGGCAAATAAAAGCGACGACCGGAAACAGCATAGCCGTTCCTAAAGTAAGTTCAGAGAGATGCCAGAAAAAATTATGACTGGTCATTAGGCATAGGTATAGCAGCAAAGCCAGGCCCAGCCGATACGCTTTCAATGCACCGCAGATCCAGTAGCAAATCAGAAAAAAAAGCGGGAAGGATACCGAGTATAAGATCGCCACGGTTTTTAATGACCATCCCCCCTGGATGGCTATCCAGGGCAACCACTGGGTGAAAAGGGAAATAAACCGATCATGAAAAACCGCACCTCCTGCGGTGCGCACCATTTCAAAGAGGTAAAGGGAAGCATCCAGAAACGCAATACGCTCCTGGTAGTAATAAATGGATAGAATAAAGAAGGCTGCCCATAGGAAATGTCCAGACCAGTAAACCTTTTTTATCCACGAAAGCCGATTTTCCATGGGTAGTACGCTATTAGATTGATCGCAGAAGGTCGTCCGACCTCGCTCAAACGATGATTTATCCCGGATTTATCGTCATGCTATTCCGTTTGCCGCCCCATCCCTAGGCATGACCTGCACGCTCGCTGAAACTCTTGGATGTCAAGATAAAGGATTTCCGGTATTTTTTTCGAAAAGTTAAAATCTGAAACCCGGCTCGATGATCGGTTTGCGCGCTTTTGGGAGCTCCCGTTTTGAAGTCGAAGGTCTCGACGCGGCACCTGTCTTACCCCCAAATGCCCAAAATGCCGGCTTTTTTTTCTTTCTTTGCAGCGGCCATTTCAATTCTATCCTCATGCTTCCCAAGTACAATCGAATTCTTCTCAAGTTATCGGGCGAGTCTCTCATGGGGGATCGCGCCTATGGTATTGATTCAAAAATGTTGGAGCAGTATGCGCTGGACATTAAATCCATCATCAACCTCGGCGTTCAGGTCGCCGTCGTGATCGGCGGGGGCAACATTTACAGAGGGATGAATGAAGCGGAGACCGGGATCGAAAGAGCCCAAGGCGACTATATGGGTATGCTTGCGACCGTCATCAATGGCATGGCATTACAGGCCTCTTTGGAAAAGGTAGGGGTTAAAACCCGGCTGCAAAGCGCCATTAAGATGGAGCAGGTCGCCGAACCCTATATCCGCCGAAGGGCGATTCGCCATCTCGAGAAAGGAAGGGTGGTCATCTTTGGTGCCGGTACCGGGAATCCTTATTTTACGACCGATACGGCAGGCTCTCTGCGAGCCATTGAAATCAATGCAGACGTAATTTTAAAGGGCACCCGGGTCTCCGGGATCTATACGGCGGACCCAGAGATCGATGCCAATGCTACCATGTTCCATAAACTCAGCTTTGACCAAGTGATTTCAAAAGGGTTAAAAGTCATGGACATGACGGCTTTCACGCTTTGTCAAGAAAATAACCTTCCCATTATTGTCTTCGATATGAATCAGGCGGGCAACCTCCTGGAAGTCGTTTCAGGCAAATCGGTAGGTACACTGGTTCAGTAATAATCCCGCCCTTAGTACTCGTAGCATCCCAGATCAACGGGTCCGATTCGGGGCTTCCCATCTAGGTCATCGCTGACCACCGGAAGTCCTCGGTCGATTAAAGCGGAACCTGCATCCGGCCGGAAATTAAACTGCCCCGGGTCTACAAACCCAGGATCTTCATTGATCCATAAGGAGGATTGGGAGACATAGGCGGGCAGCGGACCGGATTTAAGGAGACTGTTTTCCCAGTTCACCGAATAATGCATGCCGGGGGCTTCCATTCGGTCGATATAAACTTCTTCTTCCAGCGTACCCCAGACCACCACATTCTGAAAAACGGCATCCAGATCGCCCAGTAAATAGTTCCCCTCCCCTTGGTCCAGGTAGTTTAGAACCGCGACCGTGGGTTCCTGTAAATGACTGATCTTATCGGTGCCTTCGTTGACCAGGGTGGTGTTTCGAATCAGGTATCTCCCCCCTTGAAGAATGGCAAGGGCCGGAGCGCCGGTGTTATAAATCAAACAGTTTTCCATTTCTAGGTGTCCAAAGAAGGACAAAAGGCCAAAGCCTATCGCATTTTCAATCACGGAATGACGAATGGTCAATTGCGGCACCCCATCCGGTCGGCGGTCAGGTTCTAGCTGAATCATGGATGGCAGCCCTCTTCCTGTGGAATTCCCTCCGTTTTTCAGATAACAGTACCGCATAGAGCTGCCTTGACTGGAGCCCATAAAGTAGATCCCCCCCCATTCCCCAGGATACCCCTCATAGCCAAAATATGCCCGATCCAGGCGGTCTCCCTGAAATACGATGCTGTCCGATCTGCTGCCTTCCGCCAAAAGTTGACCCATCACATAGAGCCGCGAGTCTGCATGCATATAGATGCGGGCTCCGGGCTGGATGGTCAGCGTTGCCGTCGAATCAACCAGGGCATTGCGCAAGATGACATAAGGCTTATCCGTCCCCCAGGTTTGGGTCGGCAAAACACTATCTATGATATAATGGGCATTCTGCCCATATGCCGTGATGGGTAGCTGATAATTCCGGCCATGAAGACTTACCTGAAGCTCGTCGGTCACCACAAAGGGATTGTCCTGCTCGCTGGGATCGATGTTCACCGTTGCAAATACATACAGGCTGTCCTGCGGATCCAGGCGGATGTTTTCTCTTCGATGTCCTTCCTGCCCATCTACATTGAGATGAAAAAAAGAAGAGGCCCCTTTTGCCAGGGAAATAGATCTAATTTCAATGGGCTGGCGCTCCAGGTTATAAATCTTCAGTTCCCGGGTAAAACTCCCCCTTGCAGTAAATACGGTGTCAAAATGCAGGGTATCTACGGAAAAAGCAATGCGTCCTCCCGATTCCATGATTCGCTCTTTTTTACAGGCAGACCATAGGCCGGCTAATGCCAAAAGGAGGAACAGACCCCTTAAGGAGGTGACCGTTTTCAGGTGGAAGACTGCTTTCATAAAGGCTAAAGATACATACTGTTGCATTAGCGAAATAGGTCGAATCGGGAAGTTTTAGGGAGGGGAGGTATCCGGGGCTTCCAACCCGATTTCATTGATTATATTGGAGGATTGTAATTTAAATCGAGCGCTTAAAAGATGGACACCCTTTATATCAAAAACATGGTCTGCCCCCGCTGCATCATGGCGGTGGAAGACCTACTTCAGTCCATGAACCTCCCATTCCGTGAAGTCCGCCTCGGCGAGGCCAAGCTTGAAAATCCGATTTCTCCCCAGGATCGAAAAGCGCTGGAAACCCGATTATCGGCACTGGGCTTTGCCCTCATCAATCAAAAAGACCAGCGGATTATAGAACAAATCAAACACGTGATTATCCAACAGGTTCATGGCGATCAAAACCCATCGAATTTGACGCTTTCCGAACTTCTTTCCCAGAAACTTCACCGGGAATACAGCAGTCTCTCTCAGCTCTTCTCTCGGGTAGAAGGGGTGACCATTGAAAAATATTACATCGCCCAACGGATTGAAAAGGTCAAGGAGCTTCTGGTTTACGATGAGCTATCGCTCACTGAAATCGCAGACTTACTCCAGTATTCCAGCGTCTCTTACCTCAGCAATCAGTTTAAGCAGGTAACGGGACTGCGCCCCAGTCATTTCAAAAAGCTCGGTACGGAAAAGAGAAAGTCGATCGACCAGATATAAAACTTACCAAATGATCCCAGAATCCTGTAACGATCAGCTCTCGTATTCTTCGGATCTTTGTCTTAGGAGGGCTCTTGTGCCTGAAATCAGTCCGTTCTCAGACAGGTCTCAGACCGTTCATGTCCCCATAGGTGGGCAGGAGGGTTCCTAACCATTAAACGAATGCGATATGTCCAATTCACCGAAAAGTTCAGAAAAACATAGCATTCCCGTTCTGGGCATGTCTTGCGCTTCCTGCGCAAGCAGTGCCGAGTCCATCGTCAAAAACGAGCCAGGTGTAAACCATGCCTCCGTCAACTATGCGACCGGACTCCTCACCGTAGAATTCCATCCTTCCGAGACCGACCTTCAAACTTTGCAAAAAGCCGTTCAGAAGGTTGGTTACGACCTACTCATTGAAACCGAGTCAGACCAGTTGGAAAAGCTTACCGCCATCCAGGAAGATAAAATACGCAAACTGCGCAGCGATACCTTTTGGGCGCTCGGCCTTGCTCTGCCTGTGATGATTATCGGAATGTTTTTCATGGAAATTCCTTATGCCCATGAGATCATGTTCGCATTGACGACTCCCGTCGTCCTCTGGTTCGGCCGCCAGTTCTTTATTGGAGCCTGGAAGCAGGCGCGCTATCGAAAAGCCAATATGGACACCCTGGTCGCACTCAGCACGGGCATTGCCTATATTTTCAGCGTTTTTACCATGTTCTTTCCTCAGTTCTGGGAAGCAAGAGGACTGGAGGCCCATGTCTATTTTGAGGCTGCAGCCGTCATCATTGCCTTTATCCTTTTGGGACGCTGGTTCGAAGAACGAGCTAAGGGAAATACATCGACGGCCCTTAAAAAGCTTATGGGCCTGCAGCCCAAAACCATCCTACGCCGCCATGAAGATGGAACGGAATCAGAGATCCCCGTGGAAGCCGTGGTCCCCGGCGACCTATTGCTCGTTAAACCAGGGGAAAAGATTCCCGTAGACGGACAACTGGTCTCGGGTCAATCCTATATCGACGAAAGTATGCTCAGTGGAGAGCCCATGGCCGTCCTAAAAAAGGAAGGAGACCCGGTCTTTGCGGGGACCCTCAACCAAAAGGGCAGCTTTACCTTCCAGGCAGAGAAAGTAGGGAAAGAGACCCTTCTGGCTCAAATTATCCAGACCGTGCGAGATGCCCAAGGAAGTAAACCCCCCGTTCAGCGGCTTGTCGACCGGATCGCAGGTATATTTGTTCCAGCGGTCATGGGCATCGCCCTGCTTAGTTTTTTCCTTTGGTTACTGCTCGGCGGTGACCATGCCTGGGTTCAGGGCATGCTGGCAGCCATTACGGTATTGATTATCGCCTGTCCATGTGCGCTTGGTCTAGCCACCCCGACCGCCATTATGGTCGGCGTGGGGAAAGGTGCCGAAATGGGCATTCTGATTCGGGATGCCGAAAGTCTAGAGACGGCCAAGAAACTGGACACCATCATCCTTGATAAGACCGGAACCATTACGGAAGGAAAGCCCAAAGTTATCCACGTGCATTGGGAAACCGAATACAAACAGGCCCAGGACATCCTGGTATCTATGGAAAAGATGTCCGAGCATCCCATTGCCCAAGCGGTCACGCAATATTTTTCCCAGGCTTCCTCCCTTGCCCTCACCGGATTCCAGAGCATCACCGGGAAAGGCATTCAGGCCGAATGGGAGGGCAAAACCTATCTTATCGGCAATCGGAGCCTTATGGAGGACCATGGTGTTCCGCTCAGCAAAACCTGGATTGAAAAGGCAGAGGAATGGGAGCACCAGGCCCACACGGTCATTGGTTTTGCCGAATCCCGCATGCCGATTGCCCTAATCGCGGTCTCGGACAAAATTAAAGATCAGTCCGCAGCCGCCATCAAGGAGCTTAAAAGCATGGGCATGGAAGTTCACATGCTGACCGGTGATAACGAGTTTACCGCCCGGACCATTGCCAAAAACTTGGGAATCCCTCATTATAAGGCGGGGGTTCTGCCCCAGGAAAAAGCTGATTATGTAAAAAGCCTTCAGGATCAAGGAAAAACCGTGGCCATGGTCGGCGATGGGATCAACGACAGTACCGCCTTGGCCACCGCAGACCTGAGCATGGCCATGGGAAAAGGTTCAGACATTGCCATGGACGTTGCAAAGATGACCCTGATCTCCTCTCAACTCCCCAAGGTCGCCCAGGCTATTCGCTTGTCCCGGCATACGGTGAAGACCATCCGTCAAAACCTTTTCTGGGCTTTCATTTATAACATGATTGGCATACCCATTGCCGCCGGTATACTTTATCCGATCAACGGGTTCCTGCTCGATCCGATGATTGCCGGGGCCGCCATGGCGCTAAGCAGCGTCAGTGTTGTAACCAATAGCCTGGCGCTCAAATGGAAAGATATCAACCCGAGGCCTGAAACGGCAGCGGTGGTCCCTGCCTCTAAAAACAAACATTCATCAAACCTTTAAAAGAAATAGCTATGGAAAATCAATTAAAAACCTGGAAATTTAAAACCAACCTTCAATGCGGGGGTTGCGTATCGAATGTAAAACCTGCCTTGGACGAAGCCACGGGCATTCAACACTGGGAGGTCGACTTGCAAGACCCAGAGCGCACCCTTATCGTCCAGGCTAAAGGAATAACTAAAGAAGAAATCCTTGCCCTGATCGCCTCCCGCGGATTTAAAGCGGAGCCGCAGGAAAGCGAAGAGTGATGCACTGCAGCCGAAACCCCATTCCGACCCCTCGGACCCGATGATCACCCCCTAGCTTTCATTGATTTTGGTTTGGCGTCTCTAAGGCTCTAATTTTGCTACTCATCATGGCCATTACCACCTTCCTATCTGATCTCGGCATGTTCGACGGCAGCCCCGCCTTAGCGCGGGCTTTGGTCTTGGATAAAAATCCCCACGAGTGCGTGATCGACATAAGCCACGGTATTGAGCCGCATCATCTTCACCAGGCCGCCTATGTCCTAGAGTCTAATGGACCGGATTTTCCCAAGAAAACGGCCCACATCCTTCTTCTGGATCTCTTTGACCTGTCCCCCTCTCAGGTGCTGGTATCCTTATGGCAGGACCAATACCTGATTGCACCGGATAATGGAATCTTTGCCCTACTGTCTTCCTTCTCGCCTATGGAACTTCGGGTTTTCCCTACCGATCAGCCTCTGAAGCGATTTAGGGACTGGGTTAAGCATGCAGCAGACCTGATTTACCAGCTCCGTGCAGATCCCTCCTATATAGATCAGCTAGAGCTCTACCAGGCTAAAAAGCAGCCCCAGCCCTGGCGCCCTATACGAGGCGAGCATTTCCTGGAGGGGCACATCATTTATGTAGATCGATATGAGAATGTGATTTTGAACATCCGACGAGAAGACTTGGAAGCCGTGCATGCCGGCCCTCAGTTCCGCATTGAGCTGATGCGTCAAGTCGAAGTCCTGGATTTACATACCGAATACGCCACCGTTCGGGAAGGCGAGAAGTTCGCCCGGTTTAATCGGGCCGGCTACCTGGAGATAGGAATCAAAAAGGGAAGTGCCGCCAGCTTATTGGGTTTAAAAATGAGAAGAGAGAAAAACCTGGTTTATCAATCCATCAAACTCCTGTTTAATGATCATTCGTACCGTGAAAATGAAGTTTAGGACGGAAGAAGTAGCCCGTTTCCTTCAGTTTTTTGATCAAAGAAAGTCGCAAATCAGAGGCTTCGATGGCTGCCTCCACCTGGAGCTATGGCAGGACATCAGCGATCCCGACACCCTATGGACCTATAGTCACTGGCTGGATGAAGAAAGCCTGGAAAATTACCGCCGCTCTCCTTTTTTTAAGGATACTTGGACGCAAACAAAGCAGCTTTTTGCATCCAGGGCAGAAGCATGGAGCCTCCGCTCCGTAGTAACTGTAAAAGCCCCCGATGAAGCCGATATAGCCGATATAGCCGATGAAGCCGTTGAAACAGATCAAGCAGATCAAGCAGACAAATCCAGGAATGATTCCGCCGATCCCACGCCCCGCCGCCATCCATAAAGGGATA
>CAZYEZ010000005.1:8233-22303 GCA_964646775.1 uncultured Chitinophagaceae bacterium | reverse complement strand
CCATGGGGGTAGGGACAATCCCCAGAAGGGAGTTTAAAGATTCTTGCCTGCTTCGATGGCCCTAAGAATACGGGATTGAACTTCTTCAAGCTCATCGGGGCGAAGCGAAAGCTTCGCCCGACTAAAATTCAAATCATTGGCCTCGTTGATCGGCAACAAGTGCATATGGGCGTGGGGAACATCCAAGCCCAGCACGGCCAGTCCACAACGGTTGCAATCAAACGCCGATTCAATCGCCTTAGCAATCGGTTTAGCAAAGAGCAGCCAATCTCTGTGAAAGGAATCTGGAAGATCAAAAAAACGATCTACTTCCAACTTGGGAATAACGAGAACATGGCCTCTTACTAATGGATAGATGTCGAGAAATGCATAAAACTGATCATCTTCCGCAATCCGGTAACTGGGGATCTCCCCGGCGATAATCTTTGTAAAAAGCCCTTTCATTCTCCCAAGCTAATTTCCTCGACCCTAAATTTAACCAATCCGGCCGGTACTTTGACTTCCGCTACTTCCCCCACTTTTCGGCCCAATAGGCCCTTGCCTATCGGCGAACTCACGGAAAGCTTCCCTTTTTTAAGGTCTGCTTCTTGCTCTGATACAATTTGATAAGTCATGGACTTCCCATTGCCCAGATGCGTGAGTCGAACATGACTCAGTATCGAAACTTTCGATAAATCCAGGTCCTTGGTGTCCAAAATCCGCGCAGAAACCACGGCTGCTTCCAGTTGAGCTATCCTTGCCTCATGCAGGCCCTGTGCTTCCTTGGCGGCATCGTATTCTGCATTCTCCTTTAAATCCCCTTTTTCTCGCGCTTCAGCAATTTGCCGCGCTATTTCTGAACGTCCCGAAGTTTTCATCTCATGAAGTTCTGCCTTCATCTTTTCCAGCGTTTCCTTGCTGACATAATTAACCTCCGACATGATAAATAAAATTAATCTAATAACATAAAAAAGTGCAACGCCTCTGCTATCCACAGAAGCGTTGCCCATACAAATATAAGAAATTCTATGCTAAACCTAGCGCATCAACCGCAATGAGAAAGTGTGTATTCCGTTATTGGGGCGCTGGGTTGGCCGGAATGAGTAATCCAGGGCCAAAACAGGTCCGGATTTTCCGATGCGCTGCAATACGCTTGCACCGGCTGCAAATCCGGTATAGAAAGTCGTGCTCTCGTCGGTTCCAATTCCATTCTCGTACCGATAGGCACCCCGAACCTGAAAACGCTCCCTAAACGAATATTCCAGACCAGCTCCTAAAAAGTCATTATTGAAAGAGTTGGAGGTAAAGCTTGCCATCACGGTCAAACGATGCTTAGGCAATGAGTCCGCATCCTGCAAATGGTTCTCGTCTAAATAGAAATCATAGGCGGCTCCAAAATTCAGGTAGGTGGGCATTTCGAAGCGCTCGGATGGCGTCGCCCGGTTTAGCGCATATACCCTTTCATTTCCGGGGGCATCGGTATCGATCATAAATCCGCTACCACTATACCTCATATTCGTACCAATGTTCCGAAGCGTAATTCCAAAATGGAAATTATCCCGCATTCCGGTTACATACTGAATCCCTGCTTCAAAAGCAGCACCGGAGGCGTTGGCATCCGCAATCTGCTCGGAGACAAAAGTCGCCCCCACCCCGGCATGAATGCTGTTTGAAAACTGCCGCGCATAAGCCAGATTAACGTTCAGGAACTGGGGGGAAAAGGTTCCAATTCCCCCTTCCGGATTATCAAAATTATGAATGGGAATC
The DNA here is from genome assembly GCA_964646775.1 of uncultured Chitinophagaceae bacterium. GTDB lineage: Bacteria > Bacteroidota > Bacteroidia > Chitinophagales > Chitinophagaceae > CAYPQN01. The sequence goes on along the minus strand of CAZYEZ010000005.1, from coordinate 20,557 downwards.
TCCCCAAAACCCATGGACATTACATTCGCTCCCACCACTGAGGCTTCCCCAAGGCGGGTTGCAAAGCCAAGATTATTGATGCTCACCCCCGCGCCACTCAGGTAGCGTGTGTGCGCCACGGCCACCTCCATGCGGTCCACCAGGGCCAAGCCGGCCACATTGGTCTTCATGGCGTCAATACCTCCTACATAAGCGGTATTCATTCCAAAAACACCGGTGCTTTTTGCCCAGGGATTAATGGAAAGTTCCGTCGCACCGGCCTGTCCAATCCGGTCCTTATTCCCGGCCATGGCGCTCATGGAAATGCTTAAGGCACAAACCGCTAATGCCGATCCTTTTATTAATCTTTTCATATTCGTATCAACTAAATTTTATTAAAGGTTTATGGAGTTTGCCTTAATTAGTGAGTAGAAACATCAATGGGTCTCATCGCACCAAACCAGCGTACTACGGTCTCCCCTATACCTTCCGCCTGGACGTGCATAAGGTACATACCGCTGGATATGGGCATACCCTTCGAGTTCCGCACATTCCAGTCGATATAAGATACATTCGCATTATCCTTGGTAAGTCTTTGAATCAATGCCCCTTCCAGGGAATAGATGCTCACCACGGCCTTTCTGGGAAGGTTGATAATCCGAACCCTTGTATCTAGTCGGTTCAACTCATAAGCGTTATATCCGTAGTAAGGGTTGGGCACTGCCTGAATACGAGAAAGCAGTTCGTCCTTATCAGCCGTCGGATTCTCATCCAGCGGTGTGGGCGCCAATTCCTTCGTGCTGAACGAATACAGGGGCAATCCTCCATGCTGGTTGGTATTTCCTGCGCTAAAGCGTGCATAAGGACGCTCTACCCGAATCCGAATTCTGGTTTCCGTCGGAATCTGGCCTTCTGAGAGCGGCAAGAAATCAAAGCCCTGGTTCAGTAAGGGGAATCCGGTATAGATAAACCTTTGATAGGCTTGCTGACGGGCAATAATTCCGGAGCTCAGTTCTCTCATGAATCGCTCGCCGCCGTCATAGCGGGTTTCCAGGATATAGATCACATGCTTGCCACCGTAGAGGTAGTTCACCCGATTATCCTGGATGGAAATCAGATCGCTGGTAGGATTCCAGATCATATCGGCGCCGTTCTGGGACTCCAGCCAGGAATCCTCTCCGAACACGATATTCAGTCGCTCCCCTGTTTCCTGGTTGATGGCATATCCGGGGAACCAAGAGAAAGCAGTGTCCCCGGGAATCGTAGAATAAACGGGGCGACCCTCGCTATCTAAATCTCCGTTCCAGCTAGGATGACTGCGCGGATCAAACTTCCTTGCTCCTCCCTGGGCCAACAGTTGGTCTTCCTGCATTTCCAGTACAACCACTTTAGTCCATTTGGAGCGATCGGAAGTGAATACCACGTCCACACTGGAAAGGCGTGACAGTCCCACTTGAGAAGAGGCTCTAACCGTACCAAATCCACAACCTGGCGTAACCTCTGTTGAACCCATGGTATAAGCAGTCCAGGTTCCTTCCAGAAGGCTGTTGCTAGACAATAGGCTCTCATATACCTGAGCTACCGTGTCAAAGTTGTTATCATTGAAGTTACATGGCTCGGGATTGTCTGGGTCTGGGGCAACAAAGTTACCACCCGCGCGAATCCAGTTCAGCATATCGCTTCCTTCCGCATCATTAACCCCGGCAAGCCATGGCTTTCCGGCGTCCATGAATATGGCGTCCGAACTAATGTATCCGTTTCCATTCACTTGATCATCGCCAGGACGCGCCACCTGCTGAATCGATACGGCGAGTCCGTATTCTTCAAGAATCTGCTCGTTAAGAATAGAAAGGTTCCGCTCACTATAGATGACCTCTGAATTCGTCAGGTTCCGAAGCTCCCAGCTGGCGCCATACTCCACTCCTAAGGTAGAATCGGTATGGACAGGGCCGGTGATGCGGATCTCCCAATCATGAGGCTTCACCTTTACCGGGTCAATCACTTTGATATCTACGGGACCTTGGCCAGGCTTATATACAGGCTCCAAAGCCATATGGTTGGGGCTGTTCAGAATGGCTTCTTCGGTCTCTTCGTCAATGGAGATGAAGTTCCCTCCATTGCCCTTTCCTTCCAGGCGCTTGATAATTACGCCAGAGCCATAGTCGGAATTCAAAACGGTACCCATATCTCCGTTTGCGGGATTGGGCATGGCCGATACCACAGCCAGGTTCGAACCACCCGCCGCTTTAGAGCTTTCCAGGTAGGCGATATCCTGGGTGGAATCTTCATTCTTCGGATCAAAGCCACCGGTTTGGGTGATTGGATCGTAAGTGAAGTCGTTATGCGCATAAGCGATGGCCAAGAAGTAGTAATTGCGATAGTTTACAATGCGGTTATCCGTACCGGAAGCGAACTGGTCAATCGTTACTTCAAAGCTGTGAGAGATACCACTATCCTTACCCACGACTTTGACAATGGGTCTCCAGGTTGTATCACTAACATCTGTGTTCCGCTCATAGTTGATAATGCGCTTGATGCCATTTTTCAGGTCACACTGGAATACCTCCCGGGCATTCTCTGTATTGATCTCTCCGTTTTCGTCATAGATATCGGAGGGCTGCAGCGAACCATTGCGCAGCTGGAATACGCGATAACCTTCGAACTTATACAAAGAGTCGGCAACGACGCCTTGAGCTTTTGGCTTAACCGTTAAGGCATTAACACGGTACTTGCTCGCCGTATCACGGCCATAAAGCTCCCGATAGTTGTTGCTGTTCTCGGGGTTGGTTAAATAGAAGATCAATTTTCTGTCCATTTCCCTAACCGTCAAATCGGGCGCCTCGGGACCTTCCAGGGTCTCGAAGTTACGATCAAACAGGGCCTGAGCAAGGTCATCGGCCACCCGAATCTTGCTAAAGGAAGTATTTGGACATCCGCCCGCATCAGAAACCCAAATGGCTCCGATGGTCACACTATTCTCCACCCCTGGATCAAGACGGAAAGGTCCTGAAGAGTGAATAAAGCGCCGGTCGAAGGGGTTATTGTTACAGGAACACTCTGACCATTCATTCGGTTTGGAGGGATCTCCAGGATATACAAACTTGGTAATCGGACCGGATCCATATCCTTTCGACTGAATGCCAGGACCAGCGAAGTCATTGGTAAAATGCTCACCGTTGGTAATCGTACCCGTCATGTATCCGTACATATGTACGCCGTTTCTAGGGTTACCAATAACCGTCCAGTCGTTATTATAGTAGGTGAATGCAGACATTCCCAACTCTTCGGAAAGGGTCACCCCTGCCGAATCATAATAGCGGATCGGGCCTTGGAAAAAGTCGATTCCAACCATCGGAACACGGGAACCATAGGAAGAAGGCTCTCCCTGGCCGTCTTCACTCCTACCGTTATACAGGATACCCAAACTCCGGGTGGTGTCACAACCAATGAAGTCATCCAAATGATAACCCAGGTCGGCATCCGTCCAGGTCGCAATAAATGTGCTGTCCAGGGTTAGGTTCCCCCGGTTGTGAATCTTATAGTTATAGAAGGTCGCGTCGTTCAACTGATCGTTGGTCGAGTAAGCAAAAGCACTGGCATGGATCTCTACGCCGATTCCTTCGGTTTGGGACTCCCCTTTGGTGTTCCCTTTATCATTGAAAATCCACCAGATAAACTGGTCACCCCGGATATCGGGATAATCCCCGTATTCGGCGTTATAGATCCCGTCGGGAACACCGGCTGGTCCAGATACATCCACAAAAGGCGCGTAATTCTTATCATCCGGAATCTCCAGGTTATTCAGGTTCCGGCCAACTGCATTACGGTTTCCTTTGGCGGGCCATTGGAAAATCACATCGTAGCTCGGATCATTCGCCGCAGCCGCGTAATCTCCCAGCTCTCTAAACCGGTTGATGTCTTCTGCGTTCACCTTCCAGAATCGATCCCATTCCGAACAGGTGTTGGCATCAATCTCTGCGTTGGCATCCAGGGGACCAGGCCAGTAGTCATTCCCGGATTGTCGATAAGTCTGACCCGCAACTTTAAGCTGTCTCTGAGGGTCAAAGCCTCCAATCCAGACAGAACCCGCAAACAAGGAGTTCTTCATGGAACCTTTAGGCACTTCATAACGGGCTACACTCAACCCATTATCCCACCACATATCACCGCCCGTCATCAGGCGCGCACGCACATTATTAATATCAAGGTCTATCCCTGCTTCCGCCGGACGACAGGTTGCCGTCGTCTTCAATTGGCCAATGAGATCGCCGCCCCCGGGTTTTCCCCCGGGCCTACCCGGCACATTCGGTTTGGCCGCCAAATCACTTCCCATTCCGAGCAATGAGCAAAGCGCAACGACAAACGTTGTATTCTTATTTATTTTCATAACCTGGTGTGATTAATCAACGATTTTAAAAATTAAACTGCAACCCTACGTTAATTCTTCTTGGAGCTCCCAAAGCAAAGGGATCCATAAGTAATAAAGAGTAGTGATCGATAAAGGATTGCTGGTCGGTCTGATTCCGTCCATTCACGATCCCTTGAGGAGAAGTCAGATATCCATCATCATCGGGACGACCCGTGTATCCATTGATACGGAGTACATCGCGGTTGTTCAACAGATTTTGAATTAAGACGAATGCATTAACAACAAAGGGTTTACGAGCAACTTCTCCGTCTTCCGTCTTCTTGGTACCCATGCCGATCCGGAAATCCTTATCGATTTTCAGATCAATATTGTAGTGCCAGGGGTAGCGAGATCCATTCAGCTGACCCAGCACCGTTCTTTGCGGGTGGGGAAGCGAATAGCGCGTATAAGGCTCTCCACTACGGGTACGGAAGATCAGGTTAGCACCCATGTTCTGGAAGATATAGGTGTTACCAATCATGGGCCCTTGGTTATCGAAATAACGATAATCCAAGTTGATGGCTAAGTTATGACGAGAGTCGATATCAAGCGCATAGGCATAGCGAAGATCCGGCAAGCCTGCGCTGATAAAGTTGGCCATCAAACCATTGTTAGACACAAAGGTGCTTCCGCCTGCGTTTCCTGAAGCCGTTCCGGAACCACTACCTTCTGCAAATTGCAGGGTATAGGCTACGTTCATCATCAGGTTGGCCGTCCGACGAAGATCATACTTCAAGGTTAGCCCCTTGGTCGTCGAGAAGTCCCGATTCCCGAAGGTATAATAGGTGCGGGGCCAAGCATACAAATAAGGCCGAATCTGGATCATATCCTTCCGCTCTCTGTAGAAACCGGAAATGGTAATCGCAGAACTCCGAGTCAGCTGCTGCTGGAATCCAACCTCATAGTCAAACATTTTCTGTGGTTTGAGGTTGGGGTTATTGATAATCCGATTGTCATTATTTGTCATGAAATAATAATCCACGGGAGAAGCAAAAACGCTAGAGCTCGTAGGACGCTGAACCATTACGTCATAATGCGCATAGAAGAGTGCTACATCGGAAATCGGGAATGAGAATGAAATCCGTGGTGACACATTCAGCTGAGGCTTATAGTCTGTAAAAGAAGAATTGGGATCAAAAGTAGAATCGGTAATCCGCACATTGGGGTCTACCAGTAAGGGTTGCGGGTCGCGACCATTACTATATTGTCTTAATACCCCGGGATCTTCTACTCGACGACCGAAGGGATCGTACCAGTCGTCCCCGTCCCGATATCCAACAACGTTTGGACGGGTCGTCTCATTGGTGTTTACATAGACTACATAATCACCTCCCATATTCGAGGGATGGCTTCCGTTAAAGTTGTTAACCACTTCGGTGCGTGAGCTTGCCAAATCCCTTACCTCATATAAAGAATAGGGATCCTTCAACACTTTCGTGTTGGCGTCAAAGCGGTCGAAACGAACGCCCACGTTAAAGAGGATGTCCTTAAACTGGAACTTGTCCAGAATATAACCTGCAATGTAGTTGGGGCGGAAGGCTCCGACTTCCCTGGTATAGTTTCCGTTCTCATCCTTCTTGGTAAAGAAGTCATTGAAGTTAACCTGCCCGGTCTGACGATTTCCTAAATAATCGTATCCCCAGTAGGTCACGAACTTATCCCCGTTATTCAGGAGTTCGTCGGGGGAGAACATATCTAGAGAGAAAGTCTCGGGATCATAGTTATCTACATCGATATAATCGGTAGCGCTGGCTCCAAGACGGGCTCTCAGGTTGCGGTCAAAAGTTGTCTGAGCCGCTGCATTGGCCGTACGGTTATATATAATTGTATCGAAAGGAGAGAAAGACACCAGGCCATTCTCATAGTCTTCGCGGGTGTAGCGCTGCCCATTCACCAACAGGATCGGATTGGCCTTGTCCAAGCTGATATGCTGGTTGGTTAGCTGGCGCATATATTGCCAGATGTTATTGGTTCCCAGGCTCGCCTCCGCCGCATAGAACCTTTCGGTACGCTGCTGATAGTAGAGACCAAACTCAATGGCATGGCGGGTTTTACCCGGCTGCAGATCAAATGAGGCGTCGGCCGTAACGGCAAACTGATCATAATCCCGATACTGGAAAAAGTTCAAGGCCGTACCCACATTAGCCCAACCGCCGCGGTTGGCAGCAGAGTAAATGGAAGGAGGCATATCCCCATTCAATAAGGCTCCCGTAGCACGAACCCCCGCAATGGTCGCAGGTACCACCGGTTGCTCATTAAAGTACTGGCTGGTATAGTTGGCCAGAATCGGATTCAGCTCGGAACGCTGAAAACGAACACCGCTGGCTTGATGATCGGTGACCATAACGATACCCAGCAAGCCGGTGGTATCATCCACGCCCGGTGCAAATACGGTTTCATAATCTGTATAGAACTTACCTACGTAACCATAATTAAAGAGATTGCGGCCGTGGTCCCGGTTATCCCTGGAATAGTAATCCTTTTGATAATCCGCTTGAATAGAATAGTAAGCGTTGGATATCAGTGGCTTTTTCTCTTCTTCGCCCTCTTCATTGGTCGATGTGTTCGCCCTGCCAAAACGCTGAGTCAAACGTAAGAATCCCCTTCCGACAATCTGCTCATCCGTAGGCATGGCGTCGGGTGCATAAAGGGTCCAACTACGAATCCAAGCTCTGGTATTAAAATAGTTCAGGTTTCCACCAAAAGTCATGGTCAGGTTATCGGAAAGCTGAAAATCCAGTTTTCCATTCACCCGGCCTTCAAACACTTCCGCGTTGGTGCGCTTCTTTTCTAATACCATATCATCCATGCGGATTCTTTCTGCGGATTGACGGAAAGCGGTGGCTCCCGTCGGCGTTGAAACCGCGGTGAGGGGGCGCGCCTGAAGTCCGGCCAACACATCATCTTTCAGTACATAGTTCCCGCCATAAGCAGGCCGGCGATCCTCATCATATAATACGTCAACACCCAAAGCAAATCCAACGACGGGTTTCTTCACGCCATCCACATGCTTGCTGAATAAAGGCCCCAACAGAGAAAAGTTGGCCAAATTATGACCGAAGCCTTCTACAGAACGCTCCAAAAGCACCTGCCCCATCAATTCGCTGGTTGTTCCTTTCGTCGTGATGTTTACAACACCTCCCAAGGCGTCTCCATAACGGGCGGACAGACCAGAGGTCAAAACCTGCACCTGATCTACCATATTCTGAGGGATATTCCGTCCTTGGCCGCCTCGAACCTGCACCCCATCAATGATGTATAGGGTACCTTCCGACCGGCCTCCCACCATATTCAGGCCTCCATCGGGGTTGGCATAAACGCCCGCCGCCGTAGAAGCTACCCCGTCGGTAGTCCGAACCGGCATTTTTTCCATTTGCTCGGCGCCGATGGCGGTGGAACCACCGGGCGCGTATTTATCTACCAGTGGAATCTTGTAGGCTGTAACCGTTACGGCCTCCAGTTCTGTGGAGCTCAGTTCCAGTTTAACACTTACTTCCGTGGTCTGGTCCGGGCTAACGATAACGCCTGTAGTCAAACTTGTTTTATAGGACGAATAGGAGATGCGCACATCATAACGTCCCGCTGCTAACGGCTTCACGCTATAATTACCATCAAAGTCTGTGGCGGCCCCTCCTTTGGATATTCCCCCTTGCAAGACCTGAACGATCGCACCGATCAAGGGTTCATTTTTATCATCCAAAACAGTTCCTTTAATCTCACCGCTTTGCGCAAAGGCGGTACCCGCCATGCTTACAAAGAGTAAAACAAATAAATAGCGTAGTGTAGGTGCCATGTTCTGCATTAAATAATTATTAACCAAATGATCGGTAAAGATAGAAACTTCTGTTAAAACTCCGAACACCTGCAATAATATTTGTCAAATAGCAGGAAAACCCATCTATATCGTTGCTTATGAGGGGGTTGATCCAGCGTCATTTTTTCCCTTTAAAAGGACGATTTTGTCTAGTTTGGAGAGCAATACGTCTCCCATTCTTTTTAAGGCCTCATGGCTGTATCCGGCGATATGGGGTGTTATAATGCATCGGGGATCTTCTACAAGCTTCATGAAAACCTCCCTGGACCGTTCTTCCATCCTGGACAGGGGCTCCTGTTCCCAGACATCTAAACAGGCACCGATGATTTGCCCCCTCTCCATGCCTTCGACCAAAGCTTCCCGATCTATAATCGGACCCCGGGCCGTGTTCACCAATAAAAACGGATGCTTCATGCGATGCAAGAAATCCCGGTCAAAGTAATGATGCGTGCGGACATCTAGGGGCACGTGAAAACTCAAAACCTCCGCCTCGTTCTGAAGCTGAGATAATGAAACGCGCTGGACCCCTTCCGGAAACCGGACTTCGGGGTCGATGTCGTAGCCGATGATCCGGGTGGAAAAACCCGAAAGCAGCCTCGCCAGGGCTTTGCCTGTATGGCCCATCCCTATGATGCCTAGGGTTTTGGAGCCCAGTTCAAATCCCCGATTTTCCTCCCTTTGCCAAATTCCGTTCTGAAGCTCGCCCTGGGCTCTAAGAATGCGACGCCCCAAGGCGATCATCATACCAAGGGCGTGTTCCGCGACGGCCATCGCATTCCCCTCCGGGCTGCTAAAGCAAAAGATGCCCCGGCGTTCTGTCTCCTCTAAATCGATGATCTCCATTCCTGAGCCCATGCGGCCAATCCAGCGCAGATCGGGGGCCTGTTCCAGCAGGCCTTGATCGACTTTGATGCGGGTTGAGGTAATCAACCCCTGGCATCCCTGAATGGCGCGAAAGGCTTCTTGCTGGCCATGGATACCTGGCCGATAACGGCAGACAAATCCTCGCTCTTCTAAACCCGACAATAATTGAGCGTCCGCCGGGGCGCCTATAAGTACAATCGGGGACGAATCAGTCAAATGGCTCATGATTGCCAGTATTCATACAAGTGAACAAAATCTTCCACGGAAAGGTGTTCGGCACGTTGATCGAGCAGGGGCCAATCTCTTTTTTCGGGGGGCAGCAGTCCTTTGAGTCCATTGCGAAGCATTTTACGCCTTTGATTGAATGCGGTTTTGACCAAAGTCCTGTACTTCATGCGATCTTTAATGCCGTGAGGGTTGTCAAGATTAACCATGCGCAGGACGCCGCTATCAACTTTCGGCGGCGGGGTGAAGGCCGAAGGCGGCACATCCATTTCATATTGCACGGAATAGAAGGTCTGGGTCAATACACTCAGAATCCCATAAACCCGAGACCCCGGACCCGCGCTTATTCTTTGGGCGACCTCTTTTTGGAACATGCCCACCATTTCCCGAACCTGGTCCTCCCAATCCAGAATCCGAAAGAGGATCGGCGAAGATATATTATAGGGGAAGTTGCCAATCACGCGAAAGGGTTGCTGAAAAGGTGGATCCATTTTTAGAATATCCCCTAATACCCACACCTCCGATTGATCCGAAAACCGGGACTTTAGGTACTGAATTTTTTCTTCATCGACGTCGATGGCCAGAAAGGCTGGCCATGGCTTCTTTAGCAGCCACTGACTTAAAGCGCCGCCCCCGGGACCTACCTCTAGTAAAGGTAAAGGGGGGACTTCACTTAAGAGCTCAACAATTTGCCGGGCTCTTTGTTCGTCATGAAGAAAATGTTGCCCAAGATGCTTTTTTAATCGATACGGTAATGCCATATTAAAGGAATCATCCTTGGTTTATCCGGGGAACGGTAACCAAATCCCGGGGCAAAGTTAGCCAGAAAGCTGCCAAACTGTGGCTAGGGATTATATCTTTGTAGCAAACCATAATACAGGGATCATGGAATTTGTGAGAACAAGTAGTCCGGGAAAAAGAGATCAGGTTTGGCTGGTTTCGGATCTCAATGACTTAAAAGAGGTCAAGGAACTCCCCGACTCGGCCAAAAAATTTGTCAAAGAAGACCTCAAGGATGAGCGCTCCATCAGCTGGGTTTATGTTTCGGGGCGGTGGATCTTCGTCTACCTGATCCGGGAATCCCAGGCATCGGAAGCGGAGCAGGCCGAAAAAATCCGCAAGGACGGAGCCCGACTTCAGGCAATGATTCAGGAGAAGGGAATTCGTGATATTTTCATCAAGAGCTGGGGCGAGAACCCGGTCTGGCCTTATGTTATGGCCGAAGGGATAGCCATGGCCAACTATCAGTTTCGGGTGTATCGGTCCAAGCCTCAAGGAGAACACCATTTGAAAAAAATCGCCCTCGATTCCAAGTCTGTCACCGCGGCCGATTGCCAGAAGCTCGCCGTAACCATCGGCGCCCTTTATCAGGCACGTGACCTGGTTAACTACCCGGCGAACTACCTGACGGCCACCCAACTCGGCAAGGAAGTTCAGCGGATGGGGAAAGAAGCAGGATTCAAAGTGACGGTATTGACCGAGAAAAAAATCCAGTCCGAAAACATGGGCGGCCTCCTGGCCGTGAACCAGGGCAGTCAGGACCCTCCCGCCTTTATTGTGGCCGAGCACAAACCTAAGAACCCCAAAAATAAAAAGCCCATCGTCCTGGTAGGGAAAGGCATTGTCTATGATACCGGGGGGCTCAGTCTTAAACCGACCCCTCAGTCCATGGACCGAATGAAGTCAGACATGAGCGGCGCGGCCATCGTTAGTGCGGCCCTTTATGCTTTGGCAAAACTGAATGCTCCCTTGCACGTAATCGTGCTGATTCCGGCTACAGACAATCGAATTGGCCAGAAAGCCTATTCCCCGGGTGACATCATTCGCATGTACGCGGGAACCACCGTCGAAGTATTAAACACGGATGCAGAGGGGAGGCTTGTGCTGGCCGATGCACTTCATTGGGCCAAACGCTACCAACCCGAACTGGTCATTGATTTTGCCACCCTGACGGGCGCTGCATCCGTGGCCATTGGGGAGTTTGCCATGGTTAGTATGGGAACGGCCCCCGAAGAAGTACACGAACAGCTTTCCCAGGCTGGATTCCGTCAGCACGAGCGCATGGTGCGATTCCCGCTTTGGGCGGAATACGGAGAATTAATTCAGTCTGAGATTGCGGACCTCAAAAATATTGGCGGGCCCAAAGCCGGCGCCATCACGGCCGGAAAATTCCTGGAACATTTTACCGATTACCCATGGGTGCATTTCGATATCGCAGGCACCTCTTTTGCCAACAGCCGAAAAGGCTATATAGCTGCGGGAGGAACGGGATTCGGACTTCGCATGATCCTGGATTTCTTCTCCCATTACTCATCGACTACTGAATCCTAACTTTCGTTTCCCTATACTCATGCAAGGAAAACCACAATCAGAAAAACCCATCGTCGGCATTTCGACCGGTGACCTGAATGGCATCGGCCCGGAGCTGATTATCAAAACCCTCTCCGATAACCGGATTACTGAATGGATGACACCGGTCGTCTTTGCCTCCAATAAACTGATTAATTTTTATAGGAAGGGCATCCCTGATCATCCTTTCAGCTTTCACTCGATCAAAGACTTCTCGCGGATCAACCCCAAGCAAACCAATGTTTTCAACTGCTGGGAAGAAGAAGTCCCCTTACAGCCCGGTGTATTTACCGACACGGGAGGCAAATATGCCGTCCGCTCCCTAATGGTCGCCACCCAATGCCTAAAAGACGGGCAGATTGATGCCCTGGTGACCGGCCCTTTACATAAGGCCAACAGCCATAGCTCGGACTTTCCGTTTCTTGGCCATACCCCTTTTTTAAAAGAACAACTCGGGGCCAAAGATGTGCTGATGCTCCTGTTCCATGATTCGTTGCGCATTGCCCTGGTAACGGAGCACCTGCCTCTAAAAGACGTTTCCGCAGCCATAACTCCCGAGCGCATCCAGTCTAAATACCTGCTTTTCCGCGATAGTCTGGTTCGCGACTTTGGGATAGATCGGCCTAAGATTGCGCTCCTCGGCCTCAACCCCCATGCCGGGGATCGAGGAAGTCTAGGGAAGGAA
>CAZYEZ010000005.1:0-8223 GCA_964646775.1 uncultured Chitinophagaceae bacterium | reverse complement strand
ACCCTACTGCCCTGGATCGAAAGCATGCAAAAGAAAGGGGCCTTGGTCTATGGGCCCTATGCCGCCGACTCTTTCTTTGCACGGGGTGATCATGCCTTTTTTGATGGAATTCTAGCTATGTATCATGACCAAGGTCTGGTTGCTTTCAAGACCTTGGCGGCGGGGGCCGGCGTCCAGTTCACCGCAGGCTTGCCGAAAATACGCACTTCACCGGATCATGGAACCGCCTTCGATATCGCCGGGAAAAACAAGGCAGATATCCGTTCCTTTCAGCAGGCCTTATTCTCCGCCGTCGACTTACTAAGGCAAAGGAATCAGTATGAAGAAAATACCAGAAACCCCCTGAGTAAAGCCCGCATCGATAAAGAGAAATCCGACAAAGAGAAATAGGGGTTCTGGTTTTCCGGGCCCCGGAAACTTAATACCCATTCGTTCAGGGCAGACCGGGGCCGCGATGCGCTGATTTGTTACCTTTGGTCTCCACAACCTCTTCTATGATCCGCTATGATCCAGTTTGAACGATTTGTGTTAAGTAATGGACTGAGAGTACTCCTCCATACAGATGAGAATACACCCATGGTGGCCGTCAATATCCTCTATGATGTCGGCGCCCGCGATGAAGACCCGGAACGCACCGGGTTTGCCCATCTCTTCGAGCACCTCATGTTTGGGGGCAGCCTCCATGCACCCGAATTTGACACGCCTTTACAAAGGGCGGGGGGAGAGAATAATGCTTATACAACCAACGACCTTACAAACTACTATATCCAGATTCCGGCCGAAAATATAGAAACGGCGCTATGGCTGGAAAGCGACCGCATGAAATGGTTAGACATTAATGAGCGAAGCCTAGAGGTGCAGCGCAAGGTTGTTATCGAAGAGTTCAAAGAACATTATCTAAATAAGCCCTACGGGGATGCCTGGTTTCAAGTTCGGGACCTTTCTTATAAAGTCCATCCCTATCAGTGGATGACCATCGGAAAAAATCTTTCGCATATTGCGGAGGCTTCGCTGGATGAGGTCGCAGATTTCTATAAGCGCTATTACCATCCCGCGAATGCGATCCTCTGTATTGCTGGGAATATTCGGGCCGAGAAAGCCCGCCCCTTGGTAGAAAAATGGTTCGGATCGATAGCGCCTGGACCCTTGAAAACGCGCCACTGGCCCATGGAAACGCCGGACATAACCTATGAAGAAAAATGGGTAGAATCCGAGGTGCCGCTTACGGCCATTTACAAAACTTGGCATATCGGCGACCGGCTCAGCTCCAGTTATATTCCCGTCGATCTAATTACGGAAATCATGGGCAATGGTTATGCCTCCAGGCTCTACCAGTCGCTGGTTAAAGAAAACCCCTGGTTTAGCGAAATCCATTGCTATCACACGGGTAGCCTTGACCCGGGCTTGCTGGTAATCGAAGGAAAGGTATTGGCCGACAAGGATCCCCAAAAAGCAAATCAAGCGATTGAAGACCAGCTGACCCAGCTGCTAGAAAACGGAATATCGGATGCCGAGCTTCAGAAAGTACGTAATAAGGTAGAATCCGTGATGGCTTTCGAAAACATGTCCTTGCTATCCCGGGCCAGCAACCTAGCCTATTACGAACTTCTAGGCGACGCCCATTTAATCAACACGGAGTGGTCTAAATATCTGGCTGTTGACGCCCGGCAGATTCAAGAAACGGCTCAGGCCGTCCTCCGGCCAGAGAACGGACATACACTTTTCTATCAAAAATCTTCAAAAACACGCCCATGATGAAATCGGAAAGCGCGATTCGGCAAGACGGCCAGGGAATGGATAACCGAGTAACCCGCCTTTTTAATATTACTTATCCAATCATCGGCGCAGGGATGATCTGGGCCTCAGGCTGGCGACTCGCCGCCGCCGTGAGCAAAGCGGGTGGCCTGGGCATTATCGGTTCAGGAAGCATGTATCCCGACGTGCTCCGCGAACATATTCGTAAGTACCGGAAGGCAACCGATCGCCCATTTGCGGTGAACCTTCCCTTGCTCTACCCCGATATCGACGCGCACCTCGACATCATAGAGAAAGAAGATGTTCCTTTCGTCTTTAGTTCGGCGGGCAATCCAAAAAAATACACGGCTCGGCTTCAGGCTTCGGGCATCCGTGTCGTCCACGTGGTATCCAGCAGCCGATTCGCCAAAAAAGCAGAGGACGCGGGAGTGGATGCGGTGGTCGCCGAAGGTTTCGAGGCAGGAGGCCATAATGGCCGGGAAGAAACCACCACCCTGTGCCTCATTCCCGCCGTCCGGGATGCCGTCCAGATCCCGGTGATTGCCGCAGGAGGAATTGCCAGTGGACGCGCCATGTATGCCGTTATGGCCCTGGGCGCCGAGGGGGTACAAATCGGAAGCCGTTTTGTTTGCAGCCATGAAGCCTCCTCGCATCCCGCTTTTAAGGAGCGCATTTTACAGACTCAGGAGGGCGATACCCAGCTGGCGCTAAAGAAGCTCACCCCGGTTCGGCTGATAAAAAACGCTTTCTATGAGCAGGTAAAAAAGCTGGAAGATCAGGGAGCCGATGCCGAGTCCCTGCAAGAACTCCTAGGGCGCGCACGCGCCAAAAAAGGCATGTTTGAAGGGGATTTGGATGAAGGGGAGCTGGAAATTGGACAAGTAAGCGCCTCCATTACAAAAATTCAGCCGGCCGCCGAAATCGTCGCAGAGATCTGGTCTGCCTTCCTCGATGCTTACCGGAACCCTTTTTCAATCTAAAAATCGGGCGCCATTTAATCCAGTAATCCTTGATTTTGCTCCTCATCAATGAGGTCAAAATCGAGTTGTTCCATGCCTGAGATGCCTTCGATGGAGCCTTTGATTTGTGCGGCGTTTAATAGGACCCGGTCAAGTTGCTTTTCCCTCGCCTTCCAGAGCTTTTCCATTTGGTTTCTCTCCTTTTGCAAGGAAAGGCGCATGGACATAAACCCTTCCCGAATCGCTTTCCATTGTTCGGCGAACTCAGCGCTGATCAAATACTCGTACAAAAGGGTCATTTTGTCCCCTTTATTCTCTTGGGCGCGGCTTGCCATATACACCTTGGTGATCAGATCACGGAGCACTTCGGTGACGGCTCGCACTTCAAAAAAATGACAGACCCATACCCCGTCAATCTGACCAAACCCCTTCATACCCTTCGGCATGGTCTGGGTCACGATTACGGCCACATCGGCACCCAGGTTTCGCATGTCGTCTTTGAGCTTATCCACCCAATCCATGCTAAACTCTTTGGTGCGTTTGCTTTCAAAAATGATTTTTCCATAGGGCTGTCCATAGGGACCATTTACGGTCTGAATGCAATCGGCCCCTCTTACTCCTTTTCCCACCTCTTCGATCAGGTCATAAGGAAAAGCCTGGCGCAAAAGATTCTCTAAGGCAATCTCCTGGACTTCGCCCTGTAGCTGCATGGATCCCTGCTCGGCTTTGCGCTTCATCTCATCGGCAAGCTTTCTTTGCGAGTCCAGCTGCTTTTCCAGCTCTGCGATCTTTAGTTGATAATCCTGCTCCTGTCTTTTCTGCCACTCCGTTGTTTCATTCTTAATCTGTTCCCTGATCCGCTCTCTTTCTTGCATCAGCGCCCTTTCCATCTCCAAGGCCATGGCATTTTCCTTCTGCCGAAGCTCCTCTTTGACGCGCAATAATTCAATGGAAGTAGCCTGCGCCTCCTTGAGGGCCTGCTCCTGCTGCTGATTTTTTTCCTCGAAATACTGAAGTTTTGCTTCGTATTGGGTGCTCATGGATTTCTGCAGTTCCTGCTCTATCTGTTGGGCCAGTCGCTGCCGATCTTCCTCTCTCTTTTTAATAAACTCGATTTCCTTTTCGGCCAGTTGGCGATTTAATTGAGCCTCGCGCGCCTGAAAACTCTCTTCTTTCTGCTTCTTCCAGATGCTCATCTCCTCTCTGAACTGATTTCTAATCTGCTCGCGCAAGAGGTCGGGCGGTTTAAATTCGTGCTGGCACTGGGGACATGAAATCACTTGCATGATCTGATAAAATTCGCTTCGGTGAATCCTAAAGTTCGGTATTTCAGGGAAAACGGATTTTTTGGTATTAAATTTACCTCATGCGCAGGCTTGTCTTTGGGATGATACTTAGCTTCACGCTGGTAGGGGATCTGGCCGCGCAGATTCCCTCCAGGGCGGAAAAGTATTTTAATCAGGCGATGGAATGGCATCGAAAGTCAGAGCCGGAAAAGGCCATCGCTTCGATGCGCCAGGCAATTCGCATCGACCCTCGATACCAAAACGCCTACGGTGCGCTTGGCGCATGGCTATTCCATGCTCGGGATTACGAGGAGGCAAGCCAAGTGTTTAAAAAGGCCATCGCTGCCTTACCGCAGCAGCGTAGAGCCTTTGCTCTTCCCCTAGCTCGCTGCCTGATACACCAGGGCAGGGCAGAGGAAGCATTGAGACTGTTAGCCGCCGAGCCCATGGATGGGAGTCCCGAATGGGAAAAAGTACATAAACAGGCCCGGTTTCTTTCCAGCCAGCCTCCCAAAGACACTACCTACCAGCTGAGACGCCTGGATGCCCGCGTCAATAGCCCCCTCCCGGAACTCTCTCCCAGTCTGGCTACCGATACCCAAACCCTGTACTTTAGCCGCCCCAGCCCTCGGGGGGACTTAGATCTGTATTACGCCCACCGAGATTCCTGCGGCGGCTGGTTTACCGCCAAGCCCTTTGGCTCCCCTCCCAATACGCGTAATCATGAGCTGGCGCAAATGATCTCGGCCGATGGCCACTATATTTTCTTTACCCGGTCGGACGCCCGAAGCGAAAGTGGCTGGGGGCGCGGAGGATTCGATCTATATATGGCCTACACCGGCGATTCAGTTTGGTCCATCCCGCAGAGCTTTGGGGCAACCATTAATACTTCTGCCTATGAAGGCATGCCCTGCCTTTCTGCCGACAATCGAGAACTTTATTTTTCCTCCAATCGGCCAGGAGGGTACGGAGGAATGGATATTTGGGTCAGCCGCTTTGAAGGCGGCCTATGGCAGGCCCCTCGCAACCTTGGCCCCACCATCAACACCGAAGGCGATGAAACCATGCCCTTCCTTCACCTCGATAATGAAAGCCTCTATTTTTCGAGCGATGGGCATCCCGGGTATGGAGGGCAGGATTTATTCCTAAGCCGCCGTATTCAGGATACCGTCTGGTCCCCGCCCACCAACCTGGGCCACCCTTTTAATAGCTCGGCAAACGAATCCGCATTAACCATGGATATTTGGGGGCACCGAGCATGGATTTCCAGCGACAGAGGGGGTTCCCAGGGGCAGTTTGATCTTTTCTATGGTTTGGTGCCTCCTTCCTTAAAGCCCAATCCGGTCGTGATCATCAAGGGGGTAACGAAGGATAGTTTAGAAGGCCATCGACTCCCCAACTCCCGCATCCTTGTTTTTCGCCACCCCGAACCGCGGCCCATCTACCAATTCGTTTCCAATCGAGGAGATGGAAGTTTTATGATGACCCTCCCCCAAGGGGAGCAATATCATCTCGAAACGGCGACCGTCCACTATCAGCCAAGAATGGATAGTCTAGACCTTCGCGACAGCGACAGTACCTTCATGATGACATGGGATATTGGACTTTTGCCAAGAGGCTATCAACCCCCCACCGAGGACTCCCTTTTGCTGGTTCTCCATTTTCAGAAGAACCAGATTCAGCTCTCCGACTCGCTGCAGGATCTGGTTCGCGCATCGGTTGATTTCTGGCTGGACAAGAAAGACGTACGTTTTCAAGTGGACGCCTATACCGATAATTCGGGGACGCCGCTCATCAACGAATCTTACTCTCAACAGCGTGCCGCCCATGTGCAGGCGCTGCTATGGAGTCAGGGACTGGGGACAGATGCAGTTTACGCCTCAGGTTGGGGGGAAGAGAATCCCGTTGCCTCGAACGAAACCGAAGAGGGTCGCGATGCGAATCGTCGAGTGGAGATCCGCGTTCACTTCCCTCATTATCTGAAGTAGTGTACCGAGAAGTTAGACTTCGGGGGGTCCAAATTCTTTTTCTATTTCATCGCTGACAAGCAGAATAAGTTCATCGGGGATGGATGGTTGCTTTGGGTCGCATAGATCAAAACGTCCGGAGGCTACCCATTTAAGATAGAATCTCGGAAACCCCTTTATATTGACCTCATAATGAAGCCCGTTGTGACGAGCTTGAGGTAATACATGAACTGCAAGCCAGTTTCCCTGATATCGTACCGATGTTTTCATATTCTATGTCGTGTTGTCGCCGACGAGGCGAAGAAAAGAAAAACTTAGGTCAATCTGCACTTCTAAAAATATCGGTCCTGAATCAGCGGAAATTTCAAAGGGCGCGCTGCGCTATTCTGCTCGGTTTTCCCGTAACTTTACCATCTCATGGAGAATCTATCGGTGCTGTTTCAGCAGATTATTGACCATCCGCTTGCTTCCACAACGGTCATTCTCAACCTAATTCTCATTGAAAGCTTGCTTTCCATCGACAATGCGGCCGTTCTGGCTACGATGGTCATGTCCCTTCCTCCGGAGCAGCGAAAGCGGGCCCTGAAATATGGAATCCTAGGCGCCTATATTTTTCGAGGTATCTGTCTGTTTTTTGCCGCCGTCCTCATTCAGATCTGGTGGTTTAAACCCTTGGGTGGGGCCTATTTGATATTCCTGGCTTTAGGATACTTCCTAAAGCGGGGGAAAAAAGAACCCGACCCCGAGCTTGACCTCAGCCAAAAGAAAAAATCCTGGATCTATCGAAAGACCCTGGGTGCTTTTGGTCCATTCTGGGCAACGGTCATCCTCGTCGAGCTCATGGATCTGGCGTTTTCCATTGATAATGTCATTGCTGCCAATGCCTACACCAACAACCTGATTCTTATTTGGGTGGGGGTATTCATCGGCATTCTGGCCATGCGATTTGTGGCCCAGGGCTTTGTGCGCCTGATTGAAAAATACCCCTTCCTAACGGTCTGCGCCTACCTGGTCATATTAATCTTAGGTTTAAAACTTTGCAGCTCTCTCTTCACACATTTCAATCCCTGCCATCCGTTTACCGCCTTTATGGAAGGGCCTCAACCCTGTCTTAAATCCCAGGGCTCCGACTTGCCCCCTGGAGAACATCCGCTGATCTGGGGCGATCTGATCACCTCCTTGCTCAGCCTGAGTATCTTCCTGATTCCTGTACTCAGTTCCTGGATTCTGGGCATACCCAAAACCCGAGACACGGCCCGCGACCAGAGCCCCAAATAATGCCCTAAAAAGTTTGGAATGATGGCGCGGGGATTCCCGGCTCTCCTAGACCGCCAAGGATCAAGGTGCCGTCGCGGCCTCGGGAGCGCCCCTTAGGTCCCAGCCGATGCGTTTTCCTAGCTTTCCTAAGCCCGTGATCCGATAAAGCTCCATCTCCAGCCCCCATTCATGATGGGCTCCCGCCAAGTGATAATGATGCTGTCCATACCGAATATGGAAAGCCTGGAGATCCAGGCTCAGGCCAAAGGAAAACCCAGCCAAACCAGGTCGCTCTTTAAGCGCCATTTCCGCCCGACGGAGGTGATTATATCCCGCTGATACTTGAATTCGTTTTCCAAGTTCGACTTCGGCTCCAAAAATAAAATGACGAAACAGCTTGTCTGCAAAATGGCTCTTTGGGCGTTGATTTGAATCCACCGGACCAAAAAGGGAGGTTCGATCCTGATCTAATGGGTTGTCATATCGGATATCCCATTCATAGAGATGATGTACGGTAGCCATCAACCTCAGCGGGAGATGAAGGAATCGCTTCGAGATCCCCAGCTGCAGATCGAAGGGTAAAGGTTCGACTTCGCCTCCCGGCTGGTAGCTTCGAGTCATCGTCCCCATGTTCCGGGCAAGCACCCCCACCATCAGCAGGCGAGCACTGTCATAGTATGCAAGACCGACATCTGCCATGAATGCAGAGGCCCGATGCGCTTCGAGCATGGATTGGGCCATCTTCAGGTTCATTCCATAGCGCCAGCGTTCTCCATAAGCCCGGCCGGCTCCGATACTGATTGCATAATCCCTTGCCTGGAATTGTCCTCTTTGCTGGCCCAGGATATCGGTTTGCGTGAAACTTCCATAGTTCAAATACTGCACTCCCAGCCCAAAACTCGTCGCCCAACGAGGTACATGATAGGCGTACTTAAGATGCGATTGGGAAATCGAGGCGTAGGATCGATCGTAAGTAAGTCCCAGTCTGTTATGTAGTTC
>CAZYEZ010000004.1:5546-39987 GCA_964646775.1 uncultured Chitinophagaceae bacterium | reverse complement strand
AATGAGTCAGGCAATGAATCAGAGAAATCTTCGCAACTCGTTGATAATCAAAGCACTAAACAAGGCTATCTAAATAAGAAATCTAATGGAATTAGCGAGGCTCCTTCTCAAAAGATAATGCAGGAAATGCAGGCCAATAAGGCGGCCACACCGCTTGCTCCTTCTGCGAACTATAGGACTCCGGCCGCTGGACAGGTAGATATCGCGGCCTCAAGGACAGCGGATGGTATGGAGCAGGATGTCCAGGGGGCAAGGAGGGGTGTTTCCGCATTAAATCAGACGAATCAGATGGATCCCATGCATTCTGAGGTTTCTGGGACTTCAGGGAATGCTGAGGCAACCCTTGGCCGGCCCGATGAAATGACTTCGGGTCAAGCCGATGATAGGGGCCTGAATTCCAGTCCAGATGGACGAAAATCCGAAAGATCTAACCTGCTGACTGTCAATGAGTTAGCCAAGGAGTCCGAAAGCGATGAGTTAGACAATAATCCGCCTTCTGAGGCGCAGAATGAGCGGGGCGCTGTGGAAGACGGAGCCATGGATAAGGATGAGACCGCCCTAGCAAGAGCCTTCATTCCAAACTCACCCCATTCACCCTTTAGCTCGAACATCGAATCCGGCATCCAATCCGGAGTGGCGGATCTTCCTCCCACGGTGGATCTTCAGGAACCGCGGGAACCGGGAGTTGTTCCGGGCATCGGGGAAGCAGATTTGACGGTTGGGGAGGCGCAAAGGGCAAATCTGTCCCAGGAAGTTTCGGTGAGTTCTGCAGGGACGGCCCCGCAGGAGGGAAGG
This sequence comes from uncultured Chitinophagaceae bacterium, assembly GCA_964646775.1. Taxonomy (GTDB): domain Bacteria; phylum Bacteroidota; class Bacteroidia; order Chitinophagales; family Chitinophagaceae; genus CAYPQN01. The sequence continues at coordinate 39,192 of CAZYEZ010000004.1, read as the reverse complement.
AAGAATCAAGCATCGGTTTCCGACCAAGGCCACACGGCTTCGCTAAATTCGCTAAAACGGGATACGATGAAGCGCATTGAGACCAGAAAATCATGGACGGCCGAGGGAAGATGGCAGACCGATACCGTTGACATGGGTGTGGCCGAATACCTCCGCCAAGATGCAGAGCCTGGAGATTTGGCGGTGAAGCCCACGACGGCCATTTCGGGATCCGCCCTGAGTTTGCAGCATACGGACATGAGCCGGGAAGATCCGGCGATGACCAACCAGCAGGATGCGCAATGGGTGCCTTTGTCCGACTATCGAGTGGTGACCCAAAAGACGCGGACGCATTATCGCAAAGCGCGGTTTTTCGAGGAAATGGTTCGCAATGCCAAGTTCCAGTTGGGTCGGGCACGCTTCTACCCTGGCTTGGTAGCCGGCGTCCATAGCTCTTTAAGCAAGTATAGCATGAGCGGCTTTCAAATTGGAGCCACCGGTAATTTGAGCCTCAACGACAAATGGGGTATTCATACGGCAATCCGGTATAAACATAGCTTCAATGGAAAGGTGTACCAGGATGAGAGCTATATTGGAAGCTTAGATACCACCTATACGCAGCAAGGGTCGATGATCAGCTATGATTCGGTGAGTCTGCAGTTCCAGTATTCGACAATCAGTCGTTTCGAGCTGCCCCTCATGGTCAGCTATTCATTAAAGCGTTGGGTAATTCTTGGCGGAGGGGTCCTCCATCATCAGCTGGCCATTGATGCTCAGGACGTGAGCAAAACGTTTAACCAGCAGTTCTACCAGGGCTTGCGGTCGGTGAACCTCGAGCACCGCAGCCCCGGAATCCATGTAGAGGATTTTGGCGCTCGTTGGGGAGCAAGCGGCATGCTGGGGGTTGGTTTCCAAATTAGTCCTGCCATTCGCTTGGATGCGCGCTGGACGCAACCGATATGGAACGATACCCAGAGTCCCGGTGCCCGTCGTCTCTCGCAATCTATTTTTGATCGACCTCAGGCAGAAATTCATATGAATTTCCGATTCTCGAGCAATCGATATAAGCCATTCCGAGCGCCCAATTAAAGGGCGGCATGAAGAGATGGCCGAAATAGGGAACCTCCGGGTTCCCTATTCGGTTTATTGGGTATGGGAAAGGGCCGGGGCCATTGGAAATTCTTAGGTATTTTTGTGCCCTATGGTTCCCCAGCAAAAGCTAAAAGTCCTGGATGTTGAATATCCGATCCATGGGGTGAAGAAACTAATCTTGGATCCCCTGCAAGTCGGACCCTATAAGGCGGGGCAGTACCTCAATCTGGTTCACCCCCAATCCGAGGAACGGTGGCTGCGCTCTTATTCATTTTACACCTGTCCGGATTCGGATGCCCAACCCGGCATTTGTTTTAAACGGATCGACAATGGGCGCATGTCTCGTTATCTCTATGATCAGATTAAGCCTGGAGATTATTTGATTTCCAAAGGGGTGCAGGGGCTCTTCTGCCTGCCTGAGGATCTATCCGATTGCGATCAGCTTTTCTTTTTTGCGGCAGGAATTGGAATAACGCCGATCTTTTCGATGATTAAATCGGCGCTCCATCGGGGATTTGCTGGACGGATTGTGCTTGTCTATGCCAACAGCTCCCGTTCCACTACCCTTTTCTATGATGCACTGAAGCAGTTGGCCGAAATGCATCAGGATCGCTTTGTTCTTGACCTATTCTTTTCCTCCAATAAGGATCTCCTTCGGGCCCGACTGAGTAAGCAGGTACTGGAAGGACTGGTGCCGCGGCTATCCAAGGCAAGCCCTGAAAGGACCGTTTTTTTTACCTGCGGCCCGCATGCATTTATGCGTATGATTCAGTTTGGACTGATTGAACAAGGGTTTTCGGCCGATCAGATTCGCCGCGAGCATTTTCATACTCAGGTGGGCGTTACCGTGCATTGGCCGCAGGATAAGGGGAGCTATGAGGTGGAGCTGGAATGGAAGGGCCAGCAGCAAAGGTTCATGGCCGGTTATCCCGATACCATTTTACAGGCGGCCTTAAAACATGGCCTCGATCTCCCTTATAGCTGTGAGGTGGGCATGTGTGGTTCCTGCCTGGCATACCTAACTGAAGGGGAGGTCTGGCATCGCCAAAATGAAGTGTTGACAGATAAAGACCTGCAGGAGGGGAAGATATTGACCTGCGTCGCTTATCCGCAAGGGGGGCCGGTAAGGTTGCAATGGGATCCGCCAGTTTCGGCAGATCAACAGAAAACCCTGAATAGAGACTAGGAATAAATCTTTTTATTTTTTTATCTTGCGAAGAATAAACTTATCTACATGAGGAATTTGATCGGGCTTTGTCTGGCCGCATCGATTTGTTTCATTTCCATGAGCTCCTGCAAAAAGTTTTATGATTGTCGATGTGTCGATCCTCAAGGCAAGATCATCGAGTCTCAGATCACGGCTAAAAACAAGTCAGAGGCGGAGAAGAACTGCATGGATCTTAGTCGGATTTCTATCTGCGAGGTACAGGCCAAATAGGCCTGTACGAATAACCTGCTGGTGCAGCCGGGGCACTAATTCAGGGAGCAACGGGCCGTTGTTCCGTTTCCACGGAAGTCAATCGTGCTAAAATGGTGGGCGGCACAGTCTCGTTTGGCATCCTTTTCGGAATGCGCACGGACTTCTTTTACTTCCGAAGAAACATTCACCAGCTGGTGCTCTACGAGAATGTCGTAATAACAGGTGCACTCATAAGTCTTTTTGCATGCGCTGTTCAAAAGGAGCAAGAAAACCAGGCCAACGAGAGGAGTCAAGTTTTTCACCGTAAATGGATTTTGCCTTAAATATAGATCAGGGGATTTGATTTTTCACATTTTGCGGCATTTTTTTGGATCGCAGGTCGGCAAATCCGGCCATCGGGGACTGAATCTTTCCAAGAAATGACCAGGAAGAGACCAAAAAGACGTCAAGAAGAGGTTAAGAATAGGCCATGAAAAAAACATGCGCCGGCAGAAAGGAGCTTTCGAGATGACAAAGAGCGGCTAGGAGAAGGCCAAGGGAAGACCAAAGGAAGACCAAGGAAGATTAAAGAAGAATGGAGACGCGATGCCTTGGTGTTTCTTAAAATTTGGAAATATTAGCTCCAGATTCAATTCCGAACATTAACTTTACGCAAAGAATAAAATAAGCAGATTGTTGCAGCGGGTGAAAACTCTTAGCATTCCCGCCGATTTGTTTTATTCGGATATTTATGGGAGATCTTTTATTAACCTTATTCCTCGTATTTCTGAATGGGTTTTTTGTGGCCGCAGAGTTCGCGATTGTAAAGGTGCGCTCCTCGCAGCTTGAAGTCCGCTCCGTGGTGAATAGGCGATTGGCTGCGGCGGCAAAGTCGATTATCGCCAACCTTGACTCTTACCTGGCTGCGACGCAGCTGGGGATTACCTTGGCTTCTCTAGGACTTGGTTGGGTGGGTGAAGATGTCATGTCCAAGCTCATTATTAGGGCTTTCGACCTGTTTAATCTGAACTTTTCGGAGCAGACGGCCCACAGTCTTGCGCTCCCCTTGGCCTTCGTGGTCATCACGGTCTTGCATATTATCTTCGGAGAGTTGGCACCCAAATCTTTGGCCATACAGTTTCCCACGTCCACGACTTTTGTGGTCGCCTGGCCCATGAAGGTATTCTACTTTATTTTTCGGCCCTTCATTTGGTTGCTCAATGGGATCGCAAATCTCCTTCTCCGAGCCATTGGTATCCGGCCGATTCATGGCAACGATATTCATACGGAAGAAGAACTCCGGATGATCATCACGGAAAGTCAGGAGGGAGGTGCTATTGAAGAAACGGAAAGAGAGCTGATTCAAAACGTATTTGATTTTGATGATCGGCGGGTCTGGGATATACAAACGCTGAAGAAAAACATTACCGCCATTCCCAAGGATATGTCTATTGAAGATGCCATTCGTTTCACCATTCAGGAGGGTTACTCTCGGTACCCCGTTTACGATAAGAGCATCGATGAGATCATTGGAATCATTTATACCAAGGACCTCATGAAAACCATGGTAAACCCCATCCCAGGCGCCCAGATTGCTCCCCTAGTTCGGGAGCCTTATTTTATTGGAGAGAACAAACTGATTAAGGATCTACTCAGGGAACTGCAGTCGAAGCGAATCCAGATCGCGATTGTTACCAATGAAATAGGGGAGGTAACGGGTATTGTTACCATGGAGGATATTCTGGAAGAACTGGTGGGCGAGATTCAGGATGAGTACGATAATGAAAAGCCACTTGTGGAAACCACGGCTACCGGCTCGTTTATCGTCAGCGCCCACGAAAAACTGGCCGAGATCAATAAATATCTGCCGATTCCCTTCGATGAAGAGGCGCATTTTGAGACCTTGGCCGGATATATTGCCGATGAGCATCAAGAAGAACTCAAAGTAAATGATCGCCTGGAACTCAATGGCTATGAAGTTATCGTACTGAAAATGTATCGGAACTCCGTGGAAAGAGTCGAATTGCGTGTCCTAGAGTCTGGGCAATAAATGCCCGTCATCAAGGGGATATCCAGGATTATCAGACCCGCCTATGAGTAAGGAAAGCAGCTTCCACCGCGCCCAACAGGTTTTTCTTTTTTTGGCCGCCTTTATGGTGGCGAATGCCTTGATTGCCGAATGTATTGGCGGAAAATTGTTCTCCTTGGAGGCTGCCCTCGGCCTCCCCATCAGGCCTTTTACTTTGCTGGGAGAAGAGGGATTGACTTTCACACTCACTTGTGGGGCCTTACTCTGGCCCCTGGAATTTGTGGCCACGGACATCATCAACGAGTTTTATGGACCTCGGGCCGTGCGTCGCATTTCCTATGTGGTGGTCGCCTTGATCCTTTATGGGTTTTTCATGTTTTACCTTGCCATTCACATCCCTGCTGATCAGCAATTCTGGACAGGGAGCAGGGGAGGAGAAGGCGTTCCGGATATGCAGGCGGCATTCCAGGCCATTTTTGGCCAGGGAATGTGGATCATTCTCGGCAGTTTGGTGGCCTTCCTTGTAGCTCAGCTGCTGGATGTCTGGGTTTTCCAGAAGATCAAAGCGCGTACGGGTCAAGGCAAAGTTTGGTTGCGCGCTACCGGTTCCACCCTGGTTTCTCAGCTGGTCGATAGTTTCATTGTACTGTTCATTGCCTTTAAACTGGGAAGTGACTGGTCCTGGCAAAGAGTTTTAGCCATCGGGTTGGTGAATTACCTCTATAAGGGTTCGATGGCCATCCTGCTGACGCCCCTGATTTATCTAGCAGAATATGGAATATCCCGGTATATCGGTCCCTGGCATGCACTGCGAATGAGGCGCCAGGCCCTGGCAGGCAACTAAGACTCGGTGGAGGATTCGGATCGGGGCTGAATGGGGGTAGATTTTCGCAAGGACCGGGCCGCGGAACGTTTCAGGTGGTGATGGAGGGAATAGGCCGCGTAGAGCGAAGCTAGAATCAGGGCCAGACTCAGATAACCGGTCCGTGAATAATGCAGGACCTGATTTTCAGGTCCGGTGGTGACGATCCACCCGGCGACCAGGGAAGCCAGCGAGACAAATAGCTGCTGAATGGAGGAAACGAAGCTCATGAAACTGCCTCTCCTTTCCGTAGGAACGACCTGGCTAATCATGGTTTGGGCGGGAATGCTTCTGCCCGTGGAAACCATAAACCAGAACCCGGTCACCGTCAGGACCATCCAAAAGGGAATGGGCTTCATATGCGTGATGAGCATGACGGGAATGGCGGTGAGAAATACCATAATACGAAACAATCGATACTTGCCGATCCGATCGGCAAGCCTTCCGATAAGTGGGGACGAAAACAAGGTCAGTGCGCCGCCAACCAGGTAAATTAAAGGCGTCTGCGTTTTACTGAACCCGAGGTTGAACTCCATGTATGGATTTAAAAAAGGGATGATAAGAAAATGTCCCATCATCAGCAGGGCCGCCAAACTCAGGGCCATGACCTGCATGCGATTGCGCAATATGTCTCCGATGAGCACCTGAGGCCGGATCTTTGGAACGCCTGCCTGAAGGTGCCGGTTTATGGAAGGCAGGAAGTGATACAGGAAGGGAATCAGCAGGAGTCCCATGCCGGCGACAAAGTAAAACGGGGCATGCCAGCTGAAGGCATTGGCCATATAAAGTCCGAAGGGAACGCCAAAGACGCTGGCTACGGAAAAAGCAGACATAATCATGCCCATGGCCGCCGCCCGACGTTCATAAGGAAACAGATCGGCGATGATGGAAAGCACCTGGGCGCCGATCAGCCCGCCAAAACTGCCTGCTAAGGCGCGAGCAGCCAGAAGACTCAGGTATCCGGGGGAAATCGCACAAGCGATGGTACCGATAATAAATCCGGAATACCCGAATAGCAGGACTTTCTTTCGATCGAAGCGATCGACAAAAAAGGCGGCCAAAAATCCGGAAATTCCCGCGCTGAAAGTATAGGCGGCGACGATCATGGAAAACTGCCTCGCATCGATTCCGAACCGGGGAATGAGAAAGTTTCCCAGGGGCATCATGATCATAAAGTCCATAATGTGCGTGAAATTCACGGCCGCAAGCAGAATCAGAAGTATGCGTTCCCTTGCACTCATAGAAGATATTCCTTAAATGGAAATCCCCGAAGGTCGGAATATTTTTCATCTACCCCATGTAGATTTTGTCTATTTGACTATGGAGAGGCCGGTCTGCGTACTTCGAGATCGGGGCCTTGGCATGATTTCGTAACTTCACCTTTCGACATGATCCATCCTTATGGCAGAAAAGATTCGCAAAAAAGATGCATTAGACTACCATGCCCAGGGCCGCCCGGGAAAGATTGAGGTGGTACCGACCAAAGAGACCAAAACCCAAAGGGATCTGGCCTTGGCCTATTCGCCCGGGGTTGCTGAACCCTGTATGCAAATCCATGAGAATCCGCAAGACGTATATCGTTACACGGCAAAAGGGAACCTGGTAGCAGTGATCAGCAACGGAACCGCCGTGCTGGGCCTTGGCGACATAGGTCCGGAGGCTTCCAAGCCGGTTATGGAAGGGAAGGGGATTCTGTTCAAGATCTTTGCAGACATCGACGTGTTTGACCTGGAGGTCAACGCTCGGCAGGTGGATGCATTCGTAGAGGTGGTCAAGGCATTGGAACCCGGATTTGGGGGGATAAACCTCGAGGACCTGGCTGCGCCCGAATGCTTTGAGATTGAAAGGCGCCTGGTGGAGGAAATGGAAATCCCGGTGATGCACGATGACCAGCATGGGACGGCAATCATCTCCGGGGCAGCCTTGCTCAATGCCTTGGATCTGGCCGGTAAGGAGATTTCAAAGGTGAAGATCGTCATCAGCGGGGCCGGTGCTTCGGCCATATCCTGTGGACGCATTTATCTGGCCCTGGGTGCAAAGTCTGAAAACATCTATATGTTCGATTCCAATGGTCTGGTCAGCCGGGACCGAGCGGGAATCGAGGCGTATAAACTGCCTTTCGCCCGGGAAACGGGAGGGCTCTCCATGGCCGAAGCGCTGGAGGGCGCAGACGTATTCTTGGGCCTTTCCCGAGGAAACATTCTAACGGGGCCCATGATTGCGAAAATGAACCCTTCTCCCATTGTCTTTGCCCTGGCCAATCCGGATCCTGAAATTCCCTATGAAGAAGCCCAGGCTGCCCGCCCGGATGTTATTTTGGCTACGGGTCGCAGCGACTATCCCAATCAGGTCAATAATGTCCTAGGCTTCCCCTATATTTTTCGAGGATCCCTGGACGTCCGGGCAAGAACGATCAATGAGCCCATGAAGCTGGCGGCGGTTCATGCCTTGGCAGCCATGGCACGGGAGCCTGTACCGGATATGGTCCAGCTGGCCTACAATGATCTGGGTATGCATTATGGCCGGGATTATATTATCCCCAAGCCCTTGGATCCCCGCCTTCTTGTTCGGGTTTCAACGGCGGTAGCACGGGCTGCGGTTGAAACCGGGGTGGCCCGTCGTCCAATCGACGATTGGGATGCCTATGAGGCCGAGCTCTACGAGAGAGCTGGAGGTAGGGACAACCTGCTGCGGACCATAATCCAAAAGGCAAAGAAAGATCCCCGCAGAGTGGTCTTTGCCGAGGCGGAAAATATTAAGGTGCTTAAAGCGGTGCAGCTCGTGAAAGATGAAGGCATCGCCCATCCGATATTGCTGGGTAACCGAGCGCGGATTGAGGCCCTGATTGCCGAACACCACCTGCCTCTATCTGATCTGACGATCATTGACCCGACCAGCGATTCCTCCCAGGATCAGCGAGAGCGGTACGGGGCGCTATTTTTCGAGAAGCGCAAGCGGCGAGGTTATAATTACTATGAAGCGCGCAAGATCATGAGAGAGCGGACCTACTTCGGCTCGATGATGGTCGAGACCGGAGAGGCCGATGCCTTGATTTCTGGATTGACGCGTCAGTATCCCAAAACCCTGCGCCCTGCTTTAGAAATCATCGGCATGGAGGCCGAAGCCAAGAAGGTGTCGGGCATGTACATTATGTTGTCCAAAAAGGGCCCCTTGTTTTTTGCCGATACCACCGTCAATGTTTCACCGAGCGAAGATGAGCTGCTGGATATTACCGTGCAGACGGTCAAAGCGGTCAACAACTTGAATATTCGGCCTCGGGTCGCCTTGCTTTCCTACTCAAATTTCGGATCTTCCCAAACGGCAGAGGCGGTGAAAGTGCGGCGGGTGGTCGAACGGATCAAGGCCATGCATCCCGATTGGATCATCGATGGGGAGATTCAGGCGGGACCCGCTTTTAATCCAGCGCTGCTTAGGGAGAACTACCCCTTTTCTGATCTCGTATCGGGTCCGCCCAATGTGTTGATCTTCCCGAATCTGGCAGCCGGAAATATTGCCTACCATCTCCTTTCGGAATTAGGCGGGAGCGAAGCCGTCGGGCCAATCCTGCTGGGCATGAAAAAGCCGGTTCATGTATTGCAGCTTGGGAGCACCGTCCGTCAGATTGTGAACATGGTTGCCATCGCCGTGGTAGAGTCGCAATCAAAATCGCCCAAGAAGCCGGGATCCAATTCAAAATAGCTGCAACCCTTATGAAAATTGCCATGATAGGCGGAGGGGCGGCCGGCTGTTTTGCCGCCGCGCTGATCCCCTACCGCAAAGGGACGGAGGTTACCGTCTATGAGAAAAGTCAACGCCTATTGCAGAAGGTTCGGATCTCGGGCGGTGGACGTTGCAACCTTACCCATGGTTTTCAAACCGTCCCGCAGGGGCTGCGCCAGTACCCCCGAGGCACCTCATTGCTCCGCAGCAGCCTTCATGATTTTGGCCCCGCTCAAACCATCGCCTGGTTTGGTGCGCGGGGCCTGGCCGTAAAGACGGAGTCCGACGGCAGGGTGTTTCCTGTGACGGACCGGTCGGATTCGGTCATCGATGTTCTGATCCGAGAAATGGACAAACAGCGGGTTAGGCGTGTGATGGGTGCTTCCGTCCAGCGATTAATCCCGGAGCAAGGGCGGTTTCGTCTGGAATTTGCCCAAGGGCAGTCCCAGTGGGCCGACCGGGTTCTCATTGCATGCGGGGGACTCCCCTCGGAAAGTCAGTACGCGTGGCTCCGCGCCCTAGGCCATAGAATCGTAAAGCCGGTTCCCTCGATTTTTAGTCTGAATTTGCGAAATCATCCCCTCAAAGACCTAGCTGGTATTTCCGTCCCTTGGGCGGAAGTAAAAATCGGAGAAGCTAAAATCCGTGAGTCTGGGCCGCTGCTTATTACGCATGGGGGATTGAGCGGCCCTGCTGCCCTGCGTGCTTCGGCTTTCGGGGCCCGCTGGATGGAAGCGCGCCAGTATCAATTCCCTTTGGCCATCCAATGGCTAGGGGGGATGGATGTCGAGGAAATTCATCTGGGTTTGCAGGCTTGGGGCGCCCAGTATTCCCAAGCGAGCCTGGCTCGACATTCTCCTTTCTCGATTCCTCGTCGACTTTGGTTGCGTTTATTGGAACGGGCCGGACAGGACGGGCAGCAAGTCTGGGGCCAATGGAGTCGCAAGGGATTGAATCGGATGGTGCAAACTTTGCACCACGATATCTATGAAGCATCGGGCCGCACGGCATTCAAAGAGGAGTTTGTTACCGCCGGAGGTATGGATCTGCGAGATATCCATCGCAAGACCCTAGAATCTCGGCACTGGCCGGGGCTCTATTTTGCCGGCGAAATCCTCGATGTGGATGGGGTAACCGGTGGATTCAATTTTCAGCATGCATGGTCGAGTGCCTATCGGGTAGCCCAAGCGATGCACCCCTTCCCTCTCCAGTAGAGGGAGGCTAGGATTGGCGAGGGGTATCGCGAACATCGAAATAATCCCGAAACGCGTTGCCCAAAATATGAAAGCTTAGTACCAGCAACATAATCGCCGCCCCCGGGACCAAGGCCATAAAGGGCTTATTGGTTAGTAAAAAATTATAATGTTCTTTGATCATCAACCCCCAGGAAGGTTGGGGAGGCTGGACGCCAATACCCAGAAAACTGAGGCCGGCTTCAATGAGGATGGCGGCGGCAAAGTTAGCCGCTGCAATGACCATGATGGGGCCTGCCATATTGGGCCAGAGGTGGCGCCGTATAATCCGAAAAGGGGAAGCACCCAGGCTTCGGGCGGCCAGCACATAGTCCATTTCTTTTAATGACTTGACTTGGCCTCGAATAAGGCGAGCGGCGCCTACCCACATGGTAAGCCCTATGGCGATAAAGATCTGCCAGAATCCCTTTCCTAAGGTGAGCGTTATGGCGAAGACCAGAAGCAAGGTGGGGATCGACCATAGCACGTTGATGAACCACATGACGATTTCGTCGACCCATCCCCCAAAATATCCGGCTAAAGAGCCCAGAATGATACCGATAGACAGGGACAAAAGAACAGCGATGACGCCTACCGAGAGGCTTATTCGGGTGCCGACGAGAAGTCGGGAGAGGATATCTCGACCAAACTGATCCGAGCCTAAGGGATAGTAGATTTCCCTCACTCGCTCCTGGTTGATATAGGATGCGAGTGCGGTTTTGTCTTGGACTTTAGCGTCCGGTATCTGCAGGGCTTCGTAGGAGTAGAAAAGCGTGTCCGTCATTCCTTCATCTACATAATGGAGAAGCGCTATTCCCTCGTCATTAGCGATCCACCCTTCAATGGGAACCTGGTCATAAGGGGAGTGCCAGCCGTCCAATAAGGCTTTCCCCCTTAAGCTGGGCTGGGCCCGCTCCCTGCGGGCGGGCACCAGGAAACTCATTTGCCGGAACCCGGGAGGCCGGGCGCCCAGTTCTAGAATCATCCGATTGGCATGGGGACTCGGGTCGGGAGATAGGGGATAGGCAAAAATGGCGACGGCTACCGTTATTGCGATGACGGCGACGGCAAGCAGGGCCACCGGCCTTTGGCGCAGAAAACCTAGGAATGCGGATTTGGGTCTCAGTGGATTCATGGCTTTTCTCCTAGGCCGTGTTCACTCATGATATAGGCCAGACTGGTTATGGCCAAGGCCCCTATTTTCAGCTCCCGATGGCTGATTTGCTCAAAGACATCTCGGTCCGTGTGATGAAGGTCGAAGTAGCGCTGCGGATCGGGGAGCAGGGCCATAAGCGGTACTCCTAATTCCCTAAGCGGGTAGATATCGGGGCCCGCGGATTCGGTTTCAAAATCATAAATACCCATGGGGTAGAATAAGGAGCGGTGCCGGCGGATTTCTTGAGCTTTGCTCGAATCCATGCGCAAGCCAAAGCCCCTGGGCGCAAAGCCTCCCGCGTCTGACTCGACGGCTAGAACATGTTTTTCGGAAGATTTTCGGGCCGAATCGGCATAGGTGCGCCCGCCTTCTAGCCCATTCTCCTCGTTCATAAAAAGTACAATGCGAATGGTGCGTTTAGGCCGGATGCCCAAGGCCTTTAAACTGCGTATTACCTCTATGCATTGAACGACGCCTGCGCCATCATCATGCGCGCCTTCTCCAAGATCCCAGGAGTCTAGATGGGCACCGACGAGTACCAGGGAGGAGGGGTCGGTTTCTCCGCGTAGTTCTGCGATCAAATTGGCCGAAGGGCGGGATGCCCGCATTCTCGCCGTTGAAACCATTCGGATTTCCGCCTCCCCAAGCTGAATCCAGGCTTCGAGTTTTTCTGCCGTCTGGTTTCCAATGGTTACGGCAGGAATGGGGTCTACGGTATCGGCATAGCGTAGAGATCCGGTATGAATGACATCCTCCAAGCTGGTTGAAAGAGAACGGATGATGACCCCTTTGCCGCCTCTAGCCGACACCCAGCTGGCTGCGTGCCAGCGATAACGCCCCACTTTCCCATAGGCTTCGAAGGGATTGATCAGGGTCTGGGGAAATGGATGGTTGAAGAAAATCCAATGGCCTTGGACCATGGAATCGGGCAGCTGCAAAAATTGGGCTTCATCGGCGACCATTCGAACCGGTCCTTCCATGAGCTTCCCTTCGGTTCCCACGGAGTTCCCCAGGGCCAGGGCTTTAAGAGGCACCCAATGACCCTCGGTGGCCGCCGATTTAAAACTCATCTGCAGTTGCCCCCGCTCCCAGACCGGTACGGTAATGGGTTGCCGCCAGACGCGATCTGCCCCGGCCTGGATTAATGCATGCTCTGCCCAGTCCAGGGCCTGATCCGCTCCCGGGCTGCCAGACAGCCTTGGGCCGATTTCTTTGCAAAGCTGGCGCAACTGTTCGTAGCAGCGGTCTTTACCCATGATTTCCTCTTGCAGGCGCTGCAATACAAGGGAATCAACCCTTTGACCTTTCAGGTTTTCCGAAAGGAGCAAGGTGCCGAACAGCCATAAATAAAACAAGGGAGCTTTCATGCTTAGGGGTTTTATGCAATGTCAAGCCTTGGGTAGGGCCACCGATTCGCAACAGACTCCATGCCTTAAGGTTTTATTTCATACCTATACATAGGAGCGGTCGAACCCGGTAAACCGGCCTGCCTGCCCGGCTCAAAATACGGATCTTTCCGGGAAGCGCGCGGAATTTTCCCGCTCGTTTTCTTCTTCGGTGAGAACCAAGGAAAACGGGGCGAGGCCTTCCTCCCGGCTGCTTCGGCGGGCGGCATGGAGGTTTCTGGTTCCCGTCTTTCCCATCCTTTGCTGAGGCCAAGACGGAGGCCAAGACTTAGGAGAGATATCCGAATCCGGGAAATGGTGGCAATTGCCTAATTTTGTCCTCATAGTAGAAGACTTGACTGCCATCTCCGTGGGGGGCGCGGTTTTCTAAATCATAAAATCAAATCCTTGAAAATCCTTGAAAATCATTGAAATGAAGAAGCTTACCTATATGTTGGCTGTCTGCTTCGTCCTCGGCTTTAGCCAGTGTAGCCCTAAATTGGCGAGCCGGACCGCCTTGACCGAGACCCAAAGAGTGGAGCAAGCCTTAGCGCAGTATACCCCGGCGGATATGGAAGAGGGGAAACGCCTTTGGCAGCAACGATGTGCCGATTGCCATAAGCTTTATACCCCGGAATCCCGAACGGTGAAGAAATGGGATCAAATCCTTCCGCGTATGTCCAAGCGCTCCAAACTTACGGAGATCGAAGCAGGGAAGGTGAGGGCTTATATTATTACCAAGGCGCCTTTGCATAACCCTTCCTAGGTCCCGGAAGAGCAACCATTTTGGCCTGAGTCCAAATTGATTCGGGTCTTTATCTAAGCGCGGTTAAGATGAAGATTGGCATCGTTTGTTATCCTACTTTTGGTGGAAGCGGGGTCCTGGCCACGGAGCTGGGAATGGCCTTGTCCTTGAAAGGTCATGAGGTCCATTTTATGGCCTACCAGCAGCCTGTACGCCTGCATTTTCACCCTAATATTTTTTACCACGAAGTTCGGGTTCCCAATTACCCGCTTTTTGACTTTCCTCCATTCGAATCCGCCTTGTCCTCGACCATGGTTCAAGTCATTCGTAATTATGGACTGGATTTGCTTCATGTGCACTACGCCATTCCCCATGCGTCGGCGGCCTATTTCGCCCGTCAGATTCTCAAGAAAACGGGTCGGGATATCCCCTATATCACCACTTTGCATGGAACGGACATCACGCTTGTGGGTAAAGATCCCACTTATGCGCCGGTCGTTACCTTCTCCATCGAAGAGTCTGATGCAATTACCGCCGTCTCCGACAGCTTAAGAAAAGAAACCTATGCCTCCTTTTCCATTCACAAGGAAGTAAAGGTGATCCCTAATTTTGTGGATACCCATCGGTTTCGCCATACCGATAAAAGCCATTTCAAGAAAATGATTGCCCCGCATGGCGAGCGGATTCTGGCCCATGTATCTAACTTTAGAAAGGTAAAGCGGATCGATGATGTGATTCGGATTTTTCAGCGGGTTAATGCGCAGATGCCTTCCAAGCTTTTGATGATCGGTGATGGACCAGAAAGACAGCAGGCCGAAGAACTGGGGCGAAAATTAGGCATATATAGCGATATCCGCTTTTTGGGCAAGCAGGAGATGATGGACGAACTCCTATCGATTGCCGATCTGTTTTTGCTGCCTTCTCAACATGAGAGTTTTGGTCTTTCGGCCTTAGAAGCCATGGCTTGCCGGGTGCCCGTGATTTCAACAGAAGTCGGTGGACTCCCGGAAATCAACTTGGATGGCAAGACGGGATTTTTGAGCCCCGTGGGGGATGTGGAGTCCATGGCGGCCAATGCACTCCATATCCTGGAAGACGAACAACGATTACAGACTTTCAAGACCCATGCTTTCGAACAAGCGCGACGGTTCGACAAGGAATCCATTATCCCGCGATACGAGGCCCTTTATGAACAAGTGGTTCGGGATTACCGAAAAGGAGAAATGGAATTGGGAGAAGGCGCAGACATCGGCTGACGATCCAAGGCCAAGTAAACGTTTCTAATCCTTTTTAGAATCTTCGGATCCGATGCCCAGCTCTTCCTCTCCCGGCACCCCTGGCAGCGGGGGCTGATTTCTCCCTTTTGCCCGAATATTAAGCAGCTCCACGGCCAAGGAGAAGGCAAGGCAGGAATAGATAATGCTCTTAGACACTTCTTCATGCAAGCCGCTTGCAATCAATACGACGCCGATGACGACCAAGAAAGCCAGGGCCAGCATTTGAAGGCTGGGATGACGGTTGATAATCCGCGTTACCGGGCCGGCGAAAGCCATCATGACAAGAATGGAAATGACCACGGCTATAATCATGATCATCACGTTTTCTACCAGTCCGATTGCCGTGAGTATGGAGTCGAAAGAGAAGACCGCATCCACCAGGATAATCTGAATGATGACCTGAGAGAATCGGTGGGGCGCCTTGGGCTTTTCCTGCTGGGAATGGTCGCTGGCTTGTAATTTATGGTTGATTTCGAGGGTGCTTTTGACAATAAGAAATAATCCCCCGGCAATTAATATCAGGTCCTTAATGCTCAAGGCCAGCCCTTCAGATTGCGGACTTAAAAGCGGTGGCAGCGTGATCACCGGTTCTGTGAGTGAAATAATCCAGGTAATGCCTAAAAGGAGAAGGATCCGAAATCCCATGGCAAGGCCTAAACCCAGATTTCGGGCATTCCGCTGCTGATGGGCGGGGAGTTTACCGGCGACAATCGAAATAAAAATGAGGTTGTCAATACCGAGAACGATTTCCAGAAATGTGAGGGTAAGAAGGCTTATCCAGACACCAGGGTCCGCAAAATGGGGTAAGGCAATCCATAAATCCATCATCAATACGAAGGCATTTAGAAGGCAAAATTAGGGGAGTTGATATGGATATGAAAAAAAACCTGGCCATCAAAGAAGCGGTTTCTCGAAACGGCCCGTCTTTTCTTCGATATGGATCTTATAAAATATGGCCTCGCGATAAGCGGGCAAAGCTTCTCGCCTCGCATTGGGCTGACCCTCGGGAGGCGGCGAGTTGGGGCTTGCCTTTTGTTCCAGGTTCTCGATGCTAAACCATTGTTGGTCGTCGGGCTGAGGTGGTGTGGTTCCAATTTCCTCAAAGCGTCCCCAAAGGATTACAGAGGTCCATTCATTCATGGAATGGATCAAATCCACCTCAAAACAAACCTGAGGCTGAGATCTCATGAACTCCAGCTTCATGCCTTCCATCGAATAGCAAAGGAGGTGATCCCCCTTAAACCGGTACTGTAAGGGCACAACATAAGTTTTTCCGCCGCTGTGGCAGCCGAGGCGTCCTATACGTTGGGAGGATAAAAACGCATTGATCTCCGTATCCTTTAATATTCCAAGCATGGGCGAGGAGCAATAATCAGTAAATCAGGGGCGGTCGAAAGACAGATTGAGCTTCCGATTCCGCCGCTTCCTGCGCTAAAGTTAAGGGTTTCTTGATGAAATTCTGCCGCTTTCACTTTTATCATTCGTCTTGGTGGATGGTCGTATTGTTGCACCGACACATGATGTATCCGCAAAGAACCCAAGCAGGTTCAGGTGCTCTTACACCATTGCAAGGTCTTTGTCCGCAGACCTCCTATGCTGTGCTAGGCCGGTGGCAGACCTCCTATGCTGTGGCGCCTTGGGGGTCGGTGTTTCAGATTCTTCGGCTCTCCGTCTCATTCAGGGTCGCTGAAATGGGGGTGTGCTTTTAAAAAGTCATAAATCTTGAAAAATTCTTTGCCGTCAAACAATCGTGTTCCCCTACCAATGGTTTGAAACGACCCTTGTTGATGGGTCATTCCCTACGAATGCGACGGCCTTCCACAACGCCCCAGCCCGCTGCTTTGAATGCAGGGTAAACCCAGGTCTTGGGGCGCTTCCCCAGTAGCCCGTAATTAACCCTTTAACAAAGCCTCTATTCGCTTGGCGAGTTTTTCTGCATTCGGAAGCATGGCCTGTTCCAGATTTTTGTTCATCGGGACGGCGGGGAGATCTAAGGCGCCCATGGTCTCCACCGGTGCATCTAAATAGGTAAAACATTGATGGCTTATGCGAGCTGCCAGCGATTCAATAAAGGAATGCTGGAGCTGTTCCTCCGTCAGTAATAAACATTTGCCATGCCGCTGAACGGCCTGATAAACCATCGGAAGGTCGACGGGGTAGAGCGTTCTTAGGTCTATAAGTTCCACCTGTCCCTTAAATTGGCCCAAGGCCTGCAGCGCCCAGTGCACGCCCATGCCATAGGTGATGAGAACCATGGACTCCCCGCGATCTATTTTCTCCGGATCGGCGGCAACGACTTGATTGGCTTTCCCGAAGGGTAGCAAATAATCGCTTTCTGGCTCGAGCGTTTTGGCGGCCTCCGTACCTGGCACCTTACTCCAATAGAGTCCTTTATGCTCCAGCATGACCACCGGATTGGGATCCAAGACGGCCGCCTTCATCAGTCCTTTGAGGTCTGCGGCATTGCTTGGGTAGGCGATCTTGATTCCTTTAATCGTCGATAGGGTGCCTTCCACGCTTCCACTGTGATAGGGGCCGCCGCCACCATAGGCGCCAATTGGAACCCGGATCACGCAGTTTACCGGAAATTTTCCGCAAGAAAGGTAGGAGCTTTTGCTGATCTCGGTGACCAATTGATTAATCCCGGGATAGATATAATCGGCAAACTGCACCTCTACGATCGGTTTTAAACCTAAGGCGCTCATTCCCACCGTAGATCCAATGATATAGGCTTCCTGAATGGCCGTGTTAAATACCCGATGGTCACCAAATTTATCGCCTAAGGTAGCCGCCTCACGGAAAACGCCTCCGAGACGTTTTCCGACGTCTTGACCATAGAAAAGGGCTTCGGGATAGGTCTGCAGAATCTCTTCGACCGCATGAAGCGCCGCATCGACCATCACGACTTTTTCTCCCTGAGCAGGAACCCGGGTTCCGGACTCCTCCGTTACCGGAGTGGGTACGAATACATGGTCTTTGACGGTTGAAGGATCCGGTTCCGGGGCCGCCACGGCCTGTTGAAACTCCCGATCAATAAATCGTTTTTCTTCTTCCTCGATCTGGTCTAATAAACTGGCCGATACTCCTTCATCCAATAGCTTTTTGCGAAGCTTGGGGGCGGGGTCATCTTTTTGGTGGTTTTCCAGGTCCTCGGCAGGACGGTACCATTCTTTGCGGACGCCGGAAGTGTGGTGTCCTAGCAGGGGCACTTTGGCATGCACCAGCATGGGTCTTCTTTCCTTTCTTACCCAGTCGATGGTATAGGACATGGTTTTATACGCATCTTCAAAATCACTGCCATCCAGGCGAACCCGCTCCAGCCCATGAAATCCGGCTGCGTATTCATAGGCGTCATTGGTTCGGGCCTCCTCACGGGTGACGGAGATTCCCCAATCATTATCCTGAACCAGATAAATGATGGGCAGCTGATGAAGGGCGGCAAACTGAAAAGCTTCGCTGACTTCTCCTTCGGTAACCGATCCGTCCCCGAGCGAGCATACCACGACCGGTGGCTCGGGAAAGTCTCGAAGTTTCATCCGCTCGATATACTGAATACCCTGGGCTACGCCCGTAGTGGGGATGGCCTGCATCCCCGTGGCACTGCTTTGGTGAATGATCTTAGGAAATTCTTCTCTTCGGCTGTTAGGATGGCAATAATAGGTGCGCCCCCCGGTAAAGGGATCTTCGGCCTTTGCCAACAACTGCAACATGAGTTCATAGGGCCTAAACCCCATACCTAGCATTAAGCATTCGTCTCTATAATAAGGACTGACATAGTCGTCTGGCTTGAGCAAAAATCCGGTAGCAAGCTGAATGGCTTCATGGCCCCTGGAAGTGCTATGCACGTATTGGCATATGGAGCGATTGGCCTCATAGATGTTGGCCATGGCCCGCGCCGTCATCATAAGGCGGTAGGCTTTCAGCTTTAATTCTCTTGAAATCATCGGCAAAGTTATGCAGTTTGGACCTCAGCAAATCTAGGTTCAAAATCCCAGAATGGGAAACAGGCAGCGAGAAGGGGGAGACATTTTTATGTTTGCGATTTCCATAAGCGAGCAGAAGGGCTATTTTTGTTCTAAGAAATAACCCAGCTATGGCTTTAAACCACCGGAATGTCTCCATCAGGGATCTTTACTTCGTCGCAGGCTTCGCCTTACTATCCCTGATTTACTGTCATCCCCAGTTGCAAGGACAAAGACTGATCCAGCATGATGTGCTCAACTGGCGGGCTATGGCCCAGGAAGGCATGGCGCATCATGAGCGGACGGGAGAACAAGTCTTGTGGAGTAACTCCATGTTTGGGGGGATGCCCACCTTTACCTATTATGTCCCCAAGACCAACAACTACGTATTCTATATCCATCGAGCCATCGAATCGCTCTTGGGGATGCCGGCAACCATGCTCTTTTTGGCCCTTGTATGCTTCTATCTTCTGATGCGAGTCCTCGGCGCCCAACCTTGGATTGCTGCTGCGGGAGCCGTGGCCTATGCCTTTTCCAGTTTCATACCCGTGAGTATTGCGGCGGGCCATCAGACCAAAGTCATCACCATGGCCTACCTGCCTGCCATGCTCGCAGGGCTTCACCTTCTCTATCAGCGATACTGGTGGACGGGGATGGCCGTTCTGGGCATCAGCCTTAGCTTAATGATTGGGCATGCCCACTACCAGATTATCTTTTACGCAATCATTCTGGTTTTATTTTATGTCCTGGCTCGGGCCATTGAAATGGGCAAGTCGGGCCAATGGAAGACTTTCCTTCTATCCAGCTCCTTGGCTTTAGGTATGGCGGCGCTTGCCGCCGGACCGAGCATGCAAAGCATTCTCTCGACCATGGAATATGGGAAGGCCACCATGAGGGGAGGAGAAAGCGAACTCACTTTGAATAAAACGGAAGAGAAATCCCGGGGTGGTCTGGACAAAGATTATGCTTTCAGGTGGAGCAACGGGATAGGAGAAACCTTTTCGCTGCTCATCCCTGATTTATACGGGGGTGCCTCTACAGAAAAGATTTCCGAGACTTCGTCTTTGGGAGCGACCCTGGATCGGATGGGCGTGGGCCCCCAGGGTGTGGAGCAGGTGACAGGCCAGGCCCCCATGTATTGGGGACCACAGCCCTTCCTTTCGGGACCGGTCTATTTCGGGGCCGTGGTTTGCCTGCTATTTGTTTTCGGCCTCCTCGTTGTGCCTGGCCCCCATAAGTGGTGGATGGCTGCCTTGGCACTGCTTTCGATCCTTATGTCCTGGGGTAAGCATTTTCCCGGGTTTAATTATTTCCTCTTCGATCATCTCCCTTTGATGAACCGCTTTAGAACGCCGACCATGGTCCTGTCTTTGGCTCAATTGGTGTTCCCGGCTCTGGGCTTTTTGGGAATCAAGGCTTTGATCTCGAGGCAGGAAGCCTCAGACCCCAGCCTGGAAAAGAAGATAAAAATAGCAGCCGGAATTGTGGGTGGATTCTGTGTTCTCATCGGCCTGGCGGCGGGCATGTTCTTCAGCTTCCGGGGGGGTCAGGACGGGCAGATCCTTAGTCAGTACAGTCAGATTTTTGGCAATGAAGAGGCCGGATCCCGATTGCTGGAGGCCATACGGGACGACCGGGCATCCCGCGCCCGAGTTTCTGCCTGGATTAGTGCTGGTTTTATCGCGGCGGCCGCCGCGATGATTTGGGCTTATATTCGGAAGAAATGGTCGGCCCCCGCCATGGTTATCGGAATAGGACTGCTGACGCTGGTAGACCTTTGGGCCGTGGACCGGCGCTATTTGAACGCCGAATCCTTTGTCGATGAGATGGAAATGGAAATGGCATTCGCCCCTCGTCCCGTCGATCAACAAATCCTTCAGGATAAAGAATACTATCGGGTACTGGATTTGACCACTAATGTCTATAATGATGCCATGGGGGCTTACCACCATAAGCTGATTGGTGGTTACAGCCCCGCTAAGCTGGAGATATACCAAGACCTTATCGATATGCAGCTGGGGGCGCAGGGAGGAATGAACGCGCAGGTGCTTAACATGCTCAATACCCGGTACATCATTTATCCTGGCCAGGACAATCAACCTCAGGTTTCCCGGAACCCGGGAGCGCTTGGCAACGCTTGGTTTCCTCAGGAAATAAAATGGGTGAAGACGGCCGATGAAGAGATGCTGGCTTTGAATGCCGAGAAGCTGGGTGAATTACCCAGCCCGGATTTGGGCTTCTCCGCGGCCCAAACTGCCGTCATTCGGGAAGACTTCCGAGATGCGCTTGGAAAATTGGCTCCGACGGCTGCTCAGGATGCAAAGATTGAACTCACCGAATATGGTTTAATGAGTCTAGGCTATCGTGCTCAAACCAGCCAGGATGCCTTGGCGGTCTTCTCTGAAATATACTATCCCTATGGATGGAAAGCCTATATCGACGATCAAGAAGTGCCTATCTTAAGAGCCAACTATTTGCTTCGGGCTTTGAAGATTCCGGCGGGTGAACATGAGATCCGATTCGTTTTTCATCCAAAAATGTTTTATCTAGGGGATCAAATTGCTTTGATCGCCTCCATTTTGTTGCTATCCATTCTGGGTTATGCCCTGTTTGTTTGGCTCCGTCCTTTTTGGAGAAAGGAAGCCTAGCCAAAGCGCGAGATAGGCTATGAAAGGCAGCGGGTTTGCGCTTACCCAAGAAGATGTATGCTCTGGGGTAGGGGTGCCAACCCTTAAACCTGAAAGATTCATGAATACTGCCCAAGCTGAAGACCCCTCTGCCCCGTTCTATAAGCGGGTTTTTCTTGTTTTTGGCCTGAAACTCTTTCCTGCTTTAGCTTCCCTGGTCGTGCTTATCCTCTTTTCTCGCCATTTGGCCACGGAGGTGTACGGGCATTACCAGAACTTCTGGGTGCAGGTATATTTGCTCTCGGCCTTCAGCGCCTTGGGACTCGGAAGTCTGGTTTACAGCTATACGGTGGCGGAGCTCCGCCGTTTTTTCAGTCAGCTTCCATGGCAGACTTGGCTGGTCGCTGCCGGCCTGGTGGCGGGATTGGCCCTCTGTTTCGGCTGGCTGCAGCGTCCAAGTCTGGGAATGGCCATGCCGATGGGCTTTTTCCTGGTCTATTCCATGGGGATTTGGGGGGAAATTTTGCTCAGCGCACTTCGGCGCTTCGTCCAGGTTTCATTGCTCAACTTTATTTACGCTCTCTTGTTTTTAGCCGTCCATCTTTATTGGCTTCGCCAAGGGCAGCAGCTCGATGTCCTTTTTGAATATCTTTTCCTATTGCAGGGCTTGCGGCTTTTTGGACTGGTTGTATGCGTAATACCCGGATTAAGCCGGGTCCCTCTGGGGGGCCTGGAACCCCCGGGAGAGAAAATCCGACTTTGGGCTTATCTGGGAGTCTACGAGCTTTCGGGGGTGCTTTTTCGGTGGCTAGATAAATTCCTCATATCCATCTTTCTGTTGCAGCATCAGGCGGCCATCTATTTTAATGGAGCCCAAGGGGTTCCCTTCCTTCCGCTTCTTTTAGGGGCGGTGGCCGGAGCGAGCCTTATGGAAATGGCCAATCATCGAGGCCAAAGGGAGGCGATCGTTGAAACCAGCAAGAAAGCTTCCCGATTGCTGGCCTGTTTGGTCTTTCCGGTTTTTGGTTTTCTGGTGTTCTACACGCCGGATTTGCTGGTCTTGATCTTATCCGAAAAATATCGGCAGAGCATCCCCATTTTCTATGTTGGCTTAGCCGTTATGCCCCTAAGAGCCTATTCGTTCACCTCCATTTTACAACATGCGCAGCGAGGCCGTATTATTAATCTAGGCTCCCTTGGCGATCTGTTGCTGGCCTTGTTGCTGGCCTATCCTTTGTATCAAAGCTTCGGCCTCCCAGGGGTGGCAGCGGCGTTCGTCATCAGCACCTACTGGCAGTGTGGATACTATCTCTGGCATGCTGCCCAATGGGCCCGACAGCCCCCCGCGGCCCTCATCCCCTGGCGGGACTGGTTGCGGAAAGCCGCCCTTTCCCTAGGGGTTATGACTTTAGCCTTTGGACTGGACCAGTGGATCTTCCCCCAAGCTGCTTGGCCCTGGTGGGGGATGGGGCTCACTGCCTTGATCGTTGCCTGGCTTTATTGGAAGGAAGTCCATCGGGATCCGTCTCTTTCTTTGGAAGTTACCACCGACAAAAAGGGATAAAGGCGATGCATGGATTTTCGGGCTTCCTCTTAATTTTTTACCTTTGATCATATGATGTCAAACCATAAAGAAAGCCGCACGGCGGCAATGATCGAAAGAGAGCAACAATTTGGAGCCCATAATTATCACCCCTTACCGGTGGTATTGGAAAAAGGGGAAGGGATCTTCCTTTGGGACGTAGAAGGTAAAAAGTACTATGATTTTTTAAGTGGATATTCGGCCGTAAATCAAGGGCATGTGCACCCCCGGATTCTCGAGGCTATGACGGAGCAGGCCTCTAAGCTAACCCTTACTTCCCGTGCTTTCCATGCATCGCTATTTGGCGAATACGCTCAGTATATTACCAGGCTGTTCGGCTACGATAAGGTTTTGCCCATGAATACCGGGGCTGAAGGAGTGGAAACGGCGCTAAAAATTGCCCGGAAATGGGGCTACGATAAAAAAGGCGTCCCCGCGGGCCAGGCAAGAATCATCGTTGCGGACCAGAATTTTCATGGCCGAACACTCAATGTCATTTCATTTAGTTCCGATTCAGAGGCCAGGGAGGGTTTCGGCCCCTATATGCCCGGGTACTCCAGCATACCCTACAACGATTTGCCAGCCTTGGAGAAGGCCTTAGAAGACCCAAACGTCGTTGGATTTTTGGTAGAGCCCATTCAAGGCGAGGCCGGAGTGGTCGTCCCCGATGCAGGATATCTTTCCGGAGCCTTTGCAGCCTGCCAAAAAGCCAAGGTTTTGTTTATTGCCGATGAGATTCAGACGGGATTGGGAAGAACGGGCCGTCGGCTGGCTTGCGATCACGAAGACGTCCATCCAGATATCCTGATCTTGGGCAAGGCGCTCTCTGGCGGCTTTTTGCCGGTTTCTGCCGTCTTAAGCTCGGCGGAGATCATGGAAGTCATCCAGCCGGGCCAGCATGGGTCCACCTTCGGGGGCAATCCGCTGGCTTGCCGGGTCGCCATGGCTGCATTGGCCGTGATCGAAGACGAGAACCTGGCCGCCAATTCCGAGGCGATGGGTGCTCATTTTCGTCAAACCATCCAGTCTTGGAATAGTCCAATTATTCGGGAAGTTCGAGGGAAAGGATTGCTCAACGCCATCGTTATAAACCACCCGGATCCGGAAGCTGCCTGGAAACTCTGCCTTACCTTCATGGAATCCGGCTTGCTGGCCAAGCCTACCCATGGCGATAAGATTCGATTCTCTCCGCCTTTGACCATTACCAAGGAAGCCCTCGACCAGGCGCTTCAAATCATCCGTCAAGGGGTTGAACAACTTTCATGAGTCATCCTAGCTGGAAGAATAGGCTCTCGACCTTGCCTGTAAACCTCATGGCCGGAGGAAGCGACGGCCTGCTTATTACTTTTATTCTCGCCTCGGGAATTGCGCAATGGGGTGGAACCTCCTCCCAAATCCTGGGGATATGCTTCGGCTATGGGTTGTGGGCCTCCTTGGCCATGACCTGGGCAGGCTATGTCGCAGCCCGCGGCGAATCGCACCATTATGGAGGTTCGCAGGCGGGCCTGCTTCGCGAAATCGGCTTGGACGCAGAGCTGGTGGAGGAGATGGTCGAAGAAGAGGCGCAGGATCGGCTCGTCTGGGAGCAGTATCAGCAAAGACTGGGCCTGCCTTTGGAAAGGCCCAGCCGCCGTCAGGCTTGGAAGCAGGGTCTGCAAATCGGTCTTGCCTATTTGCTGGGAGTGGTGCTTATTTTGTTCCCTTATTTGCTGTTCCCGGCAGCCAAAGCCTTTGTGGGGGCTTTGGTTGCCGGGTTTGTTTTGGTAGCCGGTCTGGGATTTTTTCGGGGAATCTATACGGGACGTTCCCCATGGATGGGAGCGGCATGGATGGTTACGCTGGCAGCCGTCGGCATAGCTGCGATTCGCCTTCTGCTCTCCTTTTTGTAATTCTAAGACTAGGGGGATCGGCCATCAACGATCGTTCTCAATCCGCCGGGAGGCCACGGCTGCCGACTTTCCAGGCTCCCAGGGTTCTAGGAGTCCAGAAGGATAGCTGATTTCCTCTAGATACAACCCATGTCCAGGGGGGGAGAAATCTGCGTTTTGGGAAGATCCCGATGCGAGGATATCCCGAAATGCTTCCAAACTCAACTGCCCCCGTCCCACGCGAAGCTGGGTGCCGACCACGGCGCGCACCATACCCCTTAAAAACCGGTTGGATTGAATCTCATAAACCAGTTCCCCTTGTTCTCGGGTCCAGGCAGATTTCATAATTTGACACAGATCGGTTTTGGTTTGGCTGTTGCGTTTGGCAAAGCAAGAGAAATGTCTGTATTCGGGGAGGATGGCGGCGGCTTGATCCAGGAGGTCTTCGTCGAGCTGGAAAGGATAATAATAGGCTCTTTGGTAGAGAAACGGATCCTTTTTCCCATAAAGCCGATATCGGTATCGCCGAGACAAGGCATCGAAGCGCGCATGGAAATCAGGCCCGGTAGGGACCCATATCTCATCGACGCTGATGGCCGAAGGCAGCATCGCATTGAGATTATAGGGGAAGGAATCGGGGATCGCCGCGGGCAGGTTTACCTGAAAATAATTTTCCCGGGCATGAACGCCTGTGTCCGTTCGGCTTGCCGCCAAGGTCTGGATCGGTTGCCGCGCCAAGGTTTCCAAGGCTTGATTTAAGGCTTTTTGTACCGTAGGAGAATCCCCCTGCACCTGGGATCCCCGAAAAGGAATCCCGTCATAGCGGATTTTCAGTACATAGAGCGGCATAGGGATTAGAATTCAAAATTATAGGTAATCGATGGCAGAATCGGAAATATAGATACTTGCTTGACTTTGGCATCGATGCCCTGATCGAGGTCTCCTTCGGTATCGATATATAAGAAGTAAGGGTTCTGACGGCTATACACATTATAAATGGAGAAGGCCCAGCTGGACTTCCATTTTTTGTTTTGCTGGGCTTTGGGCGTATAGACGGCAGAAAGGTCCAGCCGGTGATAGGGGAAGAGGCGATAAGCATTCAGGCCACTATACTGAGGCACCAATTGCGGGGGGACGGGCTGGGTTTGCCCGCCCGTGGCATTGGTAAGAAAATAATAGTTGGTCGGCAAGGTGATCGCATTTCCGGATCCATAGATGAAAACGCCCGAAAAAGTCCATTTAGGATTCAGCACATAAGTCAGTACCATCGAAAGGTCGTGACGTCGGTCGTATTTAGCCGGAAAGCGAAGTCCCGCATTCAAATCCGGAAACTTGCGATAGGTCCAAGATAAAGTATAGCCGATCCAACCCGTAAGGGCTCCCTGTGTCTTCCGTAAGAACAGCTCGGCGCCGTAGGCTTGCCCGTCGCCAAATACAAAGTCTAACTCCGGATCTTGAATGGTCGAAGGCACATAACCTTCGCGATACTCAACCTGGTTTTCCAAGGACTTGTAATAAAGCTCCAGGGAGGTCTCCCATTGATTTTCGGAAAAGTTTCGGAAATACCCCAGTGCGTACTGCCAGGCTTTTTGGGGTCGAACCCGCATGCTGCTGGGTACCCAGAGATCGGTGGGCAGCGTAGAACCGTTGTTGGTAATGAGATGGATGTACTGATAGGCGCCGGCAATGCTGGCTTTCAAAGAAGACTGGTCATCTAAAATATAGCGTGCCTGCACACGGGGCTCCCAGCCCCCGTAGGTCTTCACTTTTTCTCCGTTTCCAAACACCAAACTGTCTATGGGTGTGGCTCCGGCTCCGAACTCATAATGCGTATGGGGGCCCATCTGCATGAAACCCGAGTAGCGAAGCCCCAGATTTAAAGACAGGCGTTCGTGGGGGTCAAACTGATCCATCAGGTAAATGCCGGCTTCGATTCCGTTTTTCGAGGCGGCATTGGCGGGCATGAGCTCGACCTCTCCCAGTCTTCCACTGACCTGGTTGGGAACAAATCGGTGATGGGTGAGGTTGGCTCCGAGTTTGAAATGATGGTGAAAGGGGGCGTAATAGTCGAGGTCGGATTTCAGGCCCCAGTCTCGAATCCCGGAGGCCAGCTTAAAGGCAAAGTCCTGTTGCTCGGCGCCGAACTGAAAATGATAGTCGTTATATACGGCGGTGGTATTCATAAACAGACGGGGCCCGAAAAGGTGATTCCAGCGTAGGGTAGCTGTCGCATTCCCCCAGGGAATGTCGGCGTTGAAATTCCCCGAGCTGCTGCGAAAAACAAACTTGTCCCGGCCAAAATATCCACTGAGGTATAGGCGATCCTTTTCGGTGATCTGATAATTAGCCTTTAGATTGGCGTCATAAAAATAATAGCCCGATCCCGCCAGGTTCCCCTTGACAAAGGGTTTGAGGAGTAGGTCGACATAGGTGCGGCGCCCCGCAATCATAAAGGAACCTTTTTCCTTTTTGAGGGGACCTTCCACGGTTAGCCGCGAGGCAATCAATCCAATGCCCCCTCGGGCATGGTAGGTTTTGTTGTTGCCTTCCTTCATGCTCACATCGACGACGGAAGATAAGCGACCTCCGTATTGGGCAGGCATCCCTCCCTTGATCAGCTCTACGTTGCGGATGGCATCGGTATTGAAAACGGAGAAAAAGCCAAAGAGATGTCCCGTGTTGTAAACGACGGCATCATCTAAAAGAATGAGGTTTTGATCCGGACCGCCGCCCCGGACATAGAAGCCCGAACCCCCTTCTCCCGCCGATTGCACCCCCGGCATCAGCTGCAGGGCTTTGAGAATATCGGTCTCTCCAAAAAGAACCGGCAGGACCTTGATTTCTTCGGTAGACAGACTTACCGTCCCCATTTCTGTGCCCCGAATATTGGCATTTTGCGGTCGGGAGGTAACTTCTACTTCTTTGAGAACGGTGGTGGATGCCAGTTCGATGTTCTTTTGGATGTCGGCTCCCTCGATCGTAAGGGGGAAGGTCTGTGCCTGGTATCCGACAAAGGAGACGACGGCCTCGTAGGTTCCCGGTTCCAGGGAAATAGAAAAAAATCCATAGGCATTGGACTGGGCACCGATGGCTTTTTCTTTGATATAGACCGTGGCGCTCATCACCGACTCGCCGGTCTGACGGTCTTTAATATAGCCGGAGAAGGTGTATTTTTTTTGACCATATGCGGGCGGTAAAGCAGCCATCAGTACGGCCAACAGTATGGGAAGATGTCGGAGCAGTTTTCTCATGAAGGGATTAATGAATGGTGTCCAGCACTTCGCCGCACTCTTTGAGCAGGCGACCAAAATAAGGGTTTCGGATTTCCGCATCCGCGCTAAGCCAGTAGGCGCCATGATCGTTGAATGCCATGGGGCAATACTGAACGTAAACAGGAACGCCTTCCCAGCCACTGGCAAGCAGAAGTCGGTGCATCACTTCCGATACTTGCGCAAAGTGATAGCGCATCCATTCCAGCTCTTCGGTGGACTGTTCGGCGATTTGCAGACCCGCCGTCGTCAGCGTATCGATGAATAATCGGGCCTGGAAGAGATCCTCCTTCGGACTCAGCCCCAGGGTATCTCCAAGGGCCAGCTGAACTTGGTGGCCTTTTTCCACCATTGCTTGAGCCGCTTGGCGGGCATCGTTTCCCCGATCCATGACCAGCGCTTCTTTGAGGGTATAATAATCCATGAGCATTTGCTGAAGCGCGGGCGTGGCGGAATCCGGAAGCTGGGTGCGCAGCACGCCAGGTGCCAGGGGGGCGGGACGATCCATGGACAGGCAGCTGCTCAAAGCCAAGATCGTTCCCACCAGGGCCATGCCAAGCAGAAAGTTCCGATACATGGGGCAAATTTAGGTCTTATTCGGCGTATCCATGGGCAAGATCTGCAAATCAATCTTAGAAATGCGGGCGGAAGTTCCGACTTTTGCGCCGTTATGCTGGTCTCGTTACAGAATCTATCGTTTTATTTTGGCTCCCGGGTCATCGTCGAAGAGGTACAATGGCAAATTGACCGAGGGGAGAGAATCGGCCTGGTGGGAGCCAATGGAGCTGGAAAGTCGACTTTATTGCGGCTGATTACCGGTGCTTATCAGCCGGACGCCGGCACCGTCCAAAAACCCAAAGAAGTGACCATGGGTTTTTTCAATCAGGATCTCCTGAGCTTTTCTTCGGCCTCCTCGATCCTTCAGGTGGGCATGCAAGCTTTTGAACGGGCCCGTTCCCTGGAAAAGGAAATGGAATCTTTACTCTCCCAACTGGAGAAAGACGCAGAGAACCCAGAACTCCTGGATCGGTACAGCCATGCGTTGGCTGATTTTGAGCTCGCCGGAGGCTATGAAATGGAGCATAAGACCGCCGAGGTCTTAGAAGGCCTCGGCTTCGCTACCCATGATCTGTCCAGGCCCTATAACAGTTTTAGTGGAGGATGGCGGATGCGCGTTCTTCTAGCCCGGATGATCCTGCAAAAACCCGATCTGCTCCTGCTCGATGAGCCCACCAACCACTTGGATCTTCCCTCCATTGAGTGGTTGGAAAAATACTTGCAAGGTTACCCAGGATCGGTGGTTATGGTCTCTCACGACCGTTTCTTTCTCGATCGGATGGTGACGCGCATTGTAGAAGTCTGGGACCAGCGCCTGCATTTTTACAGCGGCAACTATAGTTTTTACGAAAAAGAGAAGGCGGAGCGGATGGAAATCCAGCAAAGAGCTTATGAGAACCAACAGGATTATATACGAAGCCAGGAGCGGTTCGTAGAGCGGTTCAAAGCCAAGGCCTCCAAAGCCACCCAAGCCCAAAGCGTCATCAAAAAGCTGGATCGGCTGGAGCGAATCACCCCGCCTGATACCAGTCAGGCTCGGATTAACATTCATTTTGATGTGGGGGTTCAGCCTGGAAAAATCATTGCTACCCTACGAAATGTCTCTAAACGCTATGGTGATCTGGAGATCCTAAGAGATGCGCAGCAGGAGATTCTTCGGGGCGATAAAATCGCCCTAATCGGCGCCAATGGGAAGGGGAAGTCTACCTTGCTGCGCATCATTGCCGGCATGGAAGACTTTGAAGGTGAATGTCAGCTGGGCCATAATGTAGCCCCGAGCTTTTATGCTCAACATCAGTTGGAGTCCCTGAACTTAGAGGCGGAGATCCTCGAGGAGCTGTTGCAGGCGGGTTCAGGAAAGACGGAATTGGAACTGCGGCAGCTCTTGGGATGCTTCCTGTTTTCCGGCGACGAAGTCTTTAAAAGGATAAGGGTTCTATCCGGTGGAGAAAAAGCCCGGGTAGCCTTGGCCAAGACCATGGCCATGAAAAGCAACTTTCTGATGCTCGACGAGCCCACAAACCACTTGGATATGGCCTCTGTAGATCGGCTGGTCGATGCGCTGAACCGCTATAAGGGGACGTTTATCGGGGTTTCCCATGACCGGTATTTTATACAGCGGACGGCCAATCGGATCTGGCATATTGTCGATGGCAAGATCCAGGACTTCCGAGGTGGCTATGAGGAGTGGGTCGCTTGGAATCAATCCCGGGAACCGATCAAAGCGCCGAGCCCAGCGAAACCGAACCAGAAAGAAAAGCCCGAACCAGAACAAAAGGCGTCCAGAAAACCCTCCCCGGATAAACGCCAGCAGCTGCAGCGGCAATTTGAAAAGCTGGAAGGCGAGATCGAAGCACTCCGGGTTCGCATTCAAGAGGCGGAAAAAGAGCTGGCCGACCCGGAAGTCTACGGCGATCCGAGCCGGTTTCTGCCCCTGGAGAAAGCCTATCAGGGCCTGAAGAAGGAATGCGATGAAAAGGACGCGATCTTTAATCAGATCTTTGAAGAAATCCTGGACCTTGATCGCTGATCCATTCCAGGAAGATCACCGAAACCCAGGGCGGGAACCCGGGGGGCGATGATTTTTTTGTAGCTTCGAGCTTTACCAAATTTGGGACCTATGCCTTCTTTTGATATTGTTTCCAAGGTGGACAACCAGCTTCTGGACAATGCGATTCAGACCACCCGAAAAGAACTCAACAATCGTTATGACTTTAAGGGAGTTCATGCCGAAATCGAATGGGATCGAAAGGCAGGACAGGTGGTTCTAGAAGTCGAAACCGAAATGCATATCAGGCAGCTGGAGGACATACTGCTGACGCGGGCCATGCGCCAGGGTCTGGAAGCCAATAGTTTTGACCTGAGCCAGGAGCCAAAAGCCTCGGGGAAACATTGGAAGAAAACCATTGGCCTGCGTCACGGGATTGACCGGGACTCGGCTAAAAGAATCGTCAAGCTTATTAAAGATACCGGGTTGAAGGTTCAGGCGGCCATCCAGGATGATAGCATTCGCGTGAGCGGAAAAAAGATCGATGACCTCCAGAAGGTGATCCAAGTCTGCAAAACCGAGGTGACGGACCTGCCCCTTCAATTCGTCAATCAGAAGTCCTGACGAAATAATAAAAGGCCTAGGATTGGCGCTGGATGCCCCCTTGGGGTGGAAACTGTATTTTTCGCGCTTTGTATAGCGCCCCTAGGGCGGCTTTAAAGCTTCGCTTACTCATCTGAAACACCCGCTGGATCTCTTGGGGGTCGGAATCGTCGTCATAAGGTAGATAGCCTCCCTGCTCATGGAGGAGTTTTTCAATTTTTAGTGCTTCGGCAGGTATTTTTGCATAACCTGGAACGCCGGCGCCGACATCAATTTTTCTGTCTTCGCGAATGTGCTTGATAAAGCCTTCGATACGATCGCCGGGCATCAAGGGTTCGAATACATCGGACTCGTGTAAAAGACCCAGATATTTGCGGTTTATAATCACTT
Organism: uncultured Chitinophagaceae bacterium; assembly: GCA_964646775.1. Lineage (GTDB taxonomy): Bacteria > Bacteroidota > Bacteroidia > Chitinophagales > Chitinophagaceae > CAYPQN01. Next base: position 7,470 of record CAZYEZ010000004.1, on the reverse strand, counting down.
TATATCCCAGATCTGTCTGCTGGTCTACTTCCAGGTCTACCTGATCTAAAATCCGAAACGGGTAGGGTTGATCCGAAACATGTTTTTCGATCTTTTGGCTGGCCGCCATTCTTCCCGTTTTCTGATCTAAATAGGCGTAAACGAGATAGTGGCCGCCTTCGCGTACCATCCCGACCTGCTCCGAATTTGGAAGGAGCAAATCCTTGCTCAGTCCCCAATCCAAGAAAGCCCCGAAATGGGCTTTCCCGACACAGCGAAGCCTTGCGATTTCACCGCGAACCAGCAAAGGCGTTTCGGTGGTGGCGATGGGTCGATCTTCGGAGTCGTGGTACAGAAACACACGAACTTTGGCTCCCGGCTCGGCCCCATCGGGAAGGTACTTGGATGGCAGGAGGATCTCCTGTCCTTGACCCCCGTCCAGGTAGGCGCCAAAAGAGAGGATTTTTATGATTTCTAGTTCTTGGAAGGTTCCGATTTCCATGATGATCTTCCTTCGGGGGTTAAGGTTATGGGTTAAGGTTATGGGTTAAGGGCTATCGCTTAGAAAGGCTTTCGCTTTCGTTGGACGAGGGAAGCGAAAGGGGGTCATTTGGACCCGCAGGCCTCTTCCTCCCGACGGCCTCATACATACGTTCGATAATGGACACCACTTCGCGCCCTTCTTCGGCGCGGGTCATGATCTGCCCATTGCGGTGGAGTACGTCCACCACGTTATCAATCACTTGATCATGATTACTCATCGATCCCTGGTATAGTCCGTAAGCATTGGCCTGTGCAGAGGTCGGGATCTCGGTTATGGGTTTTCCGACTCCTTGTTGATATTCTAGGATATTGAGGTACTGCCCCCCGATCTTATAACTTCCGCGTTCGGCAAAGAGCGTCATGGAGCCTTCCATATTCTGCCCGTAGGCACAGGTGGTATAATTAAAATTAACCAGGGCGCCATTCTCCGCGCACATGACAAAACTTCCCGTATCCTCAAATTCCGTATTGTGTTGGTGCGCATAGTTGTGGATTCTTCCTGTCATCTCTGCGACCCCGCCGTTCAAATAATAGAGGATGTCTACAAAATGGCTGAACTGGGTAAATAGGCATCCGCCGTCCAGATCTTGGGTTCCTCGCCAGCTGCTTTGGGCATAATATGCATCGCTTCGATTCCAGAACCCATTGACCTGAATGGCAAAGATTCTGCCCAGGGCTCCCTGCTCAATCTTTTGTTTTAAGGCGACCACGGGTGGATTATACCGGTTCTGTTTTACCACAAATATGGATCGGTCCGCCTCCTTTGCACTTTGGATCATTCGATCGCAGGAGGCCGTGGACAAAGCCATAGGTTTTTCTACCAACACATGAAGTCCGGATTCTAGACCCTGGCAAGCATGGGCCTCGTGTAAACCATTGGGCGTGCATACGCTGAGTACATCTGCGGGGATATTGCGGGTCATGGTTTCCAGGTCTTCAAAGCAGGGAACACCCGGGGGAACCAAAGCCCATCGTTCCCGCCGAGGCTCGCAAACGCCAACAAGAATCGCTTGGGGGTGCGCCTGGATCAGGGCCGCATGACGGTGTCCGATATGGCCCAGGCCTACGAGCAGAAAGCGAATATTTGCTGATTTTTCCATCGTTTTTATCAAGCCCTAAAGCTAAAACAAATATCCTAGTCTGAACGGCATAGGCCCATACCTTAGATCGGCCTGAATCATCCAAGGCCATGAAAAATGCTTTTGAATGAAAAGGGCTTTCTTAAACCAAAAATGGATGAACCGAAATGGATGAATCTTTTAGCCCATAGAAGCTGCTGCAGAATCCGATCAGCCCCGCGATCAGCCCCCGGTCAGCCCCCCCCCCGCACAGCCCGCCGGCTGGCGAGACGCGACTTCAAGTAGACCCCCGAGAGCCAAAGGTCGCAGGGTCCGCAGTGGGC
>CAZYEZ010000004.1:0-5536 GCA_964646775.1 uncultured Chitinophagaceae bacterium | reverse complement strand
CATAGAAGCTGCTGCAGAATCCGATCCGCCCCGCGATCAGCCCCCGGTCAGCCCCCCCCCCCGATCAGCCAGCCTTATTTAGAGAAAAAACTTCAATTAGACCCCCGAGACGCAAAGGTCGCAGTGTCCGCAGTGGGAAGGGGCCGCCTGACCAAAATAGAGGAGGAGAAACTGGTTGCGGCATTCACCGGGGCGATCGATGTATTCGATGAAAGCCTCAGATTGATCCCGATGAATCTGGCGGATCTTGGACAGCGCTTCCGGAGGAAAGCGAAGATGTTGGCTTTCTACTCGGTAGTGGTGGACATGCAAATAGCTGCCCTCCAAGGCCGGGTGCCATTGCAGCAATCCTAAGGCCTGGGCTCTTTCGATGCGGCGAAGCAGGCGGGCGGTATCCAAGCCCATCGATGCACTCATATTCCTAAGAGAAATCGGTGCCGGACGTTCGTAAAGATCGCCTCGCCATCGCCACAAAGCTTTGAGCAGGGCCCAGACTTCCGGCTCGGCTTTCTGAAATTCGGCACCTAATGAGGGGGCCGTGTGCAATTGGATCTGAGGTGGTCGGTATGGGGTATCGACCAGGGTCCAGAACCCGGCGCGCTCCAAAAACTCCAAAGCATACCAGGTGCGGGCAGGGGAGAGCGCGAACCGTTGACAGAAGGCAGAAAAATCAAAAGGGTAGAACCGATCTGGGGCTGCCCCGATGGGTATTTGAAGGTAGTCGCAGATCGACTGATATACGCGTTGAAGGACAGGCAGGGTAGGGACCCGTTCTTCTTGGATTGCGCGAAGCCGGGGGATGTCGTCGGGGGTGAAAAACAGGGAGGCCATGGCTCGATTTCCATCTCGGCCCGCACGCCCTGTCTCTTGATAATACTGTTCTATGGAAAATGGCAGGTCAAGATGGACGACAAAGCGAACATGAGGCATATCGATACCCATCCCGAAAGCCGAGGTAGCCACCATAAGGGTTCCCTGGCTCTCTAACCAGCGTTTCTGGTTGGCAATCCGGCTTTCTCCATCCATGCCGGCATGATATACCAGGCAATCTCTTCCTTGAGCTTGGATTTTTTCTGCCCAGGAATCGGCAAGGCTACGCGTCCCGGTATAGATAATCCCCGTTCCGGGCTGATCCTCTAGAAATTGAAAGAGATCGGCTTCTTTATCCTCCGAATACTGGACCTGATAGAAGATATTCTTCCTTTCATAAGACTGCCGGATGCAAACCGGCTTGCGTAGGGAAAGCTGTTCGATGATATCCGCCTCTGTTTGAGCTGTAGCCGTGGCGGTCAGGGCCATCATGGGCACGCCCTGGAGGCGGTGATGGCGCCGAATCGCTCCGATTTGCCGATAAGCAGGCCTAAAGTCATGTCCCCATTGAGATAGGCAATGCGCTTAATCGACGGCAATCAGCGAAATTTCGACCTGGTCGATGAATGCTTCAAATTCCCGACTGGCAAGACGCTCTGCCGTGAGGTATAAAAACTTAAGCGGGCGTTCATCCCATTGGTTGTAAATCGCCTCCCAGGATGCGGCGGCCTCCATTTGATGAATAGAGGCGGCGGGAATGCCTTTTTTCAAAAGGCCGTCTACCTGGTTTTTCATCAGCGCTATCAAGGGCGAAATGACCAAGCAGGTTCCCTGCCTGGCCAGGGTCGGGATTTGGAAGCACAGCGATTTTCCCCCGCCGGTGGGCAGAAGCACCAAACTGTCCTTTCCGGCTAGGGCAGCCTCGATGGCTTGCTCCTGTCCTGGATAGAAGGATGAATAACCCCAGTAACTGGATAAGATACGATTGGTTTCCATGGCGGACCCTGGTTGGCTAGGCACCAAAAATGGGTTTTAGCCCTTTTAGCCAGAGCGCTTTTTTCAGATCCGGTCGAGCTTCGAGGTCTTGGATGCTTGCCGCCGGAATCCATTGAAGCCCATCAAAATCATTGGGTTCATAGGGGCGAAATAAAGCGCGGATGCCCAGTTGTTCGGCAGAGACGCCCAAGAGCAGTATCTGCTTGGGCTGAATGTTTTTCCGCAGATAAGACCATGGGATCCGCTGATGCGCCAATAAATCCAATATCAAATACTCCCCGGATTGAAGCTGGCAGGCGTTCATCATATTCATCAATACCTTTTGCTCTTCGTCTTTTCGGGGGAGTGAAAGCACGAGGAGACGGGGCGGTTGATCGCCAGGTACGGGAATCGTCGGTTCCTCCCAGAGCCAATCCCATTCACTAGGAAGGATGGGGGTGGAAATAATGGGGGGATGGCTGGACATAGCTGTTTGCTCGCGTTGCAGGGGTCTGCAAACCCCGTTTTCGGTTTTTTTTTGTTTCTTTGAGGCGAATTTAACGAGTTTTTTCTCAAGTAATACGCTCTGTCGTCTATGAATACTAAATCCTTAGACATGATCATCAATAAGGTGAAAGAAAGCCGGGTACACATGTTGGACCCTGAGAATATACAATTCGGGAGGCTGTATGCCGACCATATGTTAAAAGCCTTTTATCGGGACGGCAAATGGCAGCGCGTGGAGATCGTCCCTTACGGCCCTTTGAGCCTTCAGCCATCAACCACCTTTATTCATTATGGGCAGGCCATATTTGAAGGGGTCAAGGCTTACCGGAACCCCCAAGGGAATCCCGTCGTCTTTCGGCCTTCGGACAATGGGCGAAGATTCAATCGTTCAGCCCGGCGAATGGCTATGCCAGAGGTGCCCGAAGAGATTTTTGTAGAAGGCATTCGCCAGTTGGTCGACATGGATCGCAACTGGGTGCCGGAGGGAAAGGATTGTTCCTTGTACATTCGACCCTTTATGGTAGCCATCGATGAGTTTATCGGTGTCAAGCCGGCCCAGGAGTTCTGTTTTATGATCATCTGCTCTCCAGCGGGTCCCTATTATGAAAAGCCTGTTTCCATTTTTATTCAAGATGAGTTTGTGCGGGCTTTCCCCGGAGGTATTGGTTTTACCAAGGCCGCCGGAAATTATGGCGCAACCATGTATCCCGTTCAGGAGATCCGTAAAGAAGGATACGACCAGATTCTATGGACCGATGCAATCGAGCATAAATACGTGCAAGAAATCGGGACCATGAATGTGTTCTTTAAATTTGGGGATCGGGTCGTTACCCCGAATTTAAGCGATACGATTTTAGAAGGCATAACGCGAGATAGTGTTCTCACCCTGCTTCGGGAGCAAGGAATTTTGGTGGAGGAGCGCCCCATTACCGTCGAGGAAATTGTGGAGGCACACCAAAAAGGTGAACTGAAGGAGGCTTTTGGTACCGGTACGGCGGCATCGATCTCTATGATCGGAAAAATCACTTACAAGGATCATGAGCTCCAGTTGCCCCCCGTGGAATCTTGGGAAACCGCCACCTGGTTGAAATCAGCCTTGGATGATATCCGCTACGGCCTGGTTCCGGATCGGCATCAATGGCTTATGGAAATTTAGGGGCATTTTCGCCCCTTTTTTTATGGCTTTTTTGATTTTCTCTAGGACAGAAAATCCAAAGTCTTTAGGGCAGCGCGTTTTCTATAAGGGCGCTGGCTTAGCCTTTCGACCGCTGATTTCCCAAAGGACCATGCCCATGCTCACGGCAAGATTGAGGGAATGTTTTTTGCCGAATTGAGGGATTTCAATGCCAGCTTCGATATGTTTTAGGGCTTCTGCGCTCAGCCCGTCGACTTCGTTGCCGAAAACCAAGGCGATTTTTGGAGGCAACTTGGTAAGTGCATGCAGTCCGATGGAACCGTGAATTTGCTCCACTCCCATAAGGGTGTAGCCTAAACTGCGGGCTTCTGCCATGGCTTGCTCGATTTGATCAAAACCTTTCCATGGCACCGTTTCCGTAGCACCCAAAGCGGTTTTATGAATGTCTCGATGGGGAGGCCGGGGTGTATATCCGCAGAGATACAGGGCGTCTACGCCCATGGCATCGCCGGTTCGAAAAGCCGCCCCAACATTATGCATGCTGCGCACGGAGTCTAGAATCAAAAGAATCCGATGACCGGGAACCAGTTTGGGGCCGTCTGGACGAAGATGATCGAGTTCGTCCATGTTTTTTTTCTGCTTCATATCTGTTGGAAACGGTTGGAAACGGTTGGAATCAATGGTCGGAATCCACCATTGAGATCCAAGCAAAGGTAGGCCAGAACCTGGGATTTCTCCTCCCACCCCCTAGCGCTGCGAATCATAAGCTTCCAGGATCTTGGTTAATTGTTGCTCTCTTCTCCGCAACCTCCTGCGCCAGGGTGAATACCACCATTGCGCTTGGAGTCGCTTCCAGCGGCCGCCTTGGGGACGCAGGAACAGGCTAAGCAATTTAGCCCATGGTCTCGCCTTGGGGAAGGTTTCTGAGAGGCGAATCAATAGGATCCTCAGGTTCCCATCTCCTTTCTCCAACAGGTCCTCCAAGTCTTGGGGACGAACAAAGCTGGAAATGAGCAGCAAGCTGGCCTTGGAAGTATCCACCCAAGAGCCCGGAGGCGGGTCTGCCTGCCAAGAAGCCTGCGTGATCAGCCCCCAGTCGGCAGGGAGCGCGGAGGCAGATGGGGGGACTTCCACCGGTTGATCGATGAGAAGGTGTACCCGGGCACTGCTTGCTTTGATGCCTTCCAAAGCCGTCCAGATCTGGGTTTTATAGAAGTTGAGCATCTCCCGGTTATAAGGCCTGGGCAGGGCCGCGAGCTTCGGGTCTTCATAGAAGCTTGCGTAGATATAAATCTCAGAGGCGTAGGGCTCCTGAATTTCTGGAATGCGGACCAGCAACTCCCGGTTGCGGGCATACCATTTCCAGGCTATGCGACGGATGTCGTCTCCAGCCTCGAAGTCTTTATGTTGGATATAATCGCCCTGGGCCTTGCGCAGCCATGGGACGCGTTGATCGGATTCTCGTTGAAGTCGGGGAGGCGGGGACATGGTTTGGCTTTCCTGGCGAGGGGGAGGCGGGGTATAGGACTGGCGGAAATCCAGGACCAAAGGCAAGGATACCAGCCGAAAAAGATCTTGCACCTGAAGGATGGCTTTTTGGAGGGCGTATTCCTGCAGATCGGGCCATTCCAGCGCCGGCAGTTCCGCGAGGTGGTAAGCACGCCCAGCTCGAGTATGTTTGCGGCCAAAGAGGGGAAAGGAAGCACTGAGCGCAAGTTGGTCAAAAACCCATCTGCCGCGCACTGCTCCCAAAAGGGGGCGAAGGCGCTTATGGAGTATCAGTCTTAGGGGTGCGGGTTGGCCTTGTTTTTCGTCTTCCTCAGCATATACAGACCATATCACTTTACCTCTGCGCAAGGCGCGCAGATAGTAAATCCAGACCACCAAGGTCGAAATCAGGGAGAGGGCCGCCAAGAGCAATCCCAGGAGAGCGGCAATTTTTAGCATGAGCCATAGCAGCGAGGCATCGCTTCCCGCTATGGATTCGTCTGCGGATAGAGGCGGGACATTCCGGGCGATCCATATCAGGCCCAAGATTAGCAGGATTCCATGGATCGTAATGGGGAGGAACTGCCGGTAATAGGCAAGCCAATTTAGGGCTTTTCGAAT
>CAZYEZ010000003.1:38649-43252 GCA_964646775.1 uncultured Chitinophagaceae bacterium | reverse complement strand
ACAGGCGCGCAGCCTTATGCCCCGGGCCTTGGATTTTCAGGCCAAGTACGGAAACTGTTTGCTTGCTTTAGGACGCTGGGGGGAGGCTCAGCCGGTTTTCGAGTACTTGATAGCCCAACAGCCGGGTATGCAGATTCCCTATGCCAACCTAGGGTTTATATATATGCAGAAAGGGGAGGTGATCCGGGCCATAGATTGGCTAGAAAAGGCCTTGCATAGAGATCCGGACCATCAGCAAACCCTTTTGAATCTGGCTGTATGCCACTTTCAGATTCACCAGCCCGCTAAGAGCCGCGAATACTTGCTTCGTGTCATCAAGAAGGATCCGGCGCATCAGCAGGCCCGGGCCATGCTGGCAGATTTGGAAGGGGGCGGATGAATTCTCAGAACTCAGCGTCCGGGTCGGGACGAAGCGGATTAGGCCTATCATTAATAAAGGACCAAGACCACAGAAGAAGAAAAGAATAGGGGAAGTGACCTGTTTTGGCCGCCTCCCCTTCTTTAGGATAGCTTATTTAGGATAGCTATCGCGTTGTATCGCTTTGTATCGCTATATATAGGGCGTTTCTTGCCTGCAATCAGGCAGAGACTCCGTTATATCCGCTCCATTGAAATCAACTATTTCTGATCCCTTTTTTCTACGGCCGCCCAGTCGATGACATTCCATATGGCCTTCAGGTAGTCGGGGCGGCGATTCTGATATTTAAGGTAATAAGCATGCTCCCAAACGTCGATTCCAATGAGGGGGTGACCCTTTTCTTCGGCAACATCCATTAACGGGTTGTCCTGGTTTGGGGTCGAGCACACCACCAGCTTCCCTTCCTGGCGGATAAGCCAAGCCCAACCGCTTCCGAAACGACTGGCTCCTGCCGCGTTCATTTTTTCTTTTAATCCGTCCAGGGATCCAAAGCTCTGATTGATTTCGTCCATGAGCGCCTGAGACGGTGCCGAGGGATTCGGGCTCAGGATGGACCAGAAAAGACTATGGTTGTAATGACCGCCACCATTGTTGCGTACAGCCGTGGAGTAAGAAGAAATCCGGGACATTAACGCTTCCAGGGATTGTCCTTCACCGTCTGTGCCTTCCAAAGCCTTGTTTAGATTATCTACATAGGCTTTATGGTGTTTACCATGGTGTATTTCCATGGTTTGAGCATCGATATGGGGTTCTAGAGCCGAGGGGGCGTAAGGTAATTGGGGGAGTTCATGTGCCATAACTTATGTATTTTTTTTGATTCCTATCAAAGGTAAACCCTTCTGTTCAAAGCAACAATCCAAAAAATCATGCCTATCATTTTTCCCCATTGAGCTATAGGGGAAACGATAGGGAAACCCGGTCTTTTTGCCCTAGTTTTGCGGTTTCTTCCCTAAAATCAGGGCATTACTCTTTATATTTGATGCCTTTTACCGTATGAGCCTACCGTCCATATCCCTACGCCGACCTGTACTGGCTTTCGTGTTGAATATCTTCATTGTTCTTTTTGGAATCATTGGATTCCAATCGCTGGGCGTACGGGATTATCCTTCGATCGATCCGCCCATTATAAATGTGCGGACGACTTATGCGGGGGCGAGTCCAGACATTATTGAGTCCCAGATCACCGAACCATTGGAAAAATCCATCAACGGGATTGCGGGGATTCGGACGATCTCATCCACCAGTGCCCAAGGGCAAAGCAGCATTACGGTGGAATTTGACCTGGGTGTCGATCTGGAAGCCGCGGCCAATGATGTACGGGATAAGGTTTCGCGGGCCATTAGGAACTTGCCCGACGACCTCGATGCGCCGCCGGTTGTCTCCAAGTCGGATGCCAACGCCCAGACGATTATTTCCATGACCGTCCAAAGCGACCAGCGAAATCAGCTGGAGCTTACCGAATACGCAGAGAACGTCCTTATAGAAAAATTGCAAACGATTCCGGGCGTTTCTGAGATTCGGATTTGGGGAGAGAAGCGATTTGCCATGCGTCTTTGGTTGGATCCGGTCCGAATGGCGGGTTATGGCATCAGCTTTCCCGATGTGGAAGCCGCTCTTGCCAATCAGAATGTCGAGCTGCCTTCCGGAAAATTGGCCGGAGATTATACCGAATTGTCGGTGCGAACCTTTGGCCGTTTGTTTACGGAGGAAGACTTTAATAACCTGATCATACGCCATGTAGATGGGACAGACGTCAGGATCCGGGATATAGGGGAGGCGGTTCTGGGGCCGGAAAATGAAGAGACCATCCTCAAAGATCGAAACGTGCCGATGATTGCCCTGGCCATTACGCCTCAGCCCGGCTCCAATTATGTGGCCATTGCCGATGAGTTTTATCGGCGATTTGAGCAAATAAAAAAGGAGCTGCCTCCTGATTTTCGACTGGATATAGCCATGGATACGACGGTTTTTATCAAGCAGTCTATCCTGGAGGTAGAGGAAACCATCCTCATCTCCCTGTGTTTGGTGATTTTAATCATTTATTTGTTCTTCCGAGACTGGTTGATTGCCCTGCGACCTTTGATTGACATTCCCGTCTGTCTGATCGGGGCATTCTTCATCATGTATTTTATGGACTTTACCATCAACATCCTCACCCTTTTGGGGATGGTGCTGGCAACGGGGCTGGTGGTAGATGATGGAATCGTCGTCACGGAAAATATTTATAAACGGATTGAGAAAGGGATGGACAAACACCGGGCTGCCCGGGAAGGAAGTGAAGAGATTTATTTTGCGGTGATTTCAACTTCCATAACGCTTGCAGTTGTGTTTTTGCCCGTGGTGTTCATGGAAGGATTTACGGGTCGACTTTTCCGTGAATTTGGGGTCGTGGTAGCGGGCGCCGTGCTTATTTCGGCTTTTGTCTCCTTGTCCCTGACGCCGGTGCTCAATGTCATTATGACGCGGAAGAACCATAAGCCTTCCGCCTTCTATCGAAAAACGGAGCCGTTTTTTGTTGGAATGGAGTCCGGCTATCGCCGCAGCCTTGCTTGGCTGATGGGACGGAAGTGGGTCGCTATCGGGGCGATGGTGATTTGTTCCGCCTTGATTTTTGTAGTGGGCAGCCAATTGCAAAGTGAACTCGCTCCGTTGGAAGATCGGAGCCGCTTTAGAATCCTCACCTCAGCCCCGGAGGGTACCTCCTATGATGCGATGGATGAGTATATGACGGAGGTGGTGTCTATGCTTATTGATTCGGTACCTGAATCCAGTGTGATACTTTCCGTTACGGCGCCGGGATTTATGGGCGCCGGGGCGGTAAACTCCGGATTTATCAACGTAAAACTGAAGGATCCCGGAGACAGGGATCGGGAGCAGTCGGAGATTGTAAGAAGCATTAATCAAAACCTGCAAAAGTTCAATTTCGGTAGAGGTTTTGCCATCGAAGAGCAGACGATTTCCGTACAAAGGGGAGGAAGCGCCTATCCCATCGCTTATGTGATTCAGCATGTGAACTTTGATGCTTTGGCCAAAGCATTGCCACAGTTCATGGATGAAGTCTATAAAAGTCCGGTCTTTCAGGGAGCGGATGTAGACCTGAAGTTTAATAAGCCCGAGTTGTCCATTACCGTGGACCGAGAAAAGGCATCGGCGGCCGGCGTCTCCGTCGCGGACATATCCCGAAGCCTGCAATTGGCCCTTAGCAATATCAGACTGGGTTATTTTACGCGAAACGGTAAACAGTACCAGGTGCTGGGGCAGGTAGACCGAGATCATCGTGAGGATCCTGGAGACTTGAAAAATATATATGTCCGCGGTGCGGGAGGCGCATTGATCTCTATTGATAATTTCATTGAACTGGAAGAAACGACCTCCCCATCTCAGATTTATCATTATAATCGCTACAAATCCGCAACGATTTCTGCCGGACTTCGCGACGGCAATACCATTGGAGACGGGATCGAGGAAATGGATCGGATCTTTGATCATCTAAGGGAAACGGGCGTAATGGATGAGGGTTTTTCCACCGCCCTGGCAGGTGCGTCCAAAGACTATCAGGACAGCTCTTCCAATACGTTGTTTGCGTTTTTGCTTGCCTTGATTCTCATTTATCTGATTCTAGCGGCCCAGTTTGAAAGCTTTATGGATCCGCTAATTATTATGCTTACCGTTCCCTTAGCCATGACGGGGGCCGTCATGTCTTTATGGTTCTTTGGCCAGACCCTGAACATATTCTCGCAAATCGGCATGATTATGCTCATCGGGCTGGTGACGAAGAATGGAATTCTGATTGTAGAATACGCTAACCAAATCCGCGACCGCGGGAAACAGCGGGTCGAGGCGGTCATCGAAGCAGCCACCTTGCGGCTTCGACCCATTTTGATGACCAGCTTTGCCATGATTTTCGGTGCCCTGCCTCTGGCCCTTTCCTTAGGTGCTGCCTCAACCAGCCGGATGCCCCTGGGAATTGTAATCGTGGGCGGTGTACTGTTTTCGCTGATTCTTTCCCTGTTAATTTTGCCGGTGATGTACACCTTCCTCTCCCGCCGTAAGCCGCCTGTGAACACTACCATCGATAAACTGGACGAGTAAGATGAAGAGATTATTATTCCTTGCAATGATTGGCATGGGCCTGCCGAGGGCAGATGCCCAGGAGCGACTGACCCTGGAGGAGGCCATCGGTCA
>CAZYEZ010000003.1:0-38639 GCA_964646775.1 uncultured Chitinophagaceae bacterium | reverse complement strand
GTCGGGGTGGACCAGGCTGCTGCAGAAGTGCAGAATACGCCGGGTGAGGCCGGCATGCTTCCCGCCATAGATCTGGGAGCGGATGTCAATGCGGCCCAGCGGAACTCGGATCAAGAATTTGCAGATGGGAGGAGACAGGTTGTCAATCAGGCTAATTCCTTCGGCTATTCTGCCGCCATTAACCTTTCCTGGACCTTATTTGATGGCGGAAAGATGTTTTTGCGTAAACGCTGGCTGGACGAGCAGGAAGCGTTTGCCAACTTGCGCTATGCCGTGGAATGGCAGTCGTTGGTAGCGCGGGTTATTGAATCCTATGCAGGGGTAATACTGGCCGAGAAAAGCCAGATTGCTGTGGATACCGGGATTGCCCTGGCTCGAGCCAGGATGGCGCTATCCCAGCTTAAATATGAAACGGGTTCCTCCGCCAAAGTGGACTATCTTCAAGCCCGGGTCGATTATAATGCGCGAATCGCCGATTCTTTAAAACAGGTCTCTCGCCTGACGCGGGCCAAGGCGGACCTGAACGCCTTAATGGGTCGAGACCCTGATGTACCTTTCCGCGTCGAGGACAGTTTGGTAATCCAGCCCAGACGGCAACAGATGAAAAGAGAAGTGCTGGCGGCGGAGAATTTGAGTCTGGCAGCCTTTCGTAAGCAAAAGCAACTTTCTGCACTGCAAGTGAAAATTGCCCATAGGGAGAAGTACCCTCAACTGAGCTTTCAGGGTGGGTATCAGCATCAGTTCCAACGCTCGGCCTCGGGTTTTTTAGCCTTTAACCAGCAATCGGGCCCCCAAGGAGCTCTGGTCCTTAACCTACCCATATTTCGGGGAGGTGCCCTACGCCGGCAAGTAAAACTGGCGTCCTTGGAATCCATGCGGGCCGACATACTCTACAGCCGTCAGTCGACGGAACTGGCCCGGGCCTATCGGGTTGCCTGGCAGGAATACCAGGAGGCCTATGCCGCCTATGAGCTGGAAAAGGAGAGCATTGGCTATGCGAGGGAGCACCTCACCATCCAGAAGTCTCGTTTTGACTTGGGAATGGCAACCAGCCTGGAAACCCGGGAGGCGGAGGCGAGTTTTGTGGATGCACTGATCCGGCTCTATGAGGCCATTTTTATGCTCAAAGTGAATGAGACCAAGCTCTTGGAGCTTGAAAACGAATTGGTCACTTCCCCCTAAGTATTCTAAGTATTCAAGGAAGCATCAAAAAGTTGATTACCGAATCAAGCGGGATCCTCTGGAATACCCAGCATTTTGCGGAAGTAAGCCAAGGTGTGGATCAGTCCGTCGCGTCTTTGGGTCTGAGGCTTCCAATCTAATTGCTGGGCGGCAACCGAGATGTCTGGTTTTCTTTGCTTGGGATCATCTTGGGGTAGGGGTTCAAATCGGATGCTGGACTTGGAACCGGTAATCTCCAGAATTTCTTTGGCGAACTGCATCAAGCTGATCTCGTCTGGGTTGCCGATATTGACCGGCATGGTATAATCCGACAGCAGTAGGCGATAGATGCCTTCGATCAGGTCGTCCACATAGCAGAAAGATCGGGTTTGGCTACCGTCTCCAAATACGGTAATGTCCTCTCCTTTTAAAGCCTGGCTCATAAAACTGGGCAAGGCGCGCCCATCTTGGAGTCGCATTCTTGGCCCATAGGTATTGAAAATGCGTACAATGCGGGTGTCCAGGTTATGGAACTTATGATAAGCCATGGTCATGCTTTCCATGAAACGCTTGGCCTCATCGTAAACGCCGCGCGGGCCGACGGGGTTCACATTGCCCCAATATGTTTCGGGTTGCGGGTGGACCAGGGGGTCTCCATAGACTTCTGAAGTGGAAGCAACCAGAATCCGGGCCGATTTGACCCGAGCAAGACCCAGCAGATTATGCGTGCCCAGGGAACTTACTTTCAGCGTCTGAATGGGCATTTTAAGGTAGTCAATCGGACTTGCTGGAGAAGCGAAATGAAGGATGTAATCCAGCGGTCCTGGGACGTGGACGAATTTGGATACATCATGGTGGTAGAAATGGAATGCAGGGAGCGGGAATAAATGCTCGAGATTGCTCAGACTACCGGTTAGAAGATTATCCATGGCAATCACCTCGTAGCCTTCCCGGATAAAGCGGTCGCATAGATGGGAGCCCAGAAATCCTGCCGCCCCTGTTATCAGAATTCTTTTTTTCTTCATGTTTCTATTTAAGTAAGTCCATGCCATCTTTAAGGATTACCCAGGGTCGCTTCCCCTTCCTGGTTGGCCTTCATCCGGGCCGATCTGATCGATTCATTGGCGATCTTCCGCCCAATGCTTTCATAATAGAACCCTAGCTCTTCGAGGGTCTCGGGTTGATATAGATTTCGGCCGTCAAAGATGACCGGCGACTTCATATTCGATTTCAGCTTTTGGAAGTCGGGATTGCGGAATGCCGCCCACTCCGTTATAATGAGTAAGGCATCCACGCCTTCCGCTGCCTGATAGTGATCCTCGGCATAGGAGATGCGATTGCCAAAGATTGCTTTGACATTCTCCATGGCCTCCGGGTCGTAGGCAATCATCGATGCCCCCGCGTCGAGCAGTTCTTCTATAATGGACAAAGCGGGCGCTTCCCGAATATCATCGGTCTCTGGCTTAAAGGCGAGCCCCCAGACTCCCAATCGGATCCCATCGAGTCTTTGGCCAAAAAAGGTTTTGACTTTCTCGCTAAGCTTCTTCTTTTGGGTTTCATTCACCTCCATGACCGCCTGAAGGATCCTGAAAGGGTAGGCGTATTGCTGGGCCTTTTGAGCTAGGGCTTTCACGTCCTTGGGGAAACAGCTTCCCCCATAGCCTACGCCGGGGAAAAGGAACCGCTTCCCGATTCGATTATCCGTGCCCATTCCAATGCGAACCATATCTACATTGGCACCTATTTTTTCGCAAAGGTTGGCAATCTCATTCATATAGGAAATGCGCATGGCCAAATAAGCATTGGCCGCATATTTGGTCATTTCGGCCGAGCGAAGATCCATGAAGTAAATCGGATTCCCCTGGCGTACGAAAGGTTGATAAAGGGTTTCCATGATCTTTCGTGCTCGCTCTGACTGCACGCCAATAACAACCCGGTCTGGACGTAAAAAATCAGAGACCGCAACCCCTTCGCGGAGGAATTCTGGATTGGATACCACATCGAATAGCGAGGCATCAAGACCTTGGGATAGGACTTCAGCGACCCGCTCTGAAGTGCCAACAGGAACGGTGCTCTTATTTACAATGACGGTATATTTACGAATGATTTTTGCTAGGTCCTCGGCCACTTTAATGACGTACTGAAGGTCCGCCGATCCATCCGATCCGGAGGGTGTCGGAAGCGCGAGAAAGATGACCTCCGCATCCTGAATCCCTTCTTCCAGATTGGTGGTGAACTTTATTCTTTTCTGGCGAATGTTTCTTTCCAGGAGTATGTCTAATTCGGGCTCATAGATAGGCACCTGACCCGCATTGAGTTTTTCAATCTTATCTGCATTAATGTCCACGCAAACCACATCGTGTCCAGTTTCCGCAAAACAGGTGCCGGATACCAGTCCGACATATCCCGTACCAATAATCGCTAATTTCATAGGGAGGATCCAGTTGAATTCTGCGCAAATCTAGGGTAATTAAATGCTATTTCATAAGGATTTATACGTGCTGCGCTTCGGCTATGGCCGCATTCAGAATTTGGGCGCCCTCTTCGAGCTCTTCCTTGGAAATGGTAAGGGGAGGAACGATTCGCAGGCAGTCGGGGGCAAATAAGAACCAGTCGGCAAAAAGTCCTTTTTTTAGGCATAGGTCAATGACGGCAGCTACCTTTTGAGGGCTGTTCATCTCTAGGGCCATAAACAAGCCCTGATGTCTTCGGGCCAAGATATCGGGATGGGGAGCTAGGCATTCCAGAAAATGCCGCGCTTTGTCTTCCGCCGATTCGATCAGTCCTTCGTCCTGGAGGACTTGAAAACTGGCAAGTCCTGCTGCACAGCTCAGCGGATGACCACCGAAGGTCGTCATATGGCCCAGCATGGGCTGGTGGGTCAGCTGGTGCATGTTTTCCCGGGAGCTGATAAAGGCGCCTAAGGGAAGCCCCCCGCCCAAGGCTTTGCCCAGGAGCAGGATATCGGGGACCAGTCCATAGTGTTCGAATGCCCAGCGCTTCCCGGTCCTGCCCATTCCAACCTGAATCTCGTCGAGAATCAGCAGGATACCTCGCGATCGGCAGGTCTCGGCAAGATTCCTTATCCAAGCTGGATCCGGTGCGACGACCCCGGCCTCTGCCTGAATGGTTTCCAGAAGAACGCAAGCCGTCTGATCGCCCAGTGCATCCATCCAGGATGGGTCATTATAGGGATAATGGCGTACCCCGGGGATCAGCGGTCGAAATGCCCTTCGCCAGTTCTCATCGCCGATCATACTCAAGGCGCCCATGGTGGATCCATGGTAACTATGGTGACAGGCTACCAGCTCTGGACGGCCGGTAACCCGCCGGGCCAGTTTCAAAGCCCCTTCTACCGCCTCGGCGCCAGAATTGGTAAAATATACAGAATCCAGGCCTGCGGGCAGGGCAGATACCAATGCCTCCGCATAATCAATCTGGGGGGATTGAACCAACTCCCCATAGACCATGACGTGCAGGTATTGATCGGTTTGCTTTCTTATCGCTTCTACAACCCGGGGATGTCGGTGTCCGGTCTGTGCGACGCTGATACCACCGATCATATCCAAATAGGCTTTACCCGCGCGGTCATAGAGATAGCTGCCTTGGGCGCGAAAGATGTCCAGCCCTACAGGCTCTGGGGAGGTCTGAGCAAGAAACTGCCTAAATCGCTGCCGTGTATCCATAGGGCAAAGCTAGGCGATATCAGGGATCTATACACGCAGCGGAATTTTGATTAGCCCATGGTCTTAACCATTTCGTAATCTGAAGGTTACCGTTGCTTAACCCAGGGTTAAGTTAGAGGTCATATTGCCTTCGCAGCTTTGCCCCAAAAAGGGAATTTTTATGAAATTATGGTTAAGTCTTCTCGGCTTGTTTCTGATTGGATCGCTGAATGCGAGGGCTCAGGCGCCGTCTGCGGGTGCGATTGAAGGGACGGTATGGGATGCTCAGAATGAGGAAGCATTGATTGGGGCTACGGTTTTGGCTAAAGGAACCTCCTGGGGGGTGGCTACCGATGCCCAAGGCCAGTTTAAGCTTCGACTACCAGAGGGAACTTATGATCTTGAGGTGCGATATTTTGGATTTGAGACCCTAGAAATCCCTCGAGTGGCGGTCGCCTCCGGCCAGACGCTACCTATGAATATTTCACTCGAAGGGAGTGGAAGTCTGGGTTTGGAAGAGCTGGTGGTCACGGCCGCCTTGAAGCGAGAAAGTATAGCTTCCTTATATATGCAGCAGAGAAAGGAGCTGTCCATGTCAAATGGAATCTCCAAAGAACAAATCAGCAAGTCCGGGGACAACCATACCGCAGAGGTGCTCAAACGGGTCAGTGGAGCAAGTATTCAGGAAGATAAATACGTTGTGATTCGGGGGTTGAGTGATCGCTATAACCTAGCCATGGTAAACCAGTCTTTGATGCCCAATACGGAGCCAGATCGCAAATCCTTTTCCTTTGATCTGATCCCATCGAATCTAATCGATCAGATTCTCGTATCAAAAACGGCGACGGCAGATCTTCCGGGAGACTTTGCCGGAGGGGTGGTGCGGGTTTATACGAGGGATATTCCAGCCGAAAACTTCCATACACTGGGCCTCAGTCTTTCGCAGAATACGCAAACCTGGGGAAGGGATATTCACTTTAGCACCCGCCCGGCAGGGGCCGTTCTCGCTTTCCCTGGAAACGATCGCGCCCTTCCCGCCTCTTTTGGCCAAGGGTATATGGATTATCGTGCGGCTCCTTTGGAAACTCAGTGGTCGGCGGCTCACCAACTTGAAACCCCTTATCAACCCAAGGAGGGAAAGGCGATGCCCGCCATGCATATTCAGCATGCGCTGGGAGCGGTGAGACGAGGAAAGCAGGGCGGGGAGTTTGGTTGGGTTGGGGGATGGAACTACCGTCAGTCTTCCCAGGTAGTTCCCCGGTTTATCCGGGCGAGATTTGAAACCGATAGGGTCGGCAGCTATTTTGAAGATTATACCACCCGTATGCAGGCTCAGCTTTCTGCCATGGCCAATTTTACCTATGTCCGGACCAACCATCGTCTTTCCTTTAAGAATATGTATTACAAGAATTTTCAGGAGACGTTTTACGAACGCCATGGTTACACCACCAGCAACAACCAGGAAATCCTCTCCTATTCGGCCGTGCCATCGGAGCGTCAATCCTTTCAATCGCAATTAGAAGGGAGTCATCTGTTGCCATGGAAGGAATGGAAATTCAACTGGAGTCTCAGCTACATGAACTTATGGGCCCGTCAAGACGACCTTCGCACGGTATTCTATAGCCGGAATCTGAGTTTCGATAAGGACGATAATCCGCAACCTCAGACAAACATTCCCTACCAGATCGTTGATCGAAATAGCCGGCGTTTTTTTTCTGCTCAGCAGGATGATACCTATGGTGCTTCTCTGCAGTTCGAAGGTCCGGTACCGGGAACGGGCCAATCCTGGAAATTAGGTTATGCATTGCAGCAGCGCCAGCGTCATTTTGATGCCCGGGTATTTCAATACGGTCTTTCTGGATCTGCCTTTTCGGATGGATTGAATGAAAACCCGGTGGGGCAAATATTCCTGCCTTCCCAGATAGGTCCCCAGGGGTTCCGCCTAGAAGAAATCACGAATCCCACCGACGCATACGAGGCGAAAGCGCTCTTGCAGTCCGCTTTTCTCCTTTTTGAAGGAAAGATATCCTCGGATTGGCAATGGAATGCCGGCATGCGCTGGGAGTCATACGAACAGCGTTTAATTGCCCGAGACCTTACAAATCAGGCGATGAATCAAAGAGATCTGTTTATGGATTTTCTACCTTCTGTGAACATGTCTTTTCAGCCGGGAGACCGGGGGAAGTGGCGACTATCCGGATCTCGAACCGTCAATCGCCCGGAATTTCGAGAAATTGCACCCTTTACCTTCCTGGATCTGGAAAACTTATGGACTTTGAACGGGAACCCTTTGCTAAAACGCAGCCAGATACTTAATCTCGATTTTCGCTATGAGCATTATTTTAGTCCGGATGAGATTTTAACCGCCGGTCTGTTTTACAAATGGTTTAAAGACCCCATTGAAAAAGTCATGGACGATCAGTCCAACCTGGACCTGTTCATTTTTGGTTATCAAAATGCGCCTCAGGCGGAGTCCTACGGCGCAGAATTGGATTTTCGGAAGAATCTGGCCTTCCTTGGGTCGCCATCCTGGCTAGAAGAGCTCTATCTGGCCGGTAACCTGACTTACGTGGTATCTCGCGTTGGCCTCAAGGAACTCACGGGAGAAACCGGGTATCGATCGATGGAAGGGCAGTCCCCTTATCTTATTAACTTTTCGGCCAACTACGAAAGCAAGGAAAATGGTTGGGGCGCGGGAATCCTGTATCACCGTATCGGGCATCGGATTGCCATCGTTGGTAATCATACCATTCCAACGACCTGGGAACAGGGCAGGGATGTGCTGGATCTTCAGGCCAGGCTGCAGATTTGGGATCGCAAGGCAGAGCTCAAGTTTACCGTTTCAGATCTGTTTAATGCGCCGCATATTTTGTATTGGAATGCCAATGATCGGAACAGCTTTCAGCGTGGGGCAAATAAAATTACGGAAGGTAAAGACCGCATCATTCAGGAATATCAATGGGGAACAGGTCTGTCGATTGGATTTACTTATAGCTTCTAGGCAATCCCGAATTTTCCAGTTCTAAGAAAGGGGCATGGATGTTCATGGCTGAGACTCGATGAGTCGGAGCCTTGGGCTCCGCCCCCAGCGTGTCGGAGCAAGTGCCCAGTTTGAAGAAATGCTAGTTTTAGATTGCGGCTTCAAAACCTGCGATCCTTAGCAGATAGCGGGACCTAAGGAGGAGCAGATCCGGGCTTTCCCGGCGGCTTTCTCATTCCTTGCAAAATGGAAATAAGCCCGGTTCATAGGCGTATTCATAGAAGGAGTCTTCATGCGGGTTTTTATAGAGGTCTTCATAGGGGCTTTCAAAGGGATCGGTTACGGCTCCGATCACTTCTGCCGGCTACTCCTGATTGCGATCTAATCCTTTCTTTTCTGGCCCGGGAATGATTCCTTTCCATGATTCGTCTTTCCGTGTCCTTCGTCCATTCATCAGGGTGCTTATTCTCTTCATCCTCTGGTTCAGCCTTCCAAGCTCCTTGAATGCAAGGTTGATGTTTAGAACGAAAACATTCCTCTATGTAGGGGTAATCGGAATCATTTTTCCCGTCCCCGTCCCGTGGGCAGTTTAAAAATCATTGGGTTGCAATGATCGGGTAGGCGTTTGCCTTCTTCTTTTGCCATTTTCTTTTGCCATCTTCTAGGAAAACCAGAAAAACCAGAAAAACCCTAAGCGCTTATTCAACCGGAGTGGTCGCGTGACCGGCAGTAGGATTTCAATGGTCTAGATTCCCCTATTTCCAGGCTGGGTTGATTTCAGGTTGATGTCCTGCTTATTTCCATGGGTCATGGAAGGCATTCCAAGACCCATTAGGGTAGTCCCTGCAGTTTGGCCTGTTTGAACAGGTTGAAGATGGAAGTCCCGCAGGCCGGGGATGATCCGAGTTCTTTCGGAAATCTCTGGATTCATGGATGCCCAGACTCCCCGGATCATCCTTTCCACTGGTCGGTCAGTTATCGTCGGATACCTCTGATCGGATGGTCATTTGATTGGGATGGTCATTTGGCTAGACATACTTTTGATGAAGGGGGACCTGGGTTATCAGTCCAAAAATCCCCGCCGAATAAGTCGGCGGGGATTAATAATCCGGGGGTTTGGGTATCAAGCAGCCTGTCGGCGTTTTTCCTTTTTGAGGTCCTTTGCAGGAATTCTACTCATAGTCGGTTTCGTTGGGTGTCCAATTGGCCCAACCTTGGGTCCAATCTTCTTGAGTGATGGCACCCATCCCATGTTGTGCTGCGACCGAACCTGGTTTGGGAGAGAAATCTGGATTCTCCAGATCAAAGGGATTCACCAGTCCATGGTCTGCTACGTCTAGAAGTATTACATTCCCGTCCTGTATTGCTTTGGTTTCTACTTCCTGATTCGTCATCCCGGTTCCGGATCCAGCGAGGAAGGCCGTGCCATTAAACCCGTGTACCAGGTTGTTTCGGAAAATGGACTTCCCCTCCTTATAGGCCTGCGCCGTTTCGGCAGACTCTATGGAGAACCCACCTTTGGGGAAGGCCATGAGTATGGAATTCTCTAGCGAGAACTCTGCGGCCCGGCGCCAGCGGTTGGCAAGGTTATGGGTAAGATTGGACGTTTTGTTTGGTCCTACAAACGTGAAATGTTTAAGAACAGGTCGCGTTTTCGGCTCTGCAGAGCTGCCCGAACCATCGTTGTCCGCTTCGATGCCGTTGGACGCATCGCCGGCATCCGAGAATAAGGGGTGCTTGAAGGAGATGGCCTGCTCGATTTGACCCGTATATCCAAAGTCAAAGTCGAAATCATCATCTAGGCAGGCAAAGGCAATGAGATTGCGGGCGTTCACGGTTCCGCCAAAAAATTCGAATCCGTCGTCATTGCCGTAGGATACCATGACGTTTTCAATGCGTGTTCCCGATCCTACCCCGCCTAGAGTCAGGCCATTGATTTCGGATCCAGGGGAAGCGGCGATGCCAGCAAATTCAATACGAACGTAAGTGAGTGCACCTGAATTATCCTGGGGATCCTGACCTCCGTAAGTCCGATTAATTCCTCCTTCCATCGTAGGCGGTGTGGAACGATTAGTCGGCGCTTTACCCAGAAGTATAATGCCTCCCCAATCCCCTGGACGTCTTTGCCCTTTGGGTAAACCGGAGGTGAAAACGATGGGCCGGTCTTGGGTCCCTTCGGCCCAGATTTTTCCTCCAGGTTCTACGATGATGGCGCCTTTCTCCACCACATCTGATTTGATGATTGTCCCCGGCTCAATACGTAAAACTCCCTGGGAAGTTACGTATACATAGCCTTTCAATGTCCACACCTTATCGGAGGTAAGTAATAGCTCAGACTGGATGTTGCCGGAAAGGACGTTTTCTTCGCCAGGAGGCTGGGGCTGATCATGGGGGTTTTTGTTATCCTCCTTTTGACTGCAGGAGAACAGGGTTAAGGCCATGGCTGCCATGGCCAGCATGCTCATTCGATGGACTAAGTTTTTCATCATTTTATCATTGATTTGCCCGCAAAGCTAGCGGGGTAGTGTAATGGAATTATGAAGCCATGATGAAGCCCAGGTTAAGTTTCCTTGGAAGGGAGGGTTAGGAGAAAGGGAGGGCTAGAGGCAGCGAACTGCCAGGCCTTTCAAGGATTGAACCTCTTTGCTTAGGTCCCCTTTTTGAATGATGGACTATCCCGCCTTGATTCCCATTTCTGCGGCCGTTTGATGCAAGAAATCAAGGGCGGCTTCGCGTTGGTTGGGAATGATTCCGTCGAGGATGGCTTCCCGAAGTGCTGTTTTAAGCAAGCCCACCTCTCGAGACGGGTTTAGGGAAAAGAGTTCCATGATTTCGTTTCCATCCACGGGAGGTTGCCAGTTGCGTATTTGATCTGCTTTTTCGACTTCTTCCAGTCGTTTTTTTACGAGCTTAAAATTCTCGAGATACCGTTTAAGCTTCCACTTATTTTTGGTGGTGATGTCACTCTCGCATAAAATCATGAGATCTTCCAGGTCGTCTCCCGCCTCAAAAAGAAGCCTTCGCATCGCTGAGTCGGTAATTTCTTCTTTGGTAAGACTAATGGGGCGCAGATGCAGCGCTACCAACTTGGAAACATAGCGCATTTTCTCGTTTAGAGGCAATTTTAGTTGGGCGAAGATTTTTGGCGTCATCCGTTCCCCTACCACTTCATGGCCATGAAAGGTCCAACCGGCTTGTGGATCAAATTTTTTGGTCGCAGGCTTTCCAATATCATGCAGAATGGCAGCCCAGCGCAACCACAAATTGTCGGAGCGTTGAGCGACATTATCTAAAACCTGCAGGGTGTGATAAAAATTGTCTTTATGGCTTTTGCCCTGGCGCGTCTCCACTCCGTGCAGCCGAGTGAATTGAGGGAAAAACCTTTGCAAAAGGCCGGACCTAAAAAGGAGATCAAGCCCGTAGGAAGGCTTGGGAGTGCTTATGATTTTATTTAATTCATCGGTGATTCTTTCCTGGGAAACGATGCGAATGCGTTCGGCATTTCGGACGATACCGTCCCAGGTTCCCTCTTCCAGTTCAAAACCCAGTTGGGCGGCAAAACGTATGGCCCGCATCATACGTAGCGGATCATCGGAGAAAGTGATGTCTGGATCAAGTGGTGTCTTGATTTGCTTTTTCTTCAGGTCACCTAATCCCCCGAATGGATCCACGAGTTTCCCGAAGGATGGACCTTTTTGCAGGTTGATCCCCAAGGCGTTGATGGTGAAATCTCTTCTTTGCTGGTCTTCTTCCAAGGTTCCTTCCTGGACTTCGGGTTTTCGAGATTCAGGTCGATAGGATTCTTTTCTCGCCCCTACAAACTCCAGGTCTAGATCGCCATATCGAAAATGGGCGGTCCCAAAATTCTTGAATACGTGAACCCGCGCTGGGCTTTTCAAAGCTCGGGCGGCCTGTTTGGCTAGTTGGATGCCGTCTCCCAAACAAACAATGTCGATGTCTTGGGTGGGTCTCCCTAGTAATTTATCCCGGACGAATCCACCAATCAGATAGGCGGGCAGCTGAAGCTGATCCGCCGCTTCTGCAATCTTCTTGATGATCCGTTCTTCCTCTTCGTTACAGGGGATATCCATGCCGCAAATATAGAGGAAGCCGGAATAATCTGGTTTGAAATCCCCGTTTTCGCTCCTGTATGGCCTGGCTAGGGGCGCAGTATGGTCATGGATCCGTCCTCATGAAGCTTCCAGATTTTGGAGGGTTTCCCCGGCTGTCTGTCGTTTTGCCGATAGCGGACGATATAATCGACGCTCGATTTGATCCGGGGGTCAATTTCTCCAAAATGGGTCGGCGTAGCCGTCGCGCTCAAATTGGCAGAACTGGATACGATGGGGCGCCCCAGGCCTTGAATCAGGGCCCGGCAGAACGGGTCTTGGGTGCATCGAATTGCCAAGCTGTTGCCGGGACCTAAGAGGGATTCAGGAAGGCCGCGAGCCCCTTCCAGAATGAGCGTCACCGGACGGTCTTCAGCCTGAAGCCTTGCTTGAAGATCCTGAGAAGGAGAAGCATCTAGGTAGCGGCCCAAAGAAGCCCATTCGGCAACCAGAATAATCATGGCCTTTTCCTTGGGTCGCTGTTTGATCTCAAAAATCCGGTCCACGGCCTGGGCGTTTTCTGCGTCGGATCCAATTCCCCAAACGGTATCTGTGGGATATAACAAGGTCCCGCCTTCGTTTAATATTTTTATGGATTTCTCCAGATCCGCCGGATCCCAGGCGGGTGGGTTTCTCATGGGAGTCATGGCCTGAAACAGCAAAAATATCTATTTTTGGGAGTTGATTAACAAACCTAGGGTGCATTCTCCCTGTCTAATCTTTAAATTTGTTCTTCATAAAAGTCATTCCAATGAAAAAATTGATACTTTCTCTCGCGGTGCTGGCACTTGCAGCCTCCCCTTCTTTGGCCCAGGATCACGCCGGTCATCAGCATGGGGCAGCGACGGAAGCCAAGGAATCCAGCACCCTTAAGCCGGAGAATATGGCCTTTAAATCCGAGATCCATGATTTTGGGACGCTAGAAGAAGGTCCGGAAGCCACCCATAATTTTGTATTTAAAAATACCGGTAAGGAACCCATCGTGATTCAGCAGGTGAGAGCTTCCTGCGGTTGCACCACACCGTCTTGGTCTAAAGAACCCATCCTGCCTGGCAAGGAAGGGTCCA
This sequence comes from uncultured Chitinophagaceae bacterium, assembly GCA_964646775.1. Taxonomy (GTDB): domain Bacteria; phylum Bacteroidota; class Bacteroidia; order Chitinophagales; family Chitinophagaceae; genus CAYPQN01. The sequence continues at coordinate 25,657 of CAZYEZ010000003.1, read as the reverse complement.
TCAGCGCAGCATACGCCACGCAAGGACGTCCGCATCCTTTCAGCAAAACCATTACGGTGGTGTCCAATGCGGGTACCAAGATTTTGACGATCAAAGGGGATGTAGAGGCGGCTCCGACCAGTTCGGTGCCCACCAACTCGTCCATGATTAAAACCCGCTAGAAGGATTTTCAGTATAGATTCTTTTTCGGATAAACGTTGATTCATTTAAAACATCATTGCAATGAAATGGTTCTGGTTGTCTTTTGTATTTCTCTTTGTAGGCCATAGCGTTGGGTTTGCCCAGACTAAGGATAATGCGCCCCGGTTCGAGTTCAAGAACGGCGGGACTCATGATTTTGGTACGGTGGTAGAGGATGGAAAAATCGAGACGGTTTTTGAGTTTCGTAACGTAGGCAAGACGCCCCTGATCATCCAAGATGTGTCGGCATCCTGTGGATGTACCACGCCCACTTGGTCTAAAGAGCCTGTGCTGCCTGGAAAGACGGGAAAAATTACGGTGGGCTATGATACCAAGGGTAGACCCTACCCCTTCCAGAAAGAGATTTTCATCCGTTCGAATGCGGTGGTTCCAGACGGAAAAGATCGCTATGAGATTTATATTAAAGGGAACGTCGTATCTAAGGATAAAAAATAGGCAAGTCCCTGTTATTTAGCAGTTCTTATCCCTTATTTTTTGATAATTTTGGCTGCCCTTCGGGGCAGCTATTTTTTTAGCCCTTAGGCCCTGATTCTAAAAACCCATCTCGAATATGCCTGTTATATCCCGTCGGGGGTCTTTAATGCCTCCCTCTCCGATTCGCAAACTGGTTCCCTACGCGGAGGCCGCTCGTTCCCGTGGTATTGAAGTATATCATCTCAACATTGGCCAGCCCGATATAGAGACCCCGGCCCCTATTCTGGAAGCCGTCCGTCAGACCCAGATGAAAGTATTGTCCTATAGCCACAGCGCGGGTTTTGAATCGTATAGAAGGAAACTGGTTGATTATTACGGAAAACATCAGATCCCTCTAACCATGGATCAGATCATCGTTACTACCGGCGGATCGGAGGCCATTCAGTTTGCCATCCTCGCCTGTCTGAACCCGGGTGACGAACTGATTATTCCAGAGCCTTTTTACGCCAATTATAATGGATTTGCAACCAGCGCCGGCATTAAGGTGGTGCCCATACCCTCCAGTATTGAAACGGGTTTTGCCCTTCCAGCCATGGAAGATTTTGAGCAGGCCGTCACGGTGAACACGCGGGCCATACTTATTTGCAACCCGAATAACCCCACCGGTTATTTATATCGGGAGCATGAACTGGAAACCCTGAAGCAGATTTGCCTCAAGCACGATCTCTTCCTCTTTAGTGATGAAGCTTATCGGGAGTTTTGCTATGATGGGCATCAGCACATATCTGCATTGAAGATCGAAGGCTTGGAAGATCATGCCATCCTGATGGATACCATATCCAAGCGGTATAGTGCTTGCGGTGGACGGGTGGGAGCCATTGTCAGCCGTAATCAACAGGTCATGGAGGCGGTGATGAAATTTGCCCAGGCCCGGCTAAGCCCCCCCAGCTTTGCGCAAATATTGGCGGAGGCTGCCATCGATCTTCCCGCGAGTTATTTTGATGAAGTTCATGAGGAATATACAGAGCGGAGAAACTTGCTGGTTTCGCGATTAAATAACATTCCCGGCGTTTTTTGTCCCTTGCCAAGAGGGGCATTCTATGCCATGGCTTCCTTGCCGGTAGACGACAGCGAGAGCTTTTGCCAATGGCTGCTTGAATCCTTCGATTACAAAGGGAAAACCGTAATGCTGGCGCCCGCAGAAGGGTTTTACGCGACGCCAGGTAAAGGCAAAAATCAAGTCCGGCTGGCCTATGTGCTAAATCAGGAAGACATCAACGGGGCCATGGATTGCCTGGAAGAGGCTTTAAAAGTTTATCCAGGCGGCACCCCTACTGAATAGTCGGATTTAAGATTGTTGATCGAGAAAAAAGCAGAAAATCTCACCGGGTCCATGGACGCCCACCACCAATGTTTTTTCAATATCAGCGGTCCGACTTGGCCCGGTGGTCAAGTTGATCATCGAGGGTAGGCTTTTGGGATATTTTTTCTTTAGGGCGGTGAAGGCATCGCCTAGATCGTCCACCAATTGATCGGCATGAGCGAGTACCAGATGTACCGGAGGGAAAATGGTGGCCGTTCTGCCTTCGCGCTGCGCGCTGCTTAGTACGATGGTTCCAGTTCGGGCCAAAAGATATTCACAGGGGGTGAGGCAGGCCGGAACCTCCTGATCTTGGGCGGAGGGTAGATGCGTTTGAACGGGAATGCCTGCCTGCTCCAAATAAGTATGGAAGGGCTGATGTGCACAGACCATGGATTTCCAGCCCCTTGTCTTAAAAAGCGCACGAAGCTGGTCGGCCAATTCCTTTTCGTTTTGGCAGTATACGAACTTTCCACCCAGGGCAGCAAACTCCTGGGCAAAGGTTTCCTCCCGACTTTGGTTCTGGGGAGCCAAGACTTTATTAACCGAGGCTTTCTCAACCTCGGGGTAGGGAATAGGCAAAGAGCCCTGTCCTTTTAAGGTCCTAATTCTCCTTAGGATGTTTTCTTTTGCTTTGGAGGTTTTGTACGTATTCATGGCAAGGAAGAAAAATGGTCGGCATTTAGGAAGTCCGTCGCTAAGTCGCTAAATCGCCAAGTCGCTAAGAAGAGCGGGGGCGGGCCTTGCCCGCCCCCGTTAAACTTCAATAAAGCTAGGTCGTCGACGAAGGTGGAAGGCTGTCACCTACGGGCGGAATGCCTTCGTTGGGCGTCATATCATCAAAAGGACTTTCTCCGATCAGCCTTTCCAGATCATCTTTAAACAGGACTTCTTTCTTCAGCAATTCCTGAGCCAAGGCCTGGAGATGGTCCATATGCTCGCTGAGCAGCGCTTTCGCTCGGTTGTATTGCTCTGAAATCAAAGCCCGCACCTCTTCATCAATGATTTTCGCTGTCTCTTCGGAATAGGGCTTCCCTCCACCAGGGTATTCCTGCTGTCCGTCATAGAAAGAGATGTGGCCAATGTTCTGGTTCATTCCATAGATACTAATCATTGAATAAGCCATTTTGGTTATTCTTTCCAGGTCGTTTTGGGCTCCGGTGGACACCTGACCGAAAATGAGTTCCTCGGCGGCTCTCCCTCCGAAAAGGGCGACCATCTGATCATTCATTTGTTCGGTTGTATAGAGATATTGCTCTTTGGGAAGATATTGGGCATACCCCAATGCCGCCACGCCCCGGGGGACGATGGAAACTTTGATGAGCGGGTGTGCATGCTCCAGGAACCAGCCGCAGACGGCGTGCCCTGCTTCGTGATAGGCAATGACTTTCTTTTCTTCCGGAGAAATGATTTTGTTCTTCTTTTCCAGTCCGCCAATGACGCGGTCGATGGCATCATTGAAATCGCCCATATCCACCTCTGTTTTCCCTTTCCTGGCAGCAATGAGGGCTGCTTCGTTACAAATATTGGCGATGTCGGCCCCGGCAAAACCGGGGGTTTGATGCGCCAGCTTTTTTACGTCGAGGTCTGCTGATTTTTTGATGGGCTGCAGGTGAACTTCGAATATTTTCTCCCTTCCTTTTACATCCGGAATATCAATCGATATCTGCCGGTCAAACCGCCCTGGGCGGAGAAGGGCCGTATCCAGTACATCCGGACGGTTGGTCGCAGCCAGAACGATGATGCCCGTATCCCCACTAAATCCGTCCATTTCTACAAGGAGCTGGTTGAGCGTGTTCTCTCTTTCGTCATTGCTCATCACCACGTTTTTCCCCCGCGCGCGCCCAATGGCATCGATTTCGTCGATAAAAACAATGCAAGGTGCTTTTTCTCGTGCTTGCTTAAAGAGATCGCGTACGCGGCTTGCACCCACTCCCACGAAGAGCTCCACGAAATCAGAGCCCGACATAGAGAAAAAGGGAACCTGGGCTTCTCCGGCTACTGCTTTAGCAAGGAGTGTTTTTCCCGTCCCCGGGGGACCTACGAGTAAGGCCCCTTTCGGGATTTTCCCCCCTAATGCCGTATACTTTTTAGGATTCTTAAGGAAGTCTACGATTTCCATCACTTCCACCTTGGCTTCGTCGAGGCCAGCAACATCGTTGAAGGTGATGGTCACTCGGGTTCCTTTTTCAAAAAGCTGGGCTTTGGACTTCCCAATGTTGAAAATTCCGCCTGTACCGCCGCCACCGCCGGCGGCCCCGCTCATTTTTCTCATTATCAGGAACCACATGGCTACCAGAAAAATAAGCGGCAGGAGAAAGGAGGAGAATATACTGTCCAGAAAGCTGGTTCTGGACTCATAGATCACCCGAACTCTTTCGGAGTCTGCAATGCCTTCTTGGGCTCGATTTAAATCGTCATTGAATTGTTCGACCGATCCAAATCGAAAGATGGCGACGGGCGTCGAAGGCGTTTCCCTGCCAAACCGAGGAACCTCCTCGCCTCCCACCGGAACGGCAGACTTTACATAAACCTCGACTTCTTTTTTATTGTCAACGACGATCAGCTTTTCGACCGTATCCTTCGCTAGGTAATCGCGACGAAATTCCTGAAAGCTGATTACCTTGGCGTTGCGGCCTACATTACTGCTAAAGAAAAGTGAGCCGATAAGGATCATGGTAATGATACCATAGATCCAGTATATATTAAATTGGGGTCCTTTCCTGGGCGTCTTGTTATCTTTTCCAGGCCCGATACCCGGGCGTTTTTGTTTTTCTTCCATTTCCTAATTGCTACGATTGGGGGTTGTTCCTCTCTTCGGTTTTCCTTTTAGGGTTCCTTGGATTTGGATCTAATGCTTAGTGATTGATTTTTTCTGCGTCGGCCCATAGGCTTTCGAGATCATAGAATGAACGGTGCGCGGGATCGAAGATATGAACCACGATATCTACGTAGTCAATAAGTGTCCAAGCATCCCCCACTTCCACATGATAGGGCCGTTCCTGGCAGTTCAGGCGGACCTGCTCTTCCACAAAGTCCGCAATGGACTGGATTTGCGTTCTGGACCCACCCTGACAGATGATAAAGAAATCGGCGACGGCGACCTCAATTTCCCTAAGATTCAGTGAAACGATATCCGTTCCCTTTTTTTCTTCTATGGCTTGCAGAATGGTCTTAAAAAGGTCGCTGTCCCTTGTCTGTTTTTTCTCTGGTTTCCGCCTGTTTTGCAGCGAATGAATTGTTTTATCCAAATGATTTGTCTCTATTTTTTGTGGGTAACTTTGTCCGATTCATCAAAATTAAAGAATATTTTGCCGAGAATCCTCAAACCTTGGTCAGAATCGCCTCTTATTGAGTTTGATAGCATAGATAGTACCAACAACTATGCCATGCGGCTTATTGATGTCAATGAGGCACCCTCGGGTACGGCCATCCTAACGCGCACCCAAACCGCGGGAAAGGGGCAAAGAGGGAGAATCTGGGAGGATGAGCCGGGCTCATCCCTTTTGATGAGCCTAATTGTGGCCCCCCGTACCTCTTTGCCGAAAGCTTTTCTCTTTAGCGCCTCGGTCGCCTTGGCGCTTACGGATCTGCTGAGGTCGATGAATCCCGCTTGGGCGGTCCGGATTAAATGGCCTAACGATCTGATTGTGAATGACAAAAAGGCAGGCGGTATCCTTATCGAAAACCAGATCAGAGGCCAGGAATGGCTTCGTTCCGTGGTAGGTTTGGGCTTAAATGTTAAACAGCGGTGCTTTCCGCCCCACTTGTTGGCGGCGACCTCTCTGTTCCTCGAAGGAAAGGAGGTCGGCGATCCTTGGGATTTGGTTCCAGCGATTCGCGAATCGATGCAAAGGCGTTTAGAGGGGCCTGAACCGGATGAGAAGGTTCTTCGAACCTATAATGAACGCCTATATGCGAGAGGTCAGCGGCGCCTGTTTTGGGAGGGCGGCCATCGGTTGGAGGGACGGGTCATGGAAGTGAATCCGCAGGGTCAGCTGGCCCTGGATGTCGATGGCCAGCGGCGCTGGTTCGACCATGGATCCTTGACTTGGATTAGGCCTTGAGCGATGGGTACGGAAGGTTCACCCAATTTTGGAGTATTCTAAAGCCCTGGGGCGTCCCAATGGATTCAGGGTGAAACTGAAAACCCAGACAGGGAAATTCTTTATGGGCGATGGCCATGATCTCGCCATTTTCGGTTTTCGCGATGGCCGTGAGTTCATCGGGCAGCGAGGATAAGATCAAGGAATGGTATCGGGTGGCGTGAAACGGGCTGGGAACGGCATCGAATACGGGATGGTTTTGATGGATTACAGGTTCGATTTTCCCATGCATGGGTCTTCGACCTCGAATTAATTCGGCGCCAAAATAAACGCCGATGGCTTGGTGCCCAAGGCAGACCCCCAGCAATGGGATTCGGGTATGGAACCGATCGATAAGGTCCATGCAAATGCCCGCATCCTCGGGTCTCTTAGGCCCCGGAGAAAGAATAATTCTTTCGGGATCCAGGGCCTCGATCTGATCCAGGCTGACCTCGTCGTGGCGAAAAACCCGGCAAACTTTCCCGAGTTGTAAAAAATAATCGCGGATCAGGTAGGTAAAAGAGTCGTAGTTATCTATGAAAACCCACATGTTCCGGCAGTTTTTGGCTGATTTGATCAAAGTATTCATGAAGGTCTTCCAGCATGGTTTCCACGAAGGGCCAGTACTGTCCAAATTTCTCGAAAACCAGGGAGGGGAGCGAAACAAGGTAGGGGAAAGTTCTAGTCTCGGCCAAGAGATCGGGAGAGAATAAGTATAGTCGATGTCCCAGCCAAAGGAGGGTGCTCCAAATAAAAATACCCATGACCGCATAAACCAATCCACCCAGAATTCTGTTGATTCCTCCCATCATCAGCGCCGAGGCCAGCGATTCGACGGCCTGACGGATGGCCCTGATAATCAGGACGGCCGCTATAAACATAAGCACGAAGCTGATCATGGGTATCCACGCCGAGGGAAAGAAGTCCAGGCTGGCCACCGCCGGTGATAACCAAGAAGCAAATTTCATGGCCAGAATTAGACCCAGCAGCAGGCCTATCATGCCAAAGAAAGCCATAATAAACCCTCTTCGGAATCCTAAATAGAACCCCACTAGGGAGATGAGCAAAGCCATGAGGTCCAGCACGCTCATGGGGTTGCGGATGGAGAGATCAGCCGCGATACGGTTTCTGCAATGGTTTTCCCTTCCGCCTTTCCCTTCAGTCTTTGATTGGCAAGGCCAATGAGCTTCCCCTTATCCGCGGGGCTGTGCACGCCTGTTTCCTTCATAATCTGACGAATCGCGTCTTCCAGCGCTTCGGGTGATAGCGCTTCGGGGAGAAACTGCGAAAGAAACTGGATTTCTTCCTGTTCTTTTTCTGCCAGGTCTTCCCGCCCTTGGCTTTGGTAAATGGCGAGGGCATCTTTTCGCTGCTTGACCATTTTCTGAACCATCCGAATCTCATCGTCTTCGCGGATTTCCTTTGGACCGCCTGCGGCCGTTTTCTCGAGCAGGATGGCTGATTTAAGGGCGCGAAGGCTCCGGAGGGCAACTTCATCTTTCGCCTTCATGGCCGTCTTCATCTGGTCCATGACCTTTTGTTCCAAATTCATGATCCTTGGGTTTTGTGGCAGTTATACATGATCGGCAGCAAATTTAGAAAATGCCGAACAAACGGTCCCCTGGATAATGACCAAGGAAGCCCGGGTTCAAGCATGGATTGGCCTTTGAGCGCGCTTAGGGCTGGGAAGATTCGCGCAGCCGGTCCATGGCTTTTTTGTGAAACGCTTTGGCGAAGGCCTTTAACTCATCCGCCATTTCCTGATCGCGGGTAGAGCGGGCATAAGTGTCCGCCATACCGTGGAATGTCTGGAAAAAGAAATCGATCATTTCGTCGACCGCAAACTGGTTAATCCAGAGATCAATCCGAAGGGCAGATCGTTCCTTCTCATCCCAAATACCGAGTAGGAGGGCGCGGGCCTCCTGGAATTCATCGACGCCACCTGCAGGGGCATTCCACTTAATTTTTTCTGGCATTTTCTGGTCGTCCAGACTTACCTTAATCTCTATCGTAGATTCCATATTCACCAAAGATTAATGCGGGGAGTTTTAGGGTGACCCAGGTCACCTCGAGCCCCGGCGGCAGCGCACAAAGATAGGAAACCCACCTTAGCATTGGACCTATGCCATCCTCAATCTTCGATGGGAAGGGTGGGTTGCCATTTACTAAGCTGAGCCAAACTGGCTTTCAGGTCTTTGGGGAGAGGGCATTCAATGTCCAGCGACTCTCCTTTTGGGGATAGGAATCGAAGGCGGGAAGCATGGAGGGCCAGGCGTGCCATCAGAGGTCGCTCTTCCTGCGCTCCCTTAGGTGGTCGATATTGTTTTTTGAAGGACGAAAGGAGCAAAGGTTCGGCATTCCCATATAAAGGATCACAAACCAAAGCATGTCCAAGGGACTGCATATGCACCCGAATCTGATGGGTTCTTCCGGTAATCAGCTGCCATTGGACCCAGGCATAGGTCGGCCATTGCTGCAGGACCTGGTATTCCGTTATGGCGGGTTTACCCTTCGGGTGAACCTTCATGCGACCTCTCCCGTTTTCAGCTTCGATCAGCGGTTGATCGATGCGTCCCCGGGAAGGGACAAGGCGGCCGTTCACCAATCCAAGATATTGTTTATCTACCTGTCTTTTTTCCCATAAAACCGAAAGATACCGATGGCTGGATTCGGATTTTGCTAAACAGACCAGCCCGCTGGTAAAACGGTCAATCCGGTGTACCACCCATAACTTTTCTTGCCGAGATTCACTGAGTTGACGAGAGAGGTTAGGCAAGTCCGGGTTGTAGCGGTCGGCAATAACCAAAAGCCCCGCTGGCTTGTTACAGACGAGCAGGTCATCGTCTTCATAGAGGATTTCAGGATTCATGGTCTAGGGTATTGTAATAATCTTTCAGCCACTGGTCTTCGGCTTTTCGCATCCGCTGCTTGTCTTCTGGGGATTTGTCCTTGTAGCCCAGCAAGTGCAGCAATCCATGGAACAATACCCGATGAAGTTCCTTTTCATAAGGTATCCCAAGGCTTTGGGCATTTTCCTTCACGCGGTCTATGCTGATATAAATTTCTGCGGATAGCTTGTCCGGCTGATCCCCAAGGTCGAAGCTGATAATGTCCGTTAGCTCATCATGTTGCAGAAACCGCTGGTTTAAATCCAGAAGGAATGGGTCGCTGCAAAAGATGTATTGCAGGTCTGTGGAATGAATCCGCGGATCATGCGCCTGGATCTTTTGACCCAAGAAGGTCTTTAGTGCTCGTTTGTGACTGAGGCGAGATTTTACCTCGTGGTCCTGGAAACGGATGGACATGTCCGATAATGATTTGAGGCGAAGATCTTAAAAATTTTCTAGCACCGACCATAAAGCTTAACTTTGTCGCCTATGCGTTCATCTACTTTAACCGGAACTCGTCTTTCCCAGCTTAGAGCGGGTATGAAGGCCGTGATTGTGGATCACGAGCAAACCGACCTGAAAGGAAGGTTGCTGGAAATGGGGTGCATCCCCGGAGAGCCTGTCTGGATTGAAATGGTGGCGCCCATGGGCGATCCCCTCGCCATCAAGATTGCCGGTTATTACCTGAGTATTCGGAAAAAAGATGCGGAAACCATTCAGGTGGCCCTTCAGAATGATCCCATGGCTGAAATGGAATAATCCGGGACTGTTTCTCCCCCGCAGTATTTTTGTAGTTTTGTCCCCGCATGCATATCGGGCTTTACTTTGGGAGCTTTAATCCCATTCATATCGGTCATCTCATTGTGGCCAACCATGTGGTTCAGCACACCTCTGTCGATAAGGTTTGGTTCGTAGTGACCCCCAATAATCCTTTGAAGGATCGACAAACCCTCCTCAACGAATACGATCGCCTGCATCTTGTAGAACTGGCCATCGGGGATAATCCCAAGTTTCGGGCGAGCAATGTGGAATTTCATTTGCCGAAGCCGTCTTATACCATTGACACATTAACCTATCTTAAAGAGCGGTTCCCATTGGAAACCTTTTCTGTAATCATGGGTTCTGACAGCTTTCAGAACCTTCCGCGATGGAAGAACCATGAGCAACTCCTTGCGCATTATTCCTTGATCGTTTATACCCGACCTGGATTTCCCGTGGAGGGTCCCCAGGCGGAGCATTGCAAGCTGGTCCAGGCGCCTTTGCTGGACATTTCCTCTTCATTTATTCGCGAAGAAATCCGAAGAAAGCACTCGATACAGTATTTGGTGCCCGATCCGGTCTGGAAGTATATTACCGATAATAGATATTATCTCTGATCGCGGAGGCCTGTCTGGCCTAGGGGATGGCAGGTCCCGGTTTTGAGAAACTTAGCCTTGACCTCTCGGAGAAAATTCCTTTCGGTAGATTTTGATCATTAGAAGTATATAGGAGATCAGCAAGGGACCAAAGATGAATCCCATGAATCCGAAGATGGGGACGCCCACGAGTATACCCAAGGTGGTGACGATCGGATGCACATCCCCAAGCTTTTTGAGAATGGTGAACCGCAAAACATTGTCCACCCCGCCCGTGATAATCAAAGAGTATAACAGCAGACCCGTTCCTTGGGCAACTTCACCGTTACCAAATAGGAAGATCACCAAAGGTATCCAGATGATGGCTGTGCCTACAATGGGGACTAGAGAAAACAAACCAGTTATCACACCCCAGAGCACGAAAGATTCGATTCCAAATAGATAATATCCCAGTATGGCTACCAAAGCTTGGCAAGCGGCCAGAATTGGGATGCCCACGGCATTGGAAACAACCATGATTCGGGTGGCTTCCCAGATCTCCGAAATATTGGAATGCCGAAGGGGGATGTATTTATGAATGGTGTTCTCCATTTTTCTGCCGTCGACAAGCATGAAGTAGAGAATAAAGAAGGCTAAGATGGCGTTGGTAAGCATATTCAGGGTAGCGCCGAGCATCGTGGGCAGGGCGGTGGTTAGCCTTTGAATCAGCGATCGAATTTCCTCTTCGCTGATGGAGAGATGCGGTGAAATCGATTTCAGTTTATCGGCCAATGCCTGAAGGATATTGCTCAATTGGGTCGTGTCCGAGAAGAACTGGGAGAATCGCGGAATTAAAACCTGGGCCAGAAATACCAGAGGAAGCACGAAAAGAATGATGGCACCTAAGATGAACAGAAGGGCCGAAAGCCATTTGGGCCAGTTTCGGATAACCGCCAGCCGAAAATAATGCTCTCTCATGAGTATATAGAGCGTAATGGCTCCAAGAATTCCTGGGAAGAAAGCATAAAGCTGCCAGCCCAGGACCAGTCCAAGGGCCAAGATAAAGATGAGTAAAATGAATTGCTTGAGGTAATCGTTGGGAATTGAATGCATGGCATGGAATCGCTTAGATTAAAGATAAGGGATTGGTTGCGGAATTTCCTAATGCCCGGGGTATGGAAAATGAAGAATCGGAAGGGTCAAAAGGGATTTCCCATCTCCGAATTTCTGGCACGATTGTTTTATCTTTGTATAGCAAGTTAATAAATCAAAAAAATATATTTCAGTTATGGCAAACACAGGGAAAACCATCGCAACATTATTGGTAGGCGCCGCCGTTGGGGCTGCCGTAGGCTACATTATGGCCATGGACAGCGAAGAGCGAAAAGAAAGCGTAGAGAAGATTAAGGAACAGATTGCCCGGCTCAAAAACAAATTAAAGAAAGAGCAAATGGACCTGGAAGAAGAGATTTTTAACGCCTAACTTCAATCATGCTAGACACCTTACGTCGCTGGAAGAAACGCCTATTGCGCTATGCAGATCTGCAGTTTCGGCTGGTTCGTTTGGATTTTATTCATCGGACCTCTAGCTTGCTGAGCCATCTGATATTCATTTTTGCCGGCCTTTTCCTAGGTTTTGCCGTCTTACTTTTCCTAGGGTTCTGGATCGGCGAATGGGGCGCAACGGCCATGAATTCCAGAACGGCAGGTTTTGGCCTGTCTATTGGGCTTTATGTTTTACTCATTCTCTTGCTTTTTGCTTTCCGCAAACCCATTCTCAATGGGTTTGCTTCCCAGTTTGTTCGGGTGCTGACTTCTCAAAGTGAAGACGAAGATCAAGAGGATAAGCCGAAAGACCCCCTCGAAGAGGAGCCCATCCAAGGAATCTCATAATGATAATCATGAAAAAGAGATAATCCAGCCCAATGCAAATGTATCCAAAGAAAATAACAGATATTGACGCGCTTCAACGAGAACGCTTCCGCCTAAAGGTTCAAATCCAGGCCATGGAAGAGCAAGTGTTGCTGGAAGGGGATCGAGACGCATCCTCCTCTTCCGTAGAGGATATGCTAAGCTGGGTGGGCCCCGTTTTGGGAGGCAAATCCTGGTTGAACTGGGCCGTGCCTCTTGCCGCGCCTTTGTTATCTTCTGCAACCCGCGGTGCCCGTCGCCGAATTGGCTGGAAATGGGCGGGGCAGGCAGCCATAGTCGGTGGATTATGGCTCGGGCTAAGGTTTCTTAAAAAGAAAATTACCAAGAAAAAGGGAAACGATTAATGGATGAGGCATGGCCCCAGGATTTGATTTTTAGAAAAATCGGGAAAATTGAGTGCATGCATCTTCGTGTCTTCGTGCCGTAAAATCCGTAACACCCGCAAAAACAGCCATGGACCTAGCCCGACTGCTGTGATAGGGCGCAGATTGCCGGCCGATAATCCAATTGTCTGATGATCCAATTGTTCGATGATCAAGGCATCCTACTTGGATGCTTATCGACGGAATTCAAGCAGGCAGGGAAGCATTTCCCTGCCTGCTCCCTGATCGCTGAATCCGGAGGATAGTTGAAAATATACCGACTATTTCTGATCCTTGGTTCTGATCGTTAGTTAGGATCTTTAGTCCTGATCCTTACTAGGACCGGGTTTCCAAGCGTCATAGGGACTCATGTCAAACTGGTCCACTTCCTCCATGGTAATCCCCAGGGCTGCTGCAACGCCTTGCCCATATTCTGGATCTGCTTTAAAACAATGGCGGATATGTCGAATCTGGATGAAGCGTTCGGCTCCTCGAATCTGACGCGCGGTATTCTGAAAGAGCAGGTCTGCTTTCCCATCCTTTTTAATGATTCGAAATAAGTCGCCCGGCTGGGTGAAATAATCCTCATCATCATCGCGAAAATTATGGGCATAAGCGCTGCCCTCCAGCTCTAGTGGTGGCTCTTGAGCATGGGGCTGCTCCTGCCATTCGCCATAGCTGTTCGGATTGTAATGACGCGTGGCGCCATAATTGCCGTCGACCCGCATGGCTCCATCTCGATGGAAAGCGTGGTAGGGGCACTTCGCCTGGTTAACGGGAATCTGATAATGATTTACGCCGAGCCGGTACCGTTGGGCATCTCCGTAGGAAAAGAGGCGCCCTTGCAACATTTTATCGGGGGAAAATCCGATTCCAGGAACAATATTGGCGGGATTGAAAGCAGCCTGCTCCACATCCTGAAAATAGTTTTCCGGATTTCGATTCAGCACAAACTCTCCTACCGGTATGAGCGGGAAGTCCTTTTTAGACCATACTTTGGTTAAATCAAATGGATGAAAGCGGTAGGTACGGGCTTCCTCCTCCGTCATCACTTGTATATACATTTTCCATCTGGGAAAATCGCCTCGATCGATGGCCTCCAGCAGATCGCGCTGAGACGATTCCCGGTCATCGCCCACAATGCGGGCTGCTTCTTCATCACTAAGGTTTTCAATACCCTGCTGGGTAACAAAATGAAATTTTGTCCAGAACCGCTGATTTTGGGCATTGATCAGACTGTATGTATGACTGCCAAAGCCATGCATATGGCGGTAGCCGCGGGGAATGCCCCGATCACTCATGGTGATGGTAACCTGGTGAAGGGACTCGGGAAGTAAGGTCCAGAAGTCCCAGTTGTTGTTTGCGCTTCGCAAGTTGGTACGGGGATCTCGTTTCACCGCGTGATTCAAGTCGGGAAATTTCATGGGGTCACGAAAAAAGAATACCGGGGTGTTGTTTCCAACGAGATCCCAGTTCCCATCGTCCGTATAGAATTTCAATGCGAAGCCGCGTATATCTCTTTCCGCATCGGCGGCTCCTCGCTCTCCCGCCACGGTGGAGAAGCGGGCAAACATCTCCGTTTTCTTGCCTATGCCTTGGAATATAGAGGCTTTCGAATAGGCACTGATGTCATGGGTCACTTCAAAGACGCCGAATGCGCCAGACCCTTTGGCATGCATTCGCCGCTCTGGAATCAGCTCGCGGTCGAAATGGGCCATTTTTTCTAAGAACCACACGTCCTGCATTAATAGAGGACCGCGGGGGCCGGCAGTCTGAACATTTTGGTTATCGGGGACGGGGGCTCCCGTCGTGCGGGTTAATTTTTTGGGGTCTTTCATAGATTGATTTAGTTGGTGTAGAGATGAATGTTGCCGGCCTGCTGCTCCTCGGTTGGATGGGGAGGCAGGCGTCATTTGCTTCGGGACTTTCAGCTTAGGCTTTTTCCGGGTCTTTATGAATGGCGACTAATGGAATCGGGCAAGTGCGCACTAAAGCCTTGGTATGGCTCTTATGCCAAAGGCCTTGGAAAAAGCTGTATTTCTGCGGAGCAACGATGAGCCAGTCGGGTTTCTTTCCCGACTGAGCACCCTGGCTGAGATGGGCGAATATCCCTTCTTCCACATCCAGGCTGTCTAGCACGTAAATTTCTGGATGGAGGGGGGTTAGTGCCTCTATTAATGCCTGACGATTCTCTTGATTCCCAAACTCTTTGGGGCCAATCGAAAGGATCTCCAAACTTGCGCCGGTATAATTTACGAGGTCGCGGATCGCCTTAATAGGAAGTTTTTCAGGTTCTTCAGCCAGGTCCCAGGCCATACAGAGGTGCTTGACCGGCGTATAAGGCTGGGCCGGAGGAATCGCCAATACATGGAAGGGAAGCTGTCGCATTGCATTGAGGAGATTGCTTCCTAGCCAAAATGGGGTGTCGACATCACTGCTGTTTCCGACCACGACCATCATGGGCTGCAGTTCTTCGGTGAGTTCTTCAAAACTGTCAATCAAATCACCAAAACTTACCCTCCCCGAGATCTTTAAATTCGGGTAGTTACGGACCAAGTCATCCAGCAGATTTTTCATGGCCTCTTCGGCGGCCCTTCGGCTCTCGTCGACCGGTATGACCGGCATAGGCGTTTCATGAAAAGTGATGGGAATCATGAAGGAGTGAATGATATGAAGGTCGGCACCGTAGTCCTGAGCAAGGCCACAGGCATAATGAACAGCGTGGGTGGCTACTTCCGAGAAGTCGGTGGCTGAAACAATGGTGGGCATGGGATCGGATTTGGGTTTGCTTAAGTAAATTACAACAAATCCTTATTATTTCATTGATTCGGGAGGAATTCCCTGGAAATTTCCGGAAACGCCAGGCAGATCATCGCCTCGACGAATGGGCCGCGGCAGGCCCATTCAACCTGCTTCTCGCCCAACGCTTAGACAGCATCTTGCAAAGCGGTAAACCTGTTTAAATCGTTTAGAGGATCAGCTAGCAGATTCTAAAAGCTCTGAATGGTAGCGGCATAAAGCCTAGAGATCGACTACTTAAGTTGAATGATCGATCTTGAATGATCGATGTTGAATGGTCGATATTGAATGGTCGATGAAGGTCTCCTTCCATCGCGACCGGATGGATCGAAAGAAACAAACGATTTGGACTGGGACGACGAGAAAAGAAAAGCTATGCTTTTTTCCCTTGGAATATACCGCTGAAGCCTTTAGCGATGACTTGAGCAAAGGTCGTGAACACGATATTGATGTCCATCCATATATTCCGGTTCTTCAAGTAGTAGATATCCCATTGCACTCTTTTGCGCAGTTCCCTCTCTTCGTTGATCTCACCAATATACCCCTTGATTTGAGCCATCCCGGTCATCCCAGGTGTGGCTTCATGGCGAAGGTTGTAATAAGGAATCAGCCGGGAATAATAATCTGTATGAAACAGCATATGGGGGCGCGGGCCGACAATGCTCATGTCACCCATAAGCACATTAAAGAACTGAGGCGTTTCGTCTAAATGGGTCTTACGCAAAAATCTCCCTACGGAAGTAATCCGACGGTCGCCCTCCACGGCCTGTTGGGTGTGGGCCTCCTTGTTGACTACCATCGTACGGAATTTGAGACAGTCAAACTCCTTTCCCTTGTGACCCGTGCGTTTTTGAATGAAGAAAACTGGACCGCGGGAGCTGAGTTTGATAAGCAGGGCGACGATGGGAAGAATCCAGGACATGAAAAAAACAATGAAAATCATTGCCGCGGTGATATCCATGCTGCGTTTTAGGAAGCTGTAGAATGCCGGGGGTTCATAAACCATATACCGATGATTCATTTCGCGAAACATCTCTCTCATTTCCGCAATATCACTGGACGGGGCTTCTGTTCGGCGGGACCGGGTAACCGGAAAATTTATTACAAATGGTTGTTCCATCTAATAAATAGATACTTGATTTTGAAAAACTATCTAGGACACTGCAAAAACCGTGTCAGTTTTTATTCTTTGGCAAAGTTTTCTGAGTTTTTGCTGTTTTTGCGTATTTGTTCGTGTAATAGGAAGCCCAGAAGATAGATGAGAAAAAAGAAAAATAAATTACGCCTGCATGGGATTGCAGGCAGGATTCCTGCATCAGGAAGAAGAGGGAAGGAAGTAGAAATACGCTAAATGGCGGCCAGAGATAAAAACCGGGCAAACGGAAGAAAGGGAGGAAAATCATGAGTAAAAAAGGCAGAAGTCCGACAATTCCCAACATTAATAATGTCTGTATGAACATGTTATGTAGGTTGATATTATAAAATTTGGATCGCTTTTCCGGATCGGGATGGTCGATGTTTTGAATTTTATAGTCGACCATTTTCTGATTCTGCAATGCATTGGCGTCTCCATTTCCCGCTCCCATCCACCAAAGATTATGGTCATTCATGTTTTCCAAGCCGATTCGCCAAAGAAAAAGTCGAAGCTCCGTATTGTTGATTTGGTCTTCAGGGACTTGGCTAAAGTCATTTAGGCGAACGATTTCTGGTTTATAGAGAAGATCGACAAATCGATTCTTTATCGGGTTATCGGTTCCGATCCCAATGCCGAGAATGAGGATAAGTGCGGAAGCTGCGCCGACTAGTTTTGGCCATCGCCTTCGCGTTCCCCGAATCCGATCTATAAAATATAGGGGAACAACAAAAATCAAAAAGAGGACCGTGAGCATGCGAGAGGACAGCAGAACAAGAAAGACGACTTGAATGAGTAGGAGGACCGCGCGGAGCGTAGGGCGGGGTCGCTCCCAGGGAAACATGAACAGCAGGCCTATAGAGAATAAAACATACCAGGACATATAGACCGCGTTGGCGTCAAAGTCGCGGACCAGATTATGATAGAACATAATGCCAGAAAACCCGGTCTCTTCCCATATGGCTGCCGAACGGGTGAGGGCAATGCAAGCAACAACCGTTATGCCCAGGCAGAAGCTTCCCATTATTTTTTGCAGGTCTTTGATTCCCAAGTCCATGGTCCCGACCAGCAGAGGAAGAATGAACAAGCCTAATTTAACCTGAAGGTCGAAGGCAGCCTGATCTTTATTTTCGCTGTAGAAATAACTAACGGCATGCAGGGCATAATACAGCAGCCAGGCCCATAATGGACCGCGTTGGCGAAGGCGCTCAAAGGCTTCCTTTTTATTGCGGAAGATCAGCCAAACCAGACTTAGCAATATAAGAGCGATGGACGAATAGATAAAGGGGAAAGGGATAGAAAAAGCAAGTAGACAAAGAGCCATGATGAGTAAAAGGTTCTCCCTTGTAGCTTCCCTCATGGGGCAAAAATAGAGGAATAAAAGATTATTTTTGACGGTTCGTAAAATTTCTAAATTTCTTGGCTAGGCAATCGATACTCCACCGCATTTTTTCTTCCGGTCTGCAGACGGTCGCCGTTCAGGTTCTAGGCCTCATTTTTTTCTATTTAGTTTCCTTTTACGCTTCCAAGGAAGATTTCGGGATTATCAACTGGTCGATGGCGGTCTGTGCCTTATTGACGACCCTACTCAGCTTTGGAATGGAACAGGTGGTCTTTCGACGAATCGCCTCTGCCAAGCGTTCTTCGGATTGGGCAGCCATCGCATTTTTGATTCACTCTGCGGTAGGAACGGCCATCGTATTATTGGTGCTGATCTTTCTCTCTACCGTTTTTGACTCGGAGAACTGGAAGCATTTGCCCTGGTTTTTTGCCGCGCAGGGGCTTACCTATCTGGGTTTGCCTTTCAAGCAGTTTCTCAATGCCAAGCAGCGTTTTACGCCCTATGGACTCATCGCTGTTTTTTCGAATCTGTTGAAGATTGGGCTTGCCCTTTGGGTCATTTCATCGGCCTTGGTAACCGTTACGGCCGTTTATTTTATTCTAATCGTGTGCGCCGCCGGGGAATTGGTGGCGCTCTGGACCTATGTATTCCGAAACTGGAAACTAAGTTGGAAGTTTCGGTTTAAGGCCTATCGGAAACTCGTTAAAGAGTCGCTGCCACAGTATATGTCTGTCCTCTTTGACTCCGGGCTTTCTCGGATCGACTGGATTTTATTGGGAATCATTGGCACCCAGGTCATGACGGCGGAGTATGCTTTTGCCTATCGGGCTTTTGAGGTTGCCAAGATGCCGATTCTCATTATGGCGCCGATCATCCTGGCCCATTTTTCCCGAATTCAGGTGGGAGGACAACCGCTAACCCTTGAAAAAAAAGGACAGATTATCGATTTATTTCATTTGGAAATCTTTGTGGCCACCGCGACCGCCTTGGGTGCTAACTTGATTTGGGTAGAAGCGGGGGAATGGGTTTTTCAAAACAAATACGGTCTTGTAAATCAAACCGAGTTTATGATTCTTTCGTCCATTTTGCCCGTTCAGTTCGCCATCAATCTATTGTGGACTTTAGCTTTTACGGGGAAAATGTATGTGCGCATTGCCAACCTGACGATGGGAGCGGCCGTGCTGAACTTATTGCTAAACCTAGCTTTTATCCCATCGATGGGGGGCAAAGGGGCCGCATTGGCCATTGCTTTGACAGCCTGCGCCCAGCTGTTGGCTTATGGATTTATCACCCGGGATCGGGTGGGTTTTTTGCCCCTTTACCGAATTTTGGCTTTTTGGGCCGTGGCCGGCGCTGCTTACTGGCTTTTCAAGATTATCTGGGTCTTGCCCATTTTTCTGGAAGTTCCCTTGGCCATGTTTTTCTTTATATTAGTCTGCCTGGGCACCCGTCAGATTCGGGTTGATCAGCTGCGCTCGTTTTGGTTAATGTTACGGCGATGAGAATTCTATATTTATGTGATGAGTATCCACCCGGACCCCATGGGGGCATCGGAACCGCGGTTCAGCTGCTGGCCAGGGCAATGGTTAAAGCGGGTCATCATGTCGTTGTGGCAGGTCTTTATAGTCCTGGATACGGCCAGGCAGATTTGGCTCAAGATCAAGGCGTCATCATCCATCGTTTTAGAGAGGTGATGGAAGCGCCGGTTTTTCGGCATCGGGATCATATTGCCGTGCGGGCATTGCATCGATTCATGTCGGCCAGCGGAATCCGACACCTGAGCATTCAAAAAAGTCTAAAGGCTTACACGAAAGCCTTGGACCAGCTCATCAAAAAAGAGGCGATTGATTTGGTGGTGGCCCCGGATTATCAGGATTACATGCGATTCTGCATCCGCCCTCTTCCCATGCCTCAATTTGATGTTCCTTTGATAATCGTGTTGCATGGGTCTAAAACTTTTTTATCCAGGATGGCCGGCCAAAGAGAATCCCCGGTCGTCCAATCCATGGAAACAGCCTGGGTGCGACAAGCTCAGATGATCATCGCGGTGAGTCGTTTTGTGGAGAAGGCTTCAAGGGGATATTTCAACTGGCCTGATTCGGTTCCAACTTTTGTAATCCCCAATGGCCTTCCATTGCATGCGTCTCCGGCCTCGGATCGTTCGGCGCGAGATCCGAACCAGGTAGTTTTTGCGGGCACCTTGGTGGAAGCCAAAGGGATTTATCCGCTGATGCGGGCTTGGAATCGCGTGGTCGCCCAGCGGCCCAAAGCCCGGCTCGACGTATATGGGAAGGGCCCGATCCCAAAGATCCAGGCCTTGATCGCCCCGAAATATAGAAACACCGTTAGGTTTCATGGCCATGTAGATCGCCAGACCTTAAGCGAAGCCTATACTCAGGCAAGCATTGGCGTCTTCCCTTCTTTTTTAGAGACGTTTGGCATCGCCGCACTGGAAGCGATGTATGCTGGGCTGGCCGTCGTTTATACTCGATTAACGGTCGGACCTGAACTTATTGAAGAGGGACGGACCGGATTGCTTGCGGATCCGGGAGATGAAGAGGAATTGGTCCGACAGATTGTTTATTTACTCGATCACCCCGATGAAGCGGCTTCCATGGGCCAGCGAGCCAGGCAAGAAGTCATGGACCGATATGCCATAGATCGCGTGGCGGCAAGCCATGTGGAGGTTTACCAACGTTTAATATCGTCATGAAGGAAAGGCAGCATGGCATTAAGGACATTGATCCAGGGTTTCTGGTATTCATGATAGGGGTCTGTCATGTGAAGATTTACGTCAAGCTGGCTGCCTTGCTTTTTTTTGTTGCATATTTAGGGTTTCGGCGATACCGTTTTTTAGCGCCCCCCTCTTATGTCGTATTTTACGCCGCATTGATTGGTTTGGGCGCCTTTTCCTCCTGGCTGGAAGGGAGTTTCTCGGATCCGAATTACCCGTTTGGATTTGGATTTGGGAGTTTTGTTTTTCTCATCGCGGGAGCGGCATCTTATGCAACCTATCTGGCAGCCACTCAGATGGACATCCATCGGTTGATGGCAAGCATTAAGGGTTTTTTCGGCCTGAACGCGCTTTATTCCCTGGTGATTTTTTTTGGCCTGATTCGAGATTCTGGGCATCTCATGCCCTACTGGTATTGGGACCCTCAAGAACTTTATGGTTCTTCCACGGGCGATTACCTGATGGGGATATTTCAAAGCAATTCGGTTACCAATGCCATGGTAAACCTTATGGGGGTGATTTTCTTTGCCTATCAGGCTCAGCTTCGATGGGCGATTCTATGTCTGTTGATATGCTTGATGTGCACCAGCAATCTGACCATTCTGTTTTTAGTCCTCGCTTTAATGGGCGGGATCTTTCTATCTCGCCAAAAGGAGCTGCGGTTTAGGCTAGTTGTTATACTGGTGGTTACGGCAATCTTTTACCCGCTGCTTTCCCCTTCAAACCTGAAGTATATCAACACGACCATTGAACAGGGAAGAGATCAGGAGAAGATGGCCGACGGTCGAGGCTTGGTCCGGGATGTGGAACCCGCTTTGGAACCCATGGAAGACCCCCCCTGGGAGGAAACGTACCGGAAACGGTCCTTAGAGCGAAAGATTCGGTCCATGTATAAAATGCCCCTGGTCTATGGTCAAGGGACTTTGAATAATGATCTTCGCTACGATTATTTTTTTGGGACGCCCTGGGATCCTCCGCCTTCTAACCGCCTGCTCAAAGAAGTCTATAGCCGCGATCGGGTTGCTGCCCTTTATGGGATGAAAATTGAAGAGAGTCCCATTAGCAGCTTTTATTACCCCATCAAGCTGTTCTCATACTTGCAGACGATGGATCATTTGACTTCAGACGTCAAAACATTTGCCCTAGGGAGTGGGATGGGGAACTTTTCTTCGAAGCTTGCGCTGAAGATGACCGGATTGCAAATGCAAGGGGATTATCCGCCCAGGAGAATCTATGTGCACGATGATTTTCTTCAGTACCATTATTATACGCTTCTCTATGTATTCTCTCTTCCGGTATCTCAACACTCTACGATTAACATGCCCAACAGCGTTTATAACCAACTCGGAGGGGAATATGGAATACTCGGACTATCCTTATGGGTCCTTCTTTATTTTGGTTATTTTTTTCGTCGAGCGGGTAGGCGGCCTCTAGGCATTGTATTGATCGCTTTGCTGGTTGCATTCTTCGGTTTTGAATACTGGTTGGAAATGATCTCTCTGACCCTGATCTTTGAGCTGATTTTGCTGTATGTCAATAGAGTCCAAGGTGAAAAACCAATCTGATCGCCCCGCATTGTCTGTGCTTATGCCTTGCTATAACGCGGGCCCGTATGTGGAGGAAGCGATTCAAAGTGTCCTTGATCAGGATTTTAGGGATTTTGAGTTTCTGATTATTCATGATGGATCCACCGACGATTCACTGGAGCGAATCCGGCGTTTCGATGATCCCCGCATCCGGGTAATCGATCAGGAGAACAGAGGTTTGATCGACAGCCTAAACCGAGGTTTGGCTCTCTGTCGCGCCGATCGGGTCGCCCGCATGGATGCTGACGACGTCTGCCTTCCCCATCGGTTTTCTGTGCAAATGGATTATTTGGATAACCACCCTGATTGCATTCTAGTCGGCTCCCAAGCCCAGGCGATGGACCGGGAGGGTCGCTACTTAATGGATCTGATCCCCCAAGGGCACAGCCATGAAGAAATCGTAGCTCGAGCTGCGGAGCGATGTCCGTTTATCCATCCCTGTGTCCTCTTTTATCGGCAGGTGGTCCTGGACTTAGGTGGATATCCCAAAGATGCGCTAACCTTTGAAGACCATTTGCTTTGGATGCGTCTGATTCAAGCAGGACGGGTACATAACCTCCCTGAGCCGTTGTTGAAAGTACGCTTCAATCCGGAGTCGGTAACGGTGGATGAGAAATGGCGAGGGCAGGAGTTTTTATCCATACGAAAGCGTTCGCTGATTCGCAGGGAAGTGAGTTCCGAGGATGCAGCGAGGATTCGGGAGTTGATCGCCGCCCAGAATCATGATTCCTTCAAAAAGGCGGCCTACTATGCCATGATTGCAAAAAAATATCTATGGGATCAGCCCAATGGTAATTTGGCCCGCGCACATCTGCAGGAATCAATCCGTCATTATCCTGCGCGTGCCATTAATTATATCCTTTATCTTTTTTCATTTCTACCTGCATCCTTTCGCCGTTGGGTGTATCAACGCTTCAAATCGTCCTGACGCATGTATAAACTCGCTTTTATTTCTAGAGCAACGCTATATAGTTCGCCCGGTGGGGATACGAATCAGCTAGAAGAGACAGCGCGGGAACTTCGAAAGCTGGGATTGCAGGTTGATATATATTTGGCCTCCGCATCGATCCCTTATGAGCAATATGACCTGCTGCATTTTTTCAATATCATTCGTCCGGCAGATATACTGGGCCATATTCGACGAGCTCGGAAGCCCTTTGTGATATCCACCATTTTTGTGGAATATGGATCCATGGGGTCTCATGGCTTTGCAGGACGTCTTGCTCGCATCATTGGAAATGATGCCCTCGAGTATCTTAAGGTCTGGGCAAGATTCTGGAAGAATGGGGAAAAGATTAATAGCATTCGCTACCTCTTAAAGGGACACCGGGCTTCCTTACGCGAAGTGGCCAAGAAGGCCGCGCTTTTGTTGCCCAATTCGCATAGCGAATATCAGCGATTGGCCCAGACCTATGATCTTGATCTACCTTATCGGGTCATACCTAATGGTATTAATTTGGATTATGTGCAAAAGGAATATCCCGAAGACCCAAATTATGCGGGGGCCGTCCTATGCATGGGAAGAATTGAGGCAAGAAAGAACCAGTTGCAGCTTATCCGGGCCATCAAAGGAACCCCGCTACGACTATTCATTCATGGAAAACCATCTCCCAACAATCAAGCTTACTATGAACAGTGCCTTGCAGAAATCAACGAACAAATCACCATTGGAGACTGGTTAGAGCCTGAAGCACTCTATCGGGCCTATGCAAATGCTAAGGTACATGTGCTCCCGAGTTATTTCGAGACGACGGGGCTTTCCTCTTTAGAGGCGGCGGCCATGGGTTGTCAGATTGTGATTACGGACCGTGGCGACACGCGAGAGTATTTTGAAGACTATGCCTGGTACTGCGAACCAGAGGAAGTAGAATCTATTAGGCGGGCCATTCTTAATGCATACCATCAGGTTAGGAAACCCGGATTGAAAAAGCGTATTTTGTCGCGCTTTACTTGGGCCCAAGCGGCTCAGGAAAGCCTGAAGGCCTATCAGCAGATATTAAGTTGAATTATTTGGATGCCGATGAATGAAACGATGAATTTGTCCTTAAAAGTGGGAATACTGGGAACCAGAGGTATCCCAAATCGCTATGGAGGCTTTGAACAGTGTGCACAGTTTTTAGCTGAAGGGCTGGTGAATCGGGGACACCGGGTCTGGGTCTATAACTCGCATAACCATGAGTACCGGCAGAAGACCTGGAAAGGCGTTGAAATTATCCACCGCTATGATCCCGAATATCGAATCGGCACGGCAGGACAGTTTTTGTATGACCTTAGCTGTATAGAAGATGCGCGTAAGCGCCCCTTTGATGTGCTCCTCCATTTGGGTTATACCTCCAATAGTCTTTGGTACTGGCGCTGGCCAAAAAGCTGCCTGCAAATTGTCAATATGGACGGGTTGGAATGGAAGCGAAGCAAATATAGCCGGCGGGTTCAGCGGTTCTTAAAGCAGGCCGAAGCCTGGGCAGCAAAAAGAGGGGACATTTTGGTTGCTGATTCGCCAGGGATTGCAGATTATCTGAAGAGCACCTACCAGCGACAAGCGGCGTATATTCCTTATGGGGCCTATGTATTTGATCAGCCCGAGCCAAAGATCCTGGAAGCTTATGGGCTAGAGGCTGGAGAATATGATCTGGCGCTGGCACGTATGGAGCCAGAGAACAATATGGAGACGATCATTCGGGCTCATCTAGAATCGGAGGCCAAGATTCCTCTTGTGCTGATAGGAAGTACCGCGAATTCCTTTGGGCAATACTTAAATGAACAATACGGGAACCAACCGAGGATTCGATTTCTGGGAAGCATTTATGAACCACGAGTGGTGGATAACCTGCGCTATCATTCTCGCCTGTACTTTCATGGGCATTCGGTCGGAGGAACCAACCCTTCTTTATTGGAAGCCATGGGTTGTATGGCCTTGGTGGTTGCCCATGACAACGTTTTTAATCGTGCAATCCTTGGAGAAGATGCCTACTATTTTAAGGGAATGGCTGACCTCAAAGCACTTCTAAATGGAGGCCCCCAAAAACCGGCCCATCAGGCTTGGATCCATGCGAATGCCCAGAAGATTGAAGGTTCCTTTAATTGGGAACGCATCGTCGATCAATATGAATCCCTGTTTTTTGAGAGTTTGGGTCAAAGCGAGCGTCAAAGCCTCAGCTGAGGCTTTGACGCTATGGGCGACTGTCAGTTTTTCCCTCTGCAAGAGTCAAGCGGTTTGGAGTTGTGTTTAGGGGATCGTTGAGTTTCCGTTTTCCAGTTTTTCTATAGTATATGGTTTCTTTTATTCCATCACCAGAAACCTCATTTGGCTTATTCGATCTTCTTCCTTTATTTTCAGCAGGTATTCGCCTTTGGGCAAGGAGGTGCCGATATCAATCTTCACTTGGTCTTTGATAGGTCTTGCGTTGCGCTGATAGACGCTTTGTCCGACGGTGTTAACCCACATTGCGCATTAATTTAAGGGGAGCCCCTATTTTCGAGACTTCCAC
>CAZYEZ010000002.1:0-47581 GCA_964646775.1 uncultured Chitinophagaceae bacterium | reverse complement strand
CGAAGTTGGCCAGCTTATCTCGGGTCCTGCGCTTTGGTCCCAGCAAGTGGGTCACCACCATCATGACTGCCACAAATCCCAAGGCCACCAAAAACTGGAGGGCAATCGGCAGATAGTCCGCCGGGGAGTTCTGCGTTATAACGAGCATTAATTGATTCATAGGGTATTCAATACCTGAGGTTTCTCAAGGTAACAAAGTTAACCCTATGCCATGAAATTACAAGGACTTCCTCAACCTGCGCTGAATTCCATCAAGGGTGCAGCCCTTGAAACCAGGCCTTAACCCCTTATTCTTCAAGAATTCGGGGCCATACAGGCCCTAAACTACTATATTCGGCACATTATGCTTTTTTTTGCAGGTTAATCTGCAATTATGTCTGCTGCCGCTCCCCTTCTTTCTATCATCATCCCTTGTTATAATCATGGGAAGTTTATCGAAGAGGCCTTGGAAAGCCTTCGCGGCATCGATGCGTCCCTATCCTGGGAGGCCCTCATCATCGACGATGGATCGACCGATCCGCTGACCCAAAAAATAATCCATCAGCTCCAGGAAGATCCAGGATACCGGGTCATAGTTCAGGAAAACCAAGGGGTCTGCCATGCGCGCAACCGGGGCATCGAACAGGCTCGGGGAAAATACATCCTTCCCCTGGACGCAGACAACCGGATTTACGGGACTTATCCGAAGATTGCAATAGAAAGAATGGAAGCCCAGCCTGAGATCGACATTGTATACGGCCAGGGGCAATATATGGGATCCCGGAGCGGCCCGCTTCGGCAGCCTCCCTTCCACCTTCAGGCCCTTATGCTGGACAACTACATTGATGTTTGTGCCGTATTTCGGAGAGCGGTCTGGGAATCAACGGGTGGATTTGATCCCCAGATGCGTACCGGTCTGGAAGATTGGGAGTTTTGGCTTCATGCCGCTTTTAAAGGCTTTCGGTTTCAGCAGATTCCGGACCTCGGTTTTGATTATCGCGTCTCCCAAGACTCCCGCAATGCGAGATTTAGCGCTCGCAAGCAAAACATCAATGAGATCATGGATTACCTGATCAAAAAACACCCCCAACACTATGGCCCCGATCAGATCGAAAAACTCTTCTTTTACCGGTTTCAAAAAAGCCCGCTGGGGTTTTTGGGCAAACTGCTACTCAAACAATATTTCCCCCGGTATTTCGAACGCCTGGCGGATAAAGGAAGAATTCGCAAATATTTTTTTTAAAAATCAAATCCCGGCCATTTGGGTTGAGGTCGGAGGCCTTCGGGTGAATTAACCTAATTTCGAAACCACAGTCAGAAAAAAACCGCAATGAGGCAGGAAAACCTGGATCGGCTCGCCAGACCGGTCACAAACATCAATGACCCCTCTTATATCGAGTATCGATTTCTGTTCGAAGACCTTCAAAATGCCATCAGAGAGAATGCCCGGGGCGAGGTTCTAGACATCGGCTGTGGGAATAAGCCCTATCTGCCATTCTTTGAAGGCAAGATTACCGATTACCTAGGATGCGACATCGTTCAGTCCAGCGAGAACAAAGTAGATCTTATCTGTCCGGCCACGGCGATCCCTTTGGCGGATGAGACCAAGGATACGGTTTTTTCCACCCAGGTCATCGAACATGTAGCCGATCATAAAAAACTGCTTTCGGAAGCCTTTCGCATACTACGTCCCGGAGGGGTCTTGATTATTTCCGGGCCCATGGCCTGGGAACACCACGAAGAACCCTATGATTTTTTTCGTTTCACCCGCTATGGATTTGAGTATCTGCTCAACGAAACCGGATTCATCGAACATCAGATTATTCCCAATGGTGGAAAATGGGCCATGATTGGTCAACTACTGCAGAACAGCATCCGATCCTCTTGTTACGGCAAAACCTCCTTGCGTGCGCGAATACTTAAAGGGTTCTACTTCCTTTTCCGGATCAAATGGGTAATCAACCTGTTCTTTGTCTGGCTGGACCAAGTGGATAAGGATTACTCGGCCACCCTTAATTTCGTTGTCGTTGCCCGAAAACCGGATTCCGCATGCTAGTGTCCGTGATCATTGTCAATTACAACACTTTTTCGATCACCTGCCAGTGTATCCGTTCGGTCATCGAACATACCCACGATGTCGATTACGAGATGATTCTAGTCGATAATGCGTCTACAGAAATCGACCCCAGCGCTTTTCTCCAGTCATTCCCCGAAATCGTCTTGGTTAAAAATCCAGAAAACAGCGGATTTGCCGCAGGGAATAACCTGGGCATTGAGCATGCCCAAGGTGAATTCATCTTGCTCTTGAATTCGGATACCTATTTAATAGAAGACAGTATAAGTCTGGCGGCCCGCTACTTGGCAGCCCATCGGGATATCGGTGCCTTAGGTCTTCGTCTTACCTACGAAGATGGTAAATACCAGAGCAGTGCCCGAAGATTCCGGAGCCCCATACTCGAGCTCCTGGACTTGCTCCGCCCGCTGCTATTTCTCATGCCATACCGCCGTCGGGCAAGGCTCATGCTCAATCAATATTTTAAAGGTGATTTTAGTCTTCCCGTCGACTGGATCGGAGGGGCGTTTATGATGATTCCCCGGGAGGCTATTCAAAAAATGCCTGAAAAGAAGTTGGATGACCGCTTCTTCATGTATGGAGAAGATCAGCTTTGGTGCTATCAGCTAAAACAAATAGGGTATATTTCGTATTTTTTGCACGAGAGCAGTTTGGTCCATATCGCGCAAGCCAGTACAGATCACAAAAAACAGATTCGGCTTCAATCCCTGCTAAGAAAGCGTGAACTGGATCTGATGCGGATTCGCAAGGGGAAGGGGGCGTATTACTGGGCATTTTATCTTATATTCTCTTTCAAATACGCCCTCCGCTATCCCATAAAATGGCTCAGTTTTCGATTGTTTAATTACCGGTTTCGTTAATCTATGGGCATCGTAATCCGACAAACTTTTAAAACGACCGCCGTGAGTCTTTTCGGCGCTCTTTTAGGAGCCTTGCTCAATTATATTTATATATTCTCTCTGACCAAAGAGGAGCTGGGATACATGACCAACCTGACTTATCAGGGAGTCATCCTCCACGTACTGGTCACCATGGGCACCGGTCCCTTGATTGCCACTTACATCCAAAGGTATCCGCCCAAGGATATTCGGCGTCGGGTTCTCATGGGATTTAGCTTGATCGTAACCTTAGCCGTAACGGCTCTTTTTACGCTGGCCTATTACCTTCTTCAAACATGGATCATCGGAAAATACCAGATTAAAGACCGGGAGATGATCGCCCATTATTACTGGTTGCTGCCCATTCTGGTCCTGCTCTATTCGCTCATGTCCCTGCTCGACCATTATCTTATGTCTCAGTCCCGGGTTGCCGTATCGGCCTTCGTCAAGGAAGTCTTGCTGCGCCTGATGAACTTGCTTCTTATATTATTTCTGTTTTTGGGATGGATATCCTTTTCCACCTTAATCCAGTCGATGGTCTTCGTTTACCTGGTCCCCGTGATGGTTTTATACATCTTCGCCCGCCGTGCAACCGCTCTCGGGGTATCTTTTCAACTCTCCGCCTTCAGCCGACAGGAATATCGGGACCTCTTCCATTTCTCCTGGTATCATCTACTGCTCGGGGTTTCGCTTTATGTTGTTGGCTATGTGGACACCCTCATGCTGGCCGCACTGGATCAGAGCGGGATGGAAAGTCTGGCGGCTTATCGCAACGCCCTCTTCGTTATGGGGATTATGACCATTCCCTACCGTTCGGTCACGGCCGCCGCCTATGCCACGTTGAATCAAACTTATATTGACGGCGACCGCCCGGCGCTTTCCCGCCTCTTCCAACGCTCCGCCGTCAACATGCTCATTTTGGGCTTGGCCATGTTTTTGGTTATCGGTATGAATTTGGACAATCTGATTCGGGTGTTGAAAGAAGGATACGAGGTCATCGAACCCTTGGTCTGGATCCTTATGCTGGGGCGCCTCTTTCAAATGTCTACCGGATTGAACGCGGAACTTATCAGCATATCCAAACATTATAAGTTTCTGTTTCGCATCTCCCTGCTGCTGGTTCTTATGATCGTCCTTCTCAATCGTTGGTGGATTCCATCCTACGGCGTCTTTGGTGCCGCTTGGAGTGCCACCCTTGCCTTCCTGCTCTTCAATCTGCTTAAAATGTTATACCTATGGTATAAAATGGGTATTCAACCCTATACCTTCGCCACCTTTAAAGTCATCCTTTCGGCGATCCCCGCCGCGGCCTTCGGTTATTATTTTCCCTATCTGGGCCACCCGGTTCTGGATACAGCAGTTCGCGCCTTTTTCATACTCGCCCTATTCGGCGTATTCCTTCTGTGGACAAAGCCTTCGGAGGACATCCTGGCAATCTGGAATCGATGGCGTAAACCCTGATTTTAGTCTCTCGAGCCTGACCAAATGGGCTAATCTGGGTTCTTCCCTTGTCCAAACAAGGCTCGTTTTTTCCGCTCCCCCGCCTTCTCCTTTTCAAACAAAGGAGAATAATAATGCATCGTCCCTCCGAAAATCAAATACTTTTGAATAAATTAGGTTTTATTCCAACGAATTCCCATGCTGCTGGTCCGTCCACTTATGCATTTCTACCTTTCCTTGTTTCGATGCTTGGGTGGTCTTGCCTTGCTCTTTTTCCTGCTTCCCTCCGGGGCCCGGGCTTCCCATATGTTTGGTGCCGATCTGTTCTATACCCATGTTTCGAATCATACCTACACGATAACCATGGTTGTCTATGCGGACTGCGACCTTAATAATAACGCCTTTAATGCCCTGCCTTATGTAAGTCCGGAGGTGGTCATATACCGGGGCAACACGGTGTTTCAAGGGATTAATCTATCTCCGGTACCGCCCACGGCGGGTACGGAGGTAACACCGGTCTGTCCTTCCCAGCTTAATAATACCAGCTGCCGTTCGGCATCGGGGACGGTGCCAGGGATTCGGCAGTACACGTACTCCAAAACGGTGAACCTGGGCAGCACCCACGCCAACTGGCGCTTTCAGTTCACCGGCTTTCTAGGTGCCAACACATCGGCAGGGCGCAGCAACAGCCTGACCAATATTATTATTTCCACCGTCGGGAGCCTCATGGGCTTAGAAGCGACCCTCAACAACACGGCGGGTCCGAACTCTTCGCCTCGCTATACAACCATTCCCACCCCATTTTTCTGCATCAACAAAGTGGCCAGTTATAATCCAGGTGCCGTAGATCCGAATGGCGACTCACTTTATTTTGCACTGGTACCCGGTTTGGACCAGCAGACCGGCGGATTCGTGAGCTATATGCCGGGTCTTTCGGCGACGAACCCCCTTCATGTAGCAGCCAATAGCTTTTCCACCAGCTCCACGACGGGACAAATCAACTTCACGCCCAACCAAACCCAGCGCTCCCTCATTGTGAGCAAGGTCACCGAATATCGCAATCAAGTGCCGGTGGGAACCAGCATGCGCGAGATGACCTTCCTGGTCTTCAATAACTGTAATAATAATCCCCCGGGAGGCATCATGACTTCTGCCCAGGGAGGCACCATCAGTGGCGGCACCGTTTTCACTGCTTGCGCCGGGACGGGGAACATGAGCTTTCAGATCCCCGCCACGGATCTGGACGGAGACACGATCGACATGTCGGTGCAGGGACTGCCCACGGGGGCCAGCTTCCCGATTAGCAACAATAGAACGCGTCAACCGGTCGGTTCATTCAGCTGGAACCTCCAGCAGGTTCTCCCGGGCAATTACACCTTTTACGTGACCTATCTGGACTATGGCTGTCCATTATCCAGTAAGCAGACCGTGGCATATAACCTGCATATTAAGCCCAACCCACAGTTCCTTTACACGCCGCTGACCCCGGCCACCTGTGTCGCGAAATCCCAATTCCAGGTCTTCCCCTGGGGTGGGACCCTACCCTACCAGTTGGAGGCCTGGCAGGGCAGCACCCCCGTCCACCAAATTCCATCGATGGGTAGCCCCCAACTCGACAGCCTTGCGCCGGGTATTTACACCTTGGTTGTTCGGGATCAGCATGGCTGCAAAGCGGACAGTCAAATTCTCATCCCTCTGCCTCCCAGGCCCCAAGCCCTGGTCACCCCCGTCCTTCCCACCTGTGATCAGGACTCGAATGGGAAACTGCTGGTTTCGGCGCAGGGCGGCCTCGCCCCCTACCAATATGCTTTGAATGGGGGCAGTTTTCAGAGCAGCGGCCAGTTCGGCCAGCTCAAGGCCGGCACTTATTCGATTCAGGTGAAGGACGCCAACCAGTGTTTGGGGGATACGGTGGTCAACTTGCCCAATCCTACTCCGCTGCAGGTAGATCTTTTACATGAGAGCCCCCTTTGTCACATGAAAGCGGACGGATCGCTGGAAGCCTATCCCCGCCATGGGGCCGGACCCTATCAGTTCTCGATCAACGGACAAGGTTTTAGCAGCCAGAACCATTGGAACGGGCTGCTGGCGGGCAGCTATCAGATTCAAGTGCGCGACACCTATCAATGCCTGGCCCAGACCTCATTTACCTTGGTCGACTCCCTTTCTCTGCATAGCCAGACACTGGTAACACCCGTTGCCTGCTTCGGGGATTCCAACGGCGCCGTTCTGCTGAATGCGCATGGGACGGTGGCTCCCTATACCTATTCGCTGGGAGGAAGCCCGCTGCAGGCCGGCTCTTATTTTACGGGATTAGCGGCAGGGCAGTATCCCCTTCGCATTGAGGACAGTTTGGGTTGCTTTCTGGATAGCCTGATCACCATCACGGAACCAGCCCCCCTGGCGATGGGCATTCAGGCGATTCCCATCTCCTGTTTCGGATCCGACGACGGAGAAATTTCGGTGAGTCCTTCGGGCGGACAATCGCCCTACCTCCTTGCTCTGGACGGAGGGCCTTACCTTCCTAACTCCGGATTCTCGGGGCTGGAACCCGGAACTTTTACGATCCACCTTATGGACGACCATGGCTGTAAACTGGACAGTCTGGTTCGGATTGAAGAACCCGACCCGCTTGTTTTTGGAAGCCTTACCGGAACCAATCCTCGATGCCATGGCGGCGCGGATGGTCAGATACTGGCTGCGGCCCTGGGCGGGACCGCCCCTTATCAGTATCGCATCGGATCGGGAAGCTGGCAGACTTCTGCGACGCTTTCCGGACTGAGCGCAGGAGCCCATATATTGCAGATTCAAGATGATAGGGGTTGTCAAATAGACCGTACCCTTCACCTGGATGATCCCCTTCCGGTTCGTGTCCAATTAGATCTGGATCATCCGCTATGTCAAAACCTCTTTACCGGGGTCATTGATGTACAGGCCTCAGGGGGCCAGCCCGGCTATACCTATGCCCTGGGCGGTGGCGCCTATCAGTCCAACCCCCGTTTTCACAATCTGGGAGCGGGCCTCTATACCCTGCACGTCCGGGATGCGTATTTATGCCAAAAAGATACCACCCTTCGTCTGGAAGATTCCGTTCTCCTCCATTTTCAGACCCAGGTTTCGCCGATCACCTGTTTCGATTCCGCGATGGGCGTGATCGAAGTGATGGCTCCCCATGGCGGAACCGGCCCCTATGAATATGGGATTGGAAGTCAGCCCTTGGGCGCCTTACCGCGCTTCTCGAGCCTGGGACCCGGAATGCATCGGGTCGTCATTCAAGACCAGAAAGGGTGCATCGCCGATACCCAGATCCAATTGATCGCCCCTGCGCGTATCGTCCCCCAGATTCAGCATAATGACATTGCCTGTCACGGATTCAATAATGTTCAAATTCAGGCCTCTGCGACGGGTGGCACCCCTGGATATGCTTACGCCTTAAATCAGGGCAGTTTTCAAACCCAGACCTATTTTCAGAACATCCCGGCGGGCACCCACCGGGTATCCGTCCGCGATCAATGGGGTTGCATCCGGGATACCATCTTTCAGATAGAGGAGCCGGATCCGCTGCAAATTCAGGCCTTGCAGATCCAAGACCTAAGATGCGCAGGAGACAGCAGCGGTATGGTCGAGCCCTTGGTTACCGGAGGAACGCCGCCCTATATGTATCGATCTGATTTCCTTGCTTTCAGCCCGGGACCCCGGATTGAAAACCTGCCTGGGGGCGCCCACCGCATTCAGGTTCGGGACGCCCAGGGCTGTCTCATCGATACGCAAGTCCTCCTTGCCGAACCCCCACCTCTTGAGTTAGAGGTTCAGTCCATCACCCATCCGAGCTGCGAAAACTTTGAGGACGGTGAAATCCTGATTCAACCCAAAGGGGGCACACCTCCCTATGCCTATATCCATAATCAGGGAACCCCGGGGAGCAATCCCCGGCTCCGCCCCCTGGGCGCAGGCAGCCATCTGATTCAGGTCCGCGACCACCATGGCTGCCTGCGGGATACGATCCTTCAGCTTATCGGCTACCCTCCGATTGAAATCCTGTCCTTGGAATGGACGCCGCCCCGATGTGCCCATGGGGAAGACGGGCATATACAGCTGTGGGTCGATGGAGGCAATCCTCCCTATGCCTATCAACTAGATCAGGGAGACTGGCAGTCCAACCCCTCCTTTACTCAAGCCAGGTCCGGCTCGCATCAGTTGCGCATCCGGGATAGCGAAAACTGCCTGGAAGATACGCTCATCGAAATCATGGGCCCCGATCCGATTAGCCTTTCCTTATGGTCTACTCCGGTATCTTGCGAGGCGCCGATTTCTACGGCCAGCGTGGGCGCCGATGTTCGGGGCGGTACCGGCACCTATCGCTTTCATTGGGAGACGCCTTCGGGGCCCATGGAAAGTCGGGGGATTTCCTCCGCCGCCCCGGGATCCTATCTGCTGAAAGTGGAGGATGACCATCAATGCACGGCCACGGCAGAAACAGAGGTCGTTTATGAAAACTGTTGTAAGCCTTTCCTGCCCAATGCTTTTACTCCCAATGGCGATGGATTAAATGATCGGTTCCGCATTCTCTACAAAGGCGACTTTCAACTCATTGAGTTTTTTATTGTGAACCGGTATGGGCAGGTGGTATTCCTGACCCGAGATGCAGAACAGGGCTGGGATGGCCGCTTCCAGGGCGTCGAGCAGGACCTGGGCACTTATTTCTATTACTTAAAGGCTCATTGCGGTCGGCAGGACCCTCAGCTCCTGGAAATGAAAGGGGATTTTATTCTGGTCCGCTAGCACGATTGAGACGAAGCGATGCATGGATAGGAAACTCCTGCCCGAGTAAAAAAATTATCTCTATTTTTGCCGACCCTGAATCAAATGATATGGAATATAGAGAGATCGTTTCCGTTACGGGACTACCCGGCTTGTATCAATTGGTAGCCACCAAAAATGATGGTGCCATTGTCCGTAATCTGGCAGACAAAAGCACGCGCTTTATTTCCGCGCGAATCCATAATGTGACGCCTTTAGAAAGCATTGAAATCTATACCATATCGGAGAACATCCGGCTTCACGAGTTGTTTTCCCGCATGAAGGAATCCACCACCCCACCCTTGAAAGGGGTCGGCAAAGCCACCGATGCCCGCCAAATCACGGATTATTTCCGGGAAGTATATCCAGACCTGGATTTTGATCGGGTCTATCTGAGTGATATGAAACGGATTCTCAAATGGTATGAGGTCCTGGAGTCCCATGACCTGCTCCATTTTGAATCCCTCCTGGAGGAAACCTCAGAGACCGCCGCATCCGAAGCGGAAGAGGCGGCTCCACCAACCATGGCCGAAGCCGAGGCTCCCGAGGAGAAAAAAGACGCCGGGGCAAAAACCAAGGCGAAGAAAAAGGCGAGCGCTGGCGAAGAGAAAGAGACCGATATAGAAGAGAAAACATCGGCCACTGAAAAAAAGCCTCGTAAAAAGGCGAGCGAAAAGCCGGGATCAAAATCCAAAACCAAGCATTCCGAGGAGAAGGAAGGCGAGTAATGGCTTTCATTGCCTGGGTTTTGTTCCATCGGAAAGCAGTTTACCTAACTTGGTTTAGTTTTGGGAAAACCCCTTTGCCGCGAATGATTCCTGTATTTACTTTTCTCGCGTCATTCTGCCTCGCCCTTACTTTAGGCAGCTCCCTGGCTTGGGCTCAGGCCCCTAAAAGAGAGTTTCGAGCAGCCTGGATCGCCACCGTCTCCAATATTGACTGGCCTTCGGCCCGAAACCTAAGTCCCGAGGACCAGCGCCAAGAGTTTATTGCGCGCCTGGATCAGCTGCAGTCTTTGGGGGCCAATGCCGTAATCGTCCAGATCCGACCGGCCTGCGATGCTTTTTATGCCTCACCTTGGGAGCCTTGGTCGCGATATTTGACCGGCAAACAGGGCAAAGCCCCCGAGCCTTTTTACGACCCCCTCTCTTTTATGATCCAGGAAGCCCATGCGCGGAACATGGAATTTCATGCCTGGTTCAATCCGTACCGCGCTTTGACTTCGAGCAAGTACAACCCCAATCCCCCGGACCATGTTACCCGGAAGCATCCCGACTGGTTGATTTCTTATGGTGGTAAAACACAACTGGATCCGGGCCTCCCGGAAGTCCGAGATTATGTGGCCCGTATCATCATGGATGTGGTCCAGCGCTATGATATTGACGCGGTACACATGGACGACTATTTCTATCCCTATCGGATTGCGGGGCAGGAATTTGGCGATGAAAAAACCTATCAAAAATACAAAGGACAATTCCTTGATAAAGCCAGCTGGCGTCGACATAATGTGAATCTTTTTGTCGAAGATTTGTCCCGGCAGATTCGCCGAACCAAGCCCCATGTCAAGTTGGGAATCAGCCCATTTGGGGTTTGGCGGAACGCATCGAAAGATCCGATGGGCTCCGAGACCCGGGCCGGGCAGACCAACTATGATGATCTCTATGCCGACGTCCTGCTTTGGATGCGCAAAGGATGGGTGGATTATCTGCTACCTCAGTTGTATTGGGAACGAGGGCATCGAGCCGCCGATTTCAATGTCCTGCTTCCATGGTGGGAGCAGCACCGCTATGATCGACATATCTACTATGGCCTGGGACTTTACCGAATGATCAATGCATCCAGGCCTCCCTGGAACCAGCCGAAAGAGATTCTCAGTCAGATCCGCGCTATCCGGCAGTACCCTTCCTCGGGCTTTGCCCTCTATAGTTTGTCTAATCTCGATCGCATCCCTCCATATGTCACCGATTCCCTTCGGCAGATCAACCGCCGCATCGCCTTTCCCCCGACCATGAAATGGATCGATAGCATTCCGCCCGCCGCCCCGCAAGTGAGCGCTCAAATGCGACCTGAAGGCATCAGGCTGGAATGGGCCATGCCCGATTCCGATAGCCAGGCCGTCCGGTTTGCCGTTTACCGGTTCCCGCCTGGCGTGCCCATCAACTTAGAAGATGGCGCGTATATTCTGGACCTGGTTTATAAAGATCGACACTACCTGGTTCGAGACCATGCGGCCCATCCCGGAGCTCGGTATTTGGTCACCGCCCTCGATCGACTTTGGAATGAAAGTACGGTTTCCAGAATCCTGGAAGCGCCTGCCCATCCAGAAAATCCCGAATAAGGCCTTCCATAATCCAATTCCAGTTTGTACCTTCAAGGTTCCAAAATCGGAACCTATGAAAGCTAATCGGAAAATTATTTTTTTCCTTGCCCTCTTCGTTCCCCTGGCTTGGCTAGGGTGTCAAAAGGAAGATCCCCTTCCTGAGCCGACCCCTGTGGCGGGAAAAGGTGGACATGCCACCTTGAAGGTCATTCCACAATTTGATGGCGTGGATGTAGACAGCTGCATGATTTATATAATTTATAATAGTCTCGACAATGTGGAGATTTTTGACGACTCACTGGCCGTAAAACGCATAGAAGATGGTCGTCCATTTGCTGAATTTAAAGGACTTCAGCCAGGGGATTACTACATATATGGCAAAGGCTGGGATATAAAGCGATCCCTGCCGGTCTCTGGGGGCATTGCCCAGACCATCGTCGAACCCTATGCCTATCGTACCTTGGAATTACAAGTCCGCAATTAGTTGATTTTAAAGGATTATCACCTATATACGAAAGTTTGAAACGCCCCACCATAGGCGTTTTTTTTTATCTTTTTAGCCGGCATTTTAGAACCTCTTAACGTCCGCTTTGGCCCGAATACCGCCCAATATTTAGTATCTTTGGTACAAACGTTCATGTATGATGTTCGATGATGATTATTTTGACGAAGAGGAAAGCCCGAAAGATGAACTGCTCTATCAATACACCCGAATCCGGGATGGGGAAACCACACCCATGCTCTCTGAAGATGAATTTGAATGGGTCATTACCCATTATGCACTAGAAACTCAATATGACGAAGCTCTTTTAGCCGCCGAAATCGCGCAAGTATATCACCCCTTCTCTGCGACCATTCTTTTTCTGAAGGCAGAGATTCTTTCCCGAGCTCAAAAGTACGGGCAGGCTTTGTTGGCCTTGGACCAGCTGGAAACCATGGATCAGTATCATCTGGATGCCACGCTCTTGCGGGCCGAGATCCTTTCTCACCAGGAAAAGCCGGAAATGGCCGCCCAATGGCTGGAAGAACAGATCCCCCAGTTTACCGGGAAAGACCAGATCCAACTTATGCTGGAATTGGTGGACACTTATGATGAAGCCGAGCAGTTCGACAATGTCTGGAAAATGCTCAAGCAAGTGCTGATCCTTAGTCCCAGCAATGAGGAGGCACTTCATAAGGTCTCATTCTGGGCCGAGTTTACCGACAATCACGAAGAAAGTATTGCAATCCATAAAGCCATTGTCAACGAAGACCCTTATAATGCCCTGGCTTGGTTTAACCTGGGAGCAGCCCTCCACGGCAAAAAACTCTATGAGGCCGCGATCGATGCCTATGAATACTGTCTGGCCATCGACGACAAGTTTGAAGTAGCCTATCGAAACATTGCGGAAGCGTTCATCCGCCTTCGCTGGTATGAGCAAGCCCTGGAGGCCCTGGAGGCCCATTTGAACTTTTCCCGTCCAGAGGACGTGATCTTCGAGGCCATGGGATTCTGCTGGGAAAAGAAGAAAGACTATAATAAGGCCCGCTATTACTATCGACGGGCTTCCCAACTTAATCCCCATGACGATGCCATCTTTTCCCGGATCGGCGAAACCTATGTTCGTCAGCAACAATGGGAGAAGGCCGCTAAATCCTTTGAAGCGGCCCTGCAGCTAAAAGAAGATCATGCGCCTTACTATGTTTCGCTCGGCAACTGTTTGCT
Source organism: uncultured Chitinophagaceae bacterium (assembly GCA_964646775.1). GTDB lineage: Bacteria > Bacteroidota > Bacteroidia > Chitinophagales > Chitinophagaceae > CAYPQN01. Next base: position 34,385 of record CAZYEZ010000002.1, on the reverse strand, counting down.
TGAATTAAACCAGGAAGAGGATGCCATTCATGCGTTCGCCTTCGCTGTAAGCCAACGGTCCAGCAGCAAAAAATATTGGGTGGCTCTGATTCGCGGGCTTTATCTAACCGGGAACTATCAGGAAGCATTCGATAATATTCAGCTTGCCGCTCACTACACCCTGGAGCAGCCCGAATACAAATACCTGATGGCGGCGGTTCTGATCGAAATGGGAAAAACGAAGGAAGCCATGTTCCATCTGGAAGAAGGGCTGGCAGACAAACCGCAGCGGGTAAAGGTCTTCACCGAGCTGAACCCAGATTATATGCGTCGCCCCCAGGTGGTGGAACTCATAGGTCGATACAAGAATAAAAACAAGAAAAAGAATACCCGGTCCCGGAAAAAGTCCTAGGCTTTACCGGGATGCAGCCGGTACGATACGCACATTTTTCAGCTCAATAAGATTCATCGGCGAGGAGCTAAATCCTTCCACCCGAGGGGAGGTGAAGTGCAACAGCTGTTCATAGTAGATGGGCACCACCGGTGCTTGGGCCATGGCTATGCTGTCCATACGCCGGTATAAGGCAAATCGGATCGAATCCGGCGCGGCCATACTTTGGGCATAGCATCGATCGAAGTCCGGATCCTTGAATCGGGTGTAGTTGGGCGGGGCCGGCAGGCCGCCCAGAAAGACCACCAGATAGGTTTCCGCATCGGGGTAATCGGCAATCCATTGCGCCCGAAAACATAAGGCCTGCGATTGGCTCATTTGCTCCCTCAAGATATTGGGTTGCATGATGCTCACCCGGGCATCGATACCCACCTCCCGAAGCTGAGTGACGATGAATTGGACAATGTCCGCGTAATTATCGGGACAAAGAATCTCCAGCGGGGATAGCCCTTTGCCCTCCGGATACCCTGCCTCTTCCAAGAGTTCTAGGGCCCGCTGGGGCTGATAGCGATATCCCAGGGTTCCCGTCGAATCATGACCGGGTAATCCGGGTGGAATAAATCCTCCCAAAGCCGGCGTGACCGTCCCGTTTCGAAAATACCTTGCGATCTTTTGTCGATCGATTGCGTAATTGATTGCTTGCCGAACCTTCGGGTGCCGAACCGGATGATGGGGATCATTCACCCGGCTGCTATCCAATAAAAACCCTAGGTACTCCGTATTCAGATAGGTGCGCCTACGAAGGTGAATCCGGTCGCGATACGCGGGCTTTAGCTGACCATCCCGACTTAGAATGAGATCTTTAAAGGAAGGATCGATGTTATTGACGAAATCCAGCTCCCCCTGCAAAAACAAAAAGAACTCAGTGGCCTTACTATTCACGAAATGAACCTGCACCGCCTCCAGATAAGGCAGGGCCTGTCCCTGATCATCCCGCTCCCAGTATCTGGGGTTGCGATGGAGTATCAGCTGCTGCCCTTCATCCCAGAGCGCCATTTGAAAGGGTCCCGTGCCGCAAGGATGGGACCGAAATGCCGAACCCCAATAATCCACGGCTTCTTTGGGAACGATCCCCGTATAGGGCATGGTTAGAATACCGGGTAAAGGGGCAAAGGGCTCCTTGAGATGGATCTCAAAAGTCGTATCATCCAAAGCGCGGAAGGGGCGGTCATCTACGACCTTGTCTCCAAATATCCAGGCCCCTGGAGAAGCCGTCGCCGGATCCATTAGCCTTGAATAGGAATAAACCACGTCGCTGGCCTTCATTTTTCGTCCTTTTCCATCCGGGAAAAACGGTGCATCGTGAAAGTACACGGAATCTCTTAGGATAAATCGATATACGCTTCCCTCTGCGCGCCGTTCCCAAGACTTGGCCAGGGAAGGACGTAAGCGAAGATCTTCTCCCGTTTCCAGCAAGGTATTATAGACCAGATGAGTCATCCACATCACATAAAGGTCTTTGGCAAAGGCGGGATCCATGGACTCTAAATTTCCGCTGGACAAATTCATCTGAAATACCGGCGCCTCCAGATCAGCCTTCGATCGACAGGCGGGCATAAGCATATATAAAACCACCAAAAGGAATAGAGGCCCCCTCGTTTTGCTGGGGGTGTTTCCTGGCCAGCTCATGGCACAAATTAACTCGATTTGAGGATTAAGTTGGATATTCGTCCCTATGGAAACCAGATTATCCGTCAACATCAACAAGATCGCCACCTTAAGAAACAGTCGGGGCGGCAACAATCCAGATCTGCTTCGAATGGCTCAGGATTGTGTATCCTTCGGTGCCCAGGGGATTACCGTCCATCCCCGCCCTGACGAGAGACACATTCGATATCAGGATGTGCGAGACCTTCGGCCCCTGGTTTCCGTAGAGCTGAATATAGAAGGGAATCCCCAGGAGCCGCGATTCTGCGATCTTGTTTTAGAAGTTAAACCCGATCAAGTCACGTTGGTTCCCGATCAGCCCGGGCAGATCACCTCGAATCATGGATGGGATTTGAAGCAACATCAGGCGTTTCTGGTCCCCGTTATTGCCCGGTTCAAAGAGGCAGGGATCCGGGTATCCATCTTTATGGACCCCGTGGCCTCCGAGATGGAAGCGGCGGCCAGCCTGGGAACAGACCGAATTGAACTCTATACGGAAGCCTACGCCCGGGCTTATCGACAAGATCGGCAATCCGCCGTCGCTCCCTATCGTGAAGCGGCCCGGGAAGCGATAGCACACGGACTTGCCGTGAACGCAGGCCATGACCTTGACCGCGAAAACCTGGGCTACTTTTTGCGCGAAGTCCCCCAGGTCTCCGAAGTTTCCATCGGCCATGCTTTGATCTGTGATGCGCTTTATTACGGGATCGAAAACACCATCCAGATGTACCGGCACGCCATGGTTTTTAACAGGGAAGACAAGGCGGGTTAAGCCCGCGGGGAAAGATTAGTAATCAATCCGGCCTTTACGCAGGCCCCGGCAGCGAAACCGAAACCCAATCCCATGGACGGTTTTGATCTCCACATCGGGCTGACCCTTGAGGTATTTTCGAATCTTGGTGATAAAAACATCCATGCTTCGACCCAGGAAATAGTCCTCGCGCCCCCAAACGTTCAGGAGAATCTCCTCTCGTTTTAAAACCTGATTGGGGTGATTACAGAAATAAAGAATTAACTCGGCTTCCCGCTGGGTCAGCTCATGCTCGACTTCCTGATTCGAAAGGCTTAGATTCCGAAAATCAAAATTCATGTTGCCAATCACAAACTGGGCCCGGGGATTTTCCGGGGCTTTTCGAGTCCGACGTAGGAATACCTCCACTCGAAGGAGCAGCTCTTCCATATTAAATGGCTTCGTCACATAATCATCCGCTCCACTTTTAAACCCCGCAATCTTGTCTGCATCCATGGACTTGGACGTCAACATGATGATGGGCACCTTGTCATTTTTGATTCGAATATCCTGAGCCAAATCCATTCCGCTCATTTTTGGCAGGACCACGTCCAGCAGGCACAAATCAAAAGATCTTCTCTGGAAAGCATGCCACCCGGATTCTGCGTCGGCGCAGTGGACCACATTGTATCCTTTTCTTTCCATGGCATCCTTAATGACGAAACTTAAGGTGGGGTCGTCCTCGACGAGTAAAATCCTTGGTTTTACGGCCATATTCTAACTTGTTTATGCGGCTCCTTGTTATGGAGCCGTTAACAATATATCAAATTTCCACAAAGATACTTATCAAAAAGTTTATTGCAGATTTTTCTCTTATTTCAGTACTCCTACCTCATCAACGAAGCCGATCCGGATTCTGAGCTAAAAAATGGCTCCAATCCCCTTTTGCATTCCGAGATGGTTTTCGGTTCTTCTTCACCAGGGGAGTCTGCAAAGCCAACAGGCTGTTTGCCTCATAATGATGGCAGAGCGCTACAGCCAACGCATCCGAAGCATCCAGGTAAGGGAGACTTTCCTGGAAGGAAAGAATGCGCTGAACCATTTCCCAGACTTGTTCCTTGGTCGCGTTCCCTCTACCGGTAATCGATTGCTTGACCTTCCTGGGCGCGTATTCGCTGGGAATTAATCCATGCTTCATGGAAGCGGCCATCACCACTCCCTGCGCCCGACCCAGCTTAAGCATGCTCTGGACATTCTTGCCGAAAAATGCCGATTCTAATGCAATGGCACGAACCGGAAATGCATCGAGGATGCCTTCCATTTTCCTGTATATCATTTCCAGGCGTACCGAATGTTCCGGATACTTCATCAGATGCAACACCCCCATTTCCAGTAGGGAAACCTTACTTTTATGCGCGCGAATCAACCCATATCCCATATGAATGGTCCCTGGATCGATACCTAGTATAATATACTCTTCGTCCCTTGACATTTTTTGCCGTTGATCAAAAGTACCAAAATACGACTCAATTCCCTGCTCGGAGTTTCTTTGAGCCTATTTCTGATCTGGCGAATCTATGTGGCCCTCCGCCAGCAGGAGATCGCCTGGGACCTGAGCACCTGGACGGAACGCCCCATGGGTCTGTTTTGGATTTGCCTGATGCTCATGCCCGTCAACTGCAGCCTTGAAATCATCAAATGGCAATGGCTGCGCGGCTTTGCCCAGCCCGCAGACTGGAAGAAATCGATCGCAAGTTACTTTGCGGGCATCAGCCTGTCTTTTATCACACCGAATCGTATCGGAGAATATCCGGGCCGCCTGCTTTATCTGGGCTTAAAAAATAACAGCTTTCGGTTGATTTCGGTTTCCCTCCTCGGGATGCTCTCTCAGCTGTTAACCCTATTTATCTTCGGCGCCCTGGGCCTCCTCTATGTAAACCTTCGATTTGGAGGTTTGTTTCCCATGCTCAGCTTATTCCTTTGCCTGGGCGTACTGCTGGCTTTGGGACTCGTCTACCTTTTTTACGAGCCCCTGTCTTCTCTGCTGCCCAGGATCAAACGTCTCGAACGGTGGAAAACCTATGGTCGCCTGTTAAAACGCATCCGTACCCAGGATCAGGCGAAGATCCTGGGTATATCCATGCTCCGATTTATGGTATACACGGCACAGTATTTGATTTTATTAGCATGGGGACAGGTATTACCCGTAGGAATCGAAGGATTTTTCCTTTGCGCCCTGTTTTTCTGGTCCAATGCCATGATTCCGGGACTATTTTTATTAGAGCTGGGGCAACGAACACAGATCGGGATGTATATATTTGGGTATGTATCTGAGAACACCTTGGGCATTCTTACTGCGACCGTCGGCATTTGGGTAATCAACCTCGTAATCCCGGCTTTCATAGGAAGCTTGTTTATTCTGAGAATGAAGCTCATTAGATGAAAACGCAAATGCACCGTATCACCAACTTCCCTATAATGATAAATAAAACCATGGGCCGTCTATTATTCCTCTTCCTCTTCCTTAGCAGCCTGGGCGCGGGGGTTTTCCCTTCCCGGGCCCAAACCGTGTTTTGCGGAATTAAAAACACCAGTTTTCAGTCTGGGGAGCGACTGAAGTACAAGGTGTATTACAATATGGGCCCTCTATGGGTGGGGGCGGGTATTGCAGACTTCAGCGTAGATAAGACCACCATAAACGACCGGCCTGTATTTCATATTAAAGGGGTAGGGGCCACCCTGAAATCCTATGAATGGTTTTTCAAAGTCTACGACGTTTACGAGAGCTACCTTGATGTAGAGACCTTATTGCCTCAGCGTTTCATCCGAAATGTCAATGAAGGCGGCTTTCGGATTTATAATGACGTGCGCTTTCAACATGATCGGGGGCAGGCCATTTCAACCAATGGCGTATTCAAGATTCCGGATTGCGTGCAGGACGTTCTTTCGGCCATCTACTACGCAAGAAATATCAACTTTGATAAGTACAAGCCTGGAGATCAAATCCCCTTTGAAATGTTTCTGGACGACCAGGTCTACTCCCTTTATGTTCGCTACTTAGGCAAAGAGGTCCTTACGACCCGTTACGGCAAGTTCCATACCATTAAGTTTAGTCCGCTGCTCATTGAAGGAACCATATTCGAAGGGGGAGAAAAAATGACCGTATGGGTGACGGATGACAAAAATCATATTCCCGTTCGCGTGGACAGTCCAATTCTGGTGGGTAGTATCAAAGTAGACCTGATCGACTTCAGGAATTTGCGCCATGAGCTCAGCGCCCTGATCAAGAAAAAATAATCCGCCCATTCCGGCTTGACCGAAACCCCGGGGATTGGATTTGCTGTGGCGATTTTTTCTATTTTTGCCCCCAATCTACTTAAACGGCGGTCGCGCATGATCTTATTGGGTGAAGAGGCTCTGAGCCTGGATGTATTTGAACGGATCGTTTTTCATAATCAAAGATGGGAACTATCCGCGGAGTCCATGGAAAAAGTCAAGCTAAGCTTTGAGTTTCTGGCCTCCTTTTCCAAGGATAAATTAATCTATGGTATCAATACCGGGTTTGGACCCATGGCCCAGTACCGAATTGAAGATACCGATCTCGCGTCCCTACAGCAGAACCTGATTCGCAGCCACAGCGCGGGAATGGGAGATCGACTTCCCCCTTTATTTTGCCGGGCAACCCTCCTTTCTCGCCTTCATACACTGACATTGGGATATTCAGGGATACACCCCTCGCTCGTCGAGCTCATGAAAGCCCTGCTTCATCATCAGGCCTATCCCTGCCTTTACGCCCATGGGGGCGTGGGCGCCAGTGGCGACCTGGTACAGCTTGCGCATCTGGCCCTGGGTCTCATGGGGGAAGGGGAGTATTGGTGGAATGGAGAAATCCGACCCGCCGAAGAAGTATTCCGTGCACTGAAACTGGCACCTCTGAAGATTCAGATTAGAGAGGGACTGGCCCTGCTGAATGGCACCTCGGCCATGACAGGAATCGGGGCTATCAATCTCATTCTTTCCCACCGACTGATCCGTTGGTCTACGCTGATTTCGCTGGCAATCAACGAGATCATGGGAGCCTATGATGATCATTTTTCTCTCGAGCTCAACGAGGCGAAACGCCATCCGGGGCAACAGAAAATTGCCCGGTGGATGAGAGAGATGGCCCAGGGAAGCCAACTGCTCCGGAATCGACAGCAGCATTTGTACGCCCGGAAAGTAACGGATGCCGTTCTGGTCGACCGCGTACAGGAGCCCTACTCTCTAAGATGCATACCCCAAATTTTAGGTCCCGTGCTGGAAACCATCGGCCATGCGGAAGATGTGGTCGTCCGTGAACTCCACTCGGTCAATGATAATCCGGTCGTCGACGCTTGGAATGAGAATATTTTCCATGGAGGGAACTTCCACGGTGATTATATTTCATTGGAAATGGACAAGCTGAAAATGAGTATCACCAAGCTTTCCATGCTGGCCGAACGGCAGATAAACTTTCTTCTTAATCCTCATCTAAATCAGAAGCTTCCCCCCTTTGCAAACGCAGGGAAACTGGGATTAAATTTTGGCATACAGGGGATGCAATACCCAGCAACCTCTACGGTGGCAGAGAATCAGACCTTGAGTAATCCGGTCTATGTTCACAGCATTCCGAGTAATAATGACAACCAGGATATGGTAAGCATGGGCTGCAACGCAGCCCGCCTTTGTCATCAAGTCGTAGACAACAGCTTCGAAGTCCTGGCCATCGCTTGTGCTACCGTGGCGCAGTCCATTGACCTGCTTAAGAACCCGTCTCAGCTTTCAGATACCTCCCGGTGGTTTTACCAGGAGATTAGAAAACACCTGCCATTCTTTAAGGAAGACCGCGCCCAGTATGAGGCGCTGGCTGCCATCAAAACTTGGCTGAAAGATGCGGAGATTGAACCCCTCAAAAAATTTCAATGAAAATGAACAATCAAGGTACCAAGGTCGCTTTGGTCACCGGTGGATCCCGGGGCATTGGGCGGGCATGCTGTGTTCAGCTGGCTCAGGATGGCTACGACCTGATTATAAACTTCCAGGGGAATCAGGATGCGGCGGAAGAAACCGCCAGGCTGGTTCGGCAATCCGGTCGTCAAGCCTGGCTATTAAAGTTCGATGTTCGCCATAAAGCGGAGATGGAGCAGGCCTTAGACTCCTGGATGGAAGCCCATGCCGAAACACCCATTGAGGTGCTGGTGAATAATGCCGGAATCCGGGAAGATGTGCTCCTTATGTCTATGAGCGATGAACAATGGCATAAGGTGATGGACACCCACCTTCACGGCAGCTTTCTGATTACCCGAAAGCTCTTGACTCCCATGCTTCTTCGCCATTCGGGGCGTATCATCAATATGGTCTCTCTTAGCGGGCTTAAGGGAATGAGCGGTCAAGTCAATTATTCGGCAGCCAAAGCGGGGATTATTGGTATGACCAAAGCCTTGGCACAGGAAGTTGCCCGTCGGAATATTACCGTCAACGCGGTGGCTCCTGGTTTCATTCAGACGGACATGGTCGCCGACCTGGATCCATCGCAGTGGAAGAATGCAATCCCCATGCGACGCTTCGGAAGACCAGAAGAAGTGGCGGCCGTCGTGGGATTTTTGGCTTCCCCAAATTCCAGCTATATTACAGGGCAGGTTATCTCCGTAAATGGGGGGCTCTATACATAAATTTCAAACTGGGACTATGGAGCGTGTGGTTATTACCGGTATGGGAATCTATTCCTGTCTCGGGATAGGAAAAGCTGCCGTTAAAGATTCACTTTACGCCGGTCGGTCGGGCATCGTCATCGATCCGGAGCGAAAGAAAATGGGATATCGTTCTGCCCTGACGGGCTATGTCCCTCGGCCCAACCTAAAAGGCTTGCTGGATCGCCGGTCCCGGGTTATGATGCCCGAGCAGGCGGAATATGCTTATCTGGCGAGTTGCGAGGCCATTGAACAGGCCCAATTACCCCCGGAATTACTGGAAAGTAGAGATACAGGCATCTTATTCGGGAACGACAGTTCAGCCAAACCCGTGATTGAAGCCATAGACCTGATTCGGGAAAAAAAAGATACCATGCTGGTGGGCTCGGGCTCGGTATTTCAGGTTTTGAATTCCACCGTGACCATGAACCTGGCCACCATATTCCGCATCCAAGGCATAAACTTTACCCTTTCGGCGGCCTGCGCTTCGGGTTCGCATGCCTTAGGCATGGCTTATTTGCTTATTCGGCAGGGGTTGCAAAAAAGAGTGCTCTGTGGAGGCGCCCAGGAGGTCAACGCCTTGTCTATGCCTAATTTCGATGCGCTGAGCACCTTTTCCGTTCGGGAACAGGAACCCATGGCGGCCTCCCGGCCTTTTGACCGGGATCGCGACGGGCTGGTACCCGGGGGCGGGTCGGCGGCCCTCGTGCTTGAAAGTCTCCAGTCCGCCAAAGAGCGGGGAGCACCCATCCTGGCTGAACTTACCGGTTACGGGTTCTCTTCCAACGGGCAACATATATCCAACCCCAGCGTAGATGGCCAGGTCTGGTCCATCCGTCAGGCCCTTCGGGACGCCGGAATATCCGCCCAGGATATTGACTATGTAAACGCCCATGCGACCTCCACCCCTACCGGGGATGCCAGTGAAGCTCAAGCCCTCTATCAAGTCTTTGGCTCCGAGGTTCCCATCAGTTCCACCAAATCAATGACGGGCCATGAGTGCTGGATGGCCGGAGCCAGTGAGATTGTCTACTCGATGATCATGATGGAGAATAATTTTATCGCCCCCAATATCAATTTCAACAACCCCGATGAGCATTCGGAAAAAATCCGGATTATCCACGAGACCCTTGTTCAACCCTTTGACTGTTTCCTTTCCAATTCATTTGGATTTGGAGGGACCAACTCATCGCTGATCGTAAAAAAATGGACAGATTCATGAAATCGATCCCCTTTGGCGCCGTTCGCGGACTCGTTTCCCTAGCTCTCCTCCTTATTTTCCTAGGGCCCAGCTGGGGCCAAACAGAAAAAGGCACCCTGCTTCGTCATATTGATCAGCTCAGCGCCCCCTCCATGCACGGTAGAGGATACTACCAGCAGGGGGACCTCAAAGCCGCCGTCTATCTGCGCCAGCAATTGCAGGATATGGGACTGGCTCCCCTGCCTGGAGATACCGGGTATTTTCAAACCTATTCTTTTCCGGTCAACAAGTTTGAGGGGAAGATTTCCCTGAAAATCAACGGAAAAACGCTGATTCCCGGCCAGGATTACCTCGTTGATGCGGCCGCGGAAGGGGGCCGATGGAAAACCCGCAATCCGAAATCCTACTCAGCGGCCAGCGTCCGGGACACCCAAGGATGGGCACAATTAAGCGCTCGTTTCCACCCCGGAGAGGTTCACGTAATTCGGGACTTGGACACCCCCGTTCACTACCTGGGATGGAGCCTGCGTTCCGCCCCTGGCCAGTTCCCCCGAGGGCTGTATATTTTGCCCCGTTCCAAAAAGATGATCTGGTTAGCGCGCATGGATCAACAGCCTACGAACCTCGTTTATGTTCAAGATTCCGCGCTTCCTGAAACCATCGATCGCCTTGAAGCCAGCATTGAATCCCAGTGGGTTCCCGACTATTCCAGTCAGAATGTAATGGCCTATGTTCCGGGGACCGTCTATCCCGATTCATTCATTGTCTTTACAGCGCATTATGACCATCTGGGACGCATGGGGCATCAGACCCTCTTTGCCGGTGCCCATGACAACGCCAGCGGGACAGCTCTCTGTTTAAGCCTGGCCGAGCAAATAGCGCGGCGTCCAGCTCCTTATTCGGTGGCCTTCCTGTTTTTTAGCGGCGAAGAGCTGGGACTCCTTGGTTCCGCTTATTTCTGTGACCATCCCCGATTGCCCCTCGAAAACATTCGGATGGTGGTCAACCTGGATATGACGGCCGATGCAGAAAACGGCATCACCGTCGTCAATGGACTGGAGGAAAAGCAGGCTTTTGCCCTCCTGGATTCCTTAAATACGGTAAATCGACGCCTTCCTGCCATCCGAGCTCGGGAGCAAACCCGGAACAGCGATCATTATTCCTTTGCGAGGAAATCCGTACCTGCCGTATTTATCTATGCGCAAGGAAACAATCCGCACTACCACAGTGTATTTGACCTTCCTGACCAGGTAAGACTTAACCGGATCCATGATCTTGGAGACCTTTTGGTTGATTTTATTTGGGCATTTTCGGGCAGATCACGCTGAAATATTACTATATTTACGCGGGAAACTTAAAAAATATTATATGTCAAGAGCAACCAATGTCCTGGTCGCTTGCTTCTGTCTGGCTCTCGCCGCCTGTGGATCCAGCGACATGCAGAAAAGCAGGCATCAACAGGAAGTCGCCCAGTTTCTAGCGGCCTACACCCAAGAATTTTTAGATAAATATGCCCAGGTTACCGAGGCGCAGTGGAAAGCAAATATTGAAATCATTGCCTCAGATACCACTAATATGGCCCGGGCAAAACTCGCCGATGAAGAAATGGCCCGTTTTACCGGATCTATAGAAAATATTGAAGAAGCCCGGCGTTTATTGGGCTATAAAGATGAGTTGTCCTATATAGACGTCAAACAGCTGGAAAGCATCCTATACATGGCGGCGAACAACCCCCAAACGATCCAGGAGACCGTGGATCAGCGGATTGCTGCCGAAAACGAACAAGTCCAAAAACTCTACGGATTTCAGTATAAGCTGAACGGAGAGAAAGTATCTACGAACCAGCTCGACGAAATTTTAAAGAATGAGACGAATATCACCCGCCGCTTGCAGGCCTGGGAGGCCAGCAAAGAAGTAGGTCCCGTTCTGAAGCCGGGGCTGGCCCAGCTTCGGGATCTAAGGAATCAGACGGTTCAGGCCCTGGGTTATGATGATTATTTCTCCTATCAAGTCAGCGACTATGGTATGGAAACCGAGGAAATGATGGAGACCATGGAAAGACTTATGGAAGAGCTTTATCCACTCTACCGGGAGCTCCATACCTGGATGCGCTATGAGTTATCCGGACGCTATGGGGTTGATGAAGTTCCTTCTTACCTGCCCGCCCACTGGCTGCCCAACCGCTGGGGTCAAGACTGGTCCCCGGTGGTCTCCGTCGAAGGTATGAATGTGGACTCGGTACTTTCTCAGAAGTCGGCTGAATGGATCATGAAAGAAGGGGAAAAGCTCTATACCAGTTTAGGATTCCGCGAACTTCCCGCCGTATTCTGGGAAAAATCGAGCCTTTACCCTTATCCGGCAGACTCTTCCGTGAAGAAAAACAACCATGCCTCGGCCTGGCATATGGACCTCCAGGAAGATGTGCGAAGCCTGATGAGCGTGGAGCCCAATGCGGAGTGGTTCGAAACCGTGAATCATGAACTCGGGCATATCTATTATTATATGGCCTATTCCAACAAATCGGTACCTCCCCTGCTGCGGGCCGGAGCCAATCGCGCTTATCATGAAGCCATCGGAACGATGATGGGTATGGCAGCCATGCAAAAGCCTTACCTCGTCGCCCGCGGACTGGTACCGGAATCCGCCCAGGTTGACAGCATTCAAACTCTACTAAAAGAGGCACTGAACTCCGTGGTTTTCATTTTCTTTTCCGCGGGCACCATGAGCCATTTCGAGAAATCCTTATATGTCGATCAGCTGTCCGCAGACCAATTCAATAAAACCTGGTGGGATCTTGCCCTGAAATATCAGGGGATCGTACCTCCGTCTGCCCGCGACGAGCGCTACTGCGATGCGGCCACCAAAACCCATATCAACGACGATCCGGCCCAGTATTATGACTACGCCTTATCCTATGTGATTCTCTACCAGTTGCATAACCATATCGCGGAAAACATTCTGGGAGAAAATCCCCGGGCGACCAATTACTACGGACGAAAAGAAATTGGGGACTTCCTTACCGGGATTATGTCCTCCGGTGCATCCAAAGACTGGCGCGTCGTCCTCGAAGAATCCACCGGCTCTGAGTTGAATGCCAAAGAAATGCTGGCTTATTTCGATCCACTGGTTTCCTGGCTCAAAGCGCAGAACCAGGGCAGGACTCATACCCTCCCGGAATCCACTCCTTTTTAATGGAATCCCGGGGTTTGATCCCGAATTTTGAAGAAAGGGCGCTCTATTCATCCCAAAATGAAAGGAGCGCCCTTTCTTATGTTGAAAACTTTTGTCCGAAATATCCCCTGATATTCAATGAGTTATGTCATAGCCATAAAAATTCTTAATCAATTTTTTGTTGTACTCAAGGGTTAGAATTACCTTTGCCATCCCAAATTTCCTTCTTAGGATGTCTTTTACGTCTAAACCAGGAAAATTCGGGACGGGCCCTGGGCTCCAATAGAAACAAAATTTTTATTAATCATTAGTAATGAGACACCTAAGTTTTAAAACGCCCTCTGCCAATGAGAAAATGGTAAAAAGGGAATGGTATGTCATCGACGGAACCAATCAAACCGTCGGACGCATGTGCACCCGGATTGCCTCTATTCTGCGGGGAAAGCATAAACCCTATTACACGCCTCATTTCGATACGGGGGATTACGTGATCGTGGTTAATGCGGCAAAAGTCGTATTCACGGGCAACAAATTCACCGAAAAGGAATACCTGACCTATTCAGGCTATCCGGGCGGACAAAAAGCAGAATCACCTAAAAAGCTGATGGCACGCCGGCCGAATGCCGTCGTGGAAAAGGCGGTAAAGGGCATGCTGCCTAAGAACCGCCTGGGAAGAGCTATGTACAGGAAACTGTTCGTTTATGAGGGCGATCAGCATCCGCATCAGGCCCAAAAGCCCAAAACGCTAAACTTTTAATTTTTTACCCCTCATTATAGAGAAACTGCATGGAAAAGCAACAAAACGCCATTGGTCGTCGAAAAGAAGCCATTGCCCGGGTTTATCTGAGCAAGGGAACGGGATCGATCATGGTCAACGAAAAAGAGTATACCTCGTACTTCCCGATTATGTATCTGCAGAATCAGGTAGAGCTACCGCTCAAGGTTGTAGATGCCCTTTCTGCCTATGATATCAAGATCAACGTTCAGGGGGGTGGACCCAAAGGACAGGCCGAGGCCATCAAGCTGGGAATAGCCCGAGCCCTTTGCATCGAAAATCCCGAGTTCAGACCCTTGCTGAAGCGGGAAGGTTTAATGACCCGCGACCCCCGTTCTGTAGAGCGGAAGAAATTCGGAAAGGCGAAAGCCCGTCGGAGCTTCCAGTTCTCCAAACGTTAATCTCCGCATCATTTCGCTCAACTCTAATCGAAAGAAAATACCAGTATGGAAGAAAATAAAAGCCTGCATCAGCAACTTCTTGAGGCCGGAGTTCATTTTGGCCACCTGAAGAAGAAGTGGAATCCCAAGATGCTCCCTTATATATTCACGGAGAAGAATGGCATTCATATCATCGATCTCAATAAAACCATTGACGGACTGGAAGAAGCGGCCAATGCATTGAGATCCATCGCAAGAAGCGGTAAAAAAATCATGTTCGTGGCCACGAAGAAACAAGCCAAGGAAATTGTTTCCGAAGCGGCCGCCCGGGTCAACATGCCCTTTGTTACGGAAAGATGGCTGGGAGGGATGTTAACCAACTTCCAAACCATCCGTAAAAGCGTGAAAAAGATGCAAAGCATCGACAAAATGCTTGCCGATGGAACCATGGATAGCGTAACCAAAAAGGAAAGGCTAACCCTGACGCGCAGCCGCGACAAAATGGAAAAGGTTCTTGGCGGTATTTCTCAAATGGGAAGAACGCCTGCTGCCTTATTTATGGTAGACATTTCTCACGAGCATATTGCCTTGGCAGAAGCCCGTCGTTTGGGAATCACCACCATCGCTATGGTGGATACCAACTCGGATCCTTCCAAAGTGGATTTTGCCATCCCCGCAAATGATGACGCCACGAAATCCATTGCCATCATCGTGGACTACCTGACCAACGCGGTCATGGAAGGACTCCAGGAGCGCGCCCAAAATAAGGAAGAGGAAGAAGCTGCCGAAGAAGCCAGCGCCGAAACCACCGCTGCCATCGAAAACATCAGCGACGAGGACTCGGATAGCACAGAAAGAGGCGAGCGCCGTCGCGTAGGTACAGGAAGAGGAGCGGGAAGCCGTGGTGGCCAGCGCAGTTCCGGAGCGGGTAGAAACGCGGGTACTAGAAAGTCATAGAACTTGCCTTATTTAGGCCCAACATCTTTCTGGAAGCCCCGAAACAAAGGGGCTTTCCGGTTCCTATGAAAAATTTGAACCGTAAAGCGATCAACTGCATTTAATTAATTTTTAAATAGATAAGCATGAGTAGTGTAACCATATCTGCGGCAGAGGTAAACAAACTTCGTCAGCAAACTGGAGCCGGCATGATGGATTGCCGCAAGGCCCTCATTGAAAGTGGGGGAGACTTCGAGAAAGCCATCGATTATTTGCGCAAAAAAGGCCAGAAAGTGGCCGCCAACCGCAGCGACAGAGAGGCCAAAGAAGGGGTTGTTATGGCCCAGGCCAATGCCGCCCATAACTATGGAGTTATCCTGAACCTGAGTGCAGAAACCGATTTTGTATCCAAAAACCAAGAGTTCATTGATTTCGCACAGCGAATCACCGACATGGCCCTTGAATCCGAGGTAAAAGATATTGATGCCCTGAAAGCGCTGCCCATGGACGGAGCCACTTTGGGAGAAAAACTCCTAGAAGTAGTGGCCAAAATTGGAGAGAAAATTGACATCGTTCGCTTCGAGCAAATGTCCGCCGAAACCGTGGTTCCTTACATCCACGCCGGTTACCGTATTGGCGTGCTGGTCGGATTGAACCAGGCTCCTCAGGATAATCTTCTGGAGGCAGGAAAGGATGTTGCCATGCAAATCGCGGCCATGAACCCCTTAGCTGTGGACGCCAGCCGGATTTCCCAGGAAGTTATTGACCGGGAAAAGGCCATTGCCATGGAACAAATCCAGGCTGAAGGCAAGACCGGAGATATCGTCGAAAAAATTGCCCAAGGTAAAATCAACGCCTTCTTTAAGGAAAATACCTTGTTGCAACAGGCTTTCGTGAAAGATAACAAGAAAACGGTAGAGGCCTACCTGAAATCCGTTTCCGATGGATTGACGGTCGTCGACTTCCTGCGCGTAGCCGTCGGTTAATCCAGCTTCGAGAACTCATTACCAAAGCGAGCCTTAGGCTCGCTTTTTTGTTCCCGAAATCTACGTGGTTTCATGACATAAGAACCGTAAAAGTACGTAAAATTAATAGTTTTAGTTCATTTATATAACCCAGGGCTATGTTTATAAAAATCTATTTCTTATCATTGCGCCAGTTTTTTAGATTACCATTCAATTAATGTAATAGAACATGAAAACAAAACATCTACTCCCTATTGCCATGATTGCCGCTGGAGTAACTTGGGCGCCTTCGGCGGAAGCGCAGAAAATGCTCGGCGTTTCCACCAGTAATTACGTGGGCTCCCAAAGCATGTACCTGAATCCGGCCAACATAGCCGATTCACGTCAAAAATTTAGCATTGATCTCTTTGCCTTTGATATAGGCATGGAGACCAATTTTTCTTCCGTGAAACTGGGTGACTTATTCGGAGCGGTTGGAAGCGATGAGGGGGATAGCCCTTTCCAGTTTGATGACAAAGATGAAACCCTTCGTCTCTTTGGGCCTGTTCTCGACATTCGCGGCCCCGGCGCAACGGTTTCCATTAATGATAAACATAGCGTAGCCCTTTTTACCCGAGTACGTTTTATGACCCAAATCCACGATCTGGATCAGTCCCTGTTCCGGACCATTAGCGACGATGGACTGAGCGATATCGAGAAAGCTGGATTGAAGCTGAAGGTGGATGCCTTCAACGTGACCGCCCATGGCTGGTCTGAATACGGTCTTGGATATGGAGGGGTGATCTATAATCAAAATAAGCACTTCCTCAAAGGGGGCGCCAATCTCCGCCTGTTAAGAGGAGCGGCGTATTTTTCCATCGTAAACGAGAACATGGATATCTCCTATGCGCCGGGCACCGATTATGTGAGCATTAGCAATACTTCCGTACAGTACGCCTCAAACATGCTTGGTGGGATTTCCGGGGTATCTGATCTAACTAAGGCCAAAGGCTCGGGTATGGGTGCAGATCTGGGTGTTGTTTATGAGTATCGCCCCGAAAACATTACCGAACCCAGCGAGAACAAATACATGTTCCGTGTTTCAGCTTCCATCATCGATATGGGATCCATCAAATACTCAACCGATAACGCGGGCATGCGTTTCTACAACAAAACATCAGCGCCCGCCTACATCAATGGTCCTGATATCGGCGACAAAATCACCAATGTGGACAGCATGAAAGCGTATATGGAAGCACAAGGTTTCGGCGTCGAATCCCATGCTGGATCCGAGACCAAAGTCAGCCTTCCGACCACCCTCATTCTTTCGGGTGACTATAAAGTCTGGAAAAACTTTTACGCCAATCTTTTGTACATGGGCAGCATTTCAAGCCGGGATAAAATCGGCAACTCCGTTTACGGAAGAATCAGCGTTACACCTCGTTGGGATAGCCGAATCTTCAGCTTCGGACTTCCATTAACCTACAGCATGCTGAGCAAGAGTGTTCAAATGGGCCTCGGGGTGAGAGTTTCAGGATTCTACTTCGGTAGCGACAACCTGTTCTCCAGCGGAACCAACTTCTACATGGGCTTCCAAGTGCCCTTCTACAAGAAGAAACCGAAAGAATCTAGGCAAGGATAGGGTAGCTAAAGAATGATTTACTGATATGGAACCTCCGATTTTAACTTTTAATCGGAGGTTTTTTTGCACCCCAATTCCCTGGAAAACCTTTGCTTCCTATTGCGGGCCTAGGTCCGAAGCGTCTTCCAATAATTCTTCCTGATTTTCTTCCATGGATGATTCATCGAGTCTTAATTCATAATTACGCGCGAAACGACACCAGGTACAATTGTCTTCATTACAGCCCCGGTCAAAATCCTGGTTCATAATCCGGGCGTATACCTCTTTGACCTGGGCACGCACCTGCTCGACATCCTCCGGACCCAGATTCACCACGGGATGATAGGTTTCTCCATTCTTTTTTGGGGTCAAATATTCAAAACGTCCGAAATCTACTTTCAGAGGCCGGACGGGGTTCTCTTCCAGAATCAATTTATAAAATGCCATCTGCCTCCAATAATCTCCGCCGGGATCTCCTTCTTCCCCAGGAGGAGCGAGATCCTTCTTTGAGCGCCGATCTGGATTTCCAGTCTTATAGTCTACAACCACGCAGGATCCGCCATGGTATTCTACACGGTCAATCTTACCTGTAACAGGTATCCCCTCCAGAGGGAACCGGGCGATGTTCATTTCAAGGTCCACATCCTTCGGGAATGTAGGCAGGAACTGGTTATAATAATCGCTAATCTCCTTGGTGCCCTGATCCCTTCTTCTTTCGAATTGGGTACCGTGAAATGCCGCCTTCTCATTTTCAAGCGCCCGGTAGAAACGCTGCAAAACCTCAGAGAGTTCGGGGAAGGTTCCTTGACGCCGCTTCATCTGGGAAAACAGAAACTCTAGGGCATCATGGACGGCCGAGCCATAGGCCATGGAATCCCTTTTTACAAAGGGGACCCGCAGGACATTTTCATAATAATAGCTTAGCGGGCAACGTAGATACTTGGATAAGGCGGAGGTGCTCATGGCCATCTGGCGGATGGCCTGATCAATCCAGGCACGCTGTGCCAGCTCAATTTTTAGATTCCCTGGCGGAAGCATGGCCCATTTCATGGCCTCCATCAGTTCGGGGTCTTCCATCTTCGTAATAATCTGCTCGGAGGGCGGACAAACTTCATGGACCAAACCCGAACAAGACAGCGCTTTATTTTCTTCGTCCAGCATGGCATAGGAGACTTGTAAATGCTTTTTAGCCCGTGTTAATGCCACATAAAACAGGCGTCGGGCAACTTCTTCTTGCGAGGACCCTTCCTGAGCTTTTGAGTAAGCCAGGGTCTCTGGCAGTCGAAATAAGGCACGATTTCCGACCTTTTTTTCCCAGAAATTGCTCGTACAGCCCAATAAGAATACATACTCAAATTCATTCCCTTTGGCTGCATGGGCAGTAAAAAACTGAACTCCATCCCTACGACTAAACACGCGGTGAACAGGGACGATCAAGTTCATTTCAATCTGTTTATCAATCCGCTCCAGGAACTGATCGAGACGAATACCCGGTTGGCGATCCGCGCATCTCCGCAGGTAGTCATAGAAAGATTGCAATACTTCTACATAGAATATATGATCCTTTTGCGACAAAAGGTAAGCGAGCAGGCCGGACTCATAAACAATGCTTTCAAGCAGCGCCGAGAGGGTCATTAATTGTTTGGAGGCCTGCCACCGCTCCAGATTCGCCGCCAATCGACGAAAAGCTCCTGGGTTTTCGAGCCCCACGGTTTCCATCAAGAGGTCATCGGCGATCGTGGTCCGCCAGTTGCGAAGATTCGGATTCTTCGCCTTATTCTGGTTCATATAAAGCGCCAAAGTGCCTATGTCCTTGGGACGCGTTTTAAAGAAAGGCGCATGAATGAGCTGAAACAGGATGGGCTCCCCCTTAAACACTTCCTCGGACTCCTGCTGGATGTAGCGGAATATGTCTAGGATGCGCTGAATGATCGGCTGTTCTAACAGGCTGGAAGGCTTCTTTACAAGATAGGGTAACCCTCGACGGTCCATTAAGTCCAAGACCCGATCCACCTGCTTGTGCTGCGCATATAAAACGGCAATCTGACTGGGGTTGACACCCTCACGAATCAACTCTTCAATCTGGGAGACCAAATGGGCCTCCTCCATAATTCTTGTCGGATAGGCTCGAACAACGGGCTGCGGACAAGGGGATTCTTTTTCAAATCGCGGGTGTGCAGAGTGGATGTCCTTATCGAGGCCTAATTCGGGGATTTGCAGAATCAGTCGACCTTTGTTGCCTTCGATGCTCCGGGCAGCCCACTCCAGGATAGGCGGGGAGGATCGATAGTTATTTTTCAATACGATCATCTTCATCGATGCGGAATACCGATGATAAAAATCAACGACATTCTGAATCCGGGCGCCCTGAAATTCAAAAACGGACTGGTCATCATCTCCGACGACAAAGACATTGGGATCATCCCAATAATCAATCAGTAGCCGCAGCAGTTCGTTCTGTGCGCCGTTGGTATCCTGAAACTCATCGACGAGAATATATTGGCTCTGCTCCTGATATTGCATGAGCATGGCGGGGTTCTGTTTGAAAGCAGCCAGTACCCACAGAATCATGTCCGAGAAATCATACCAGCCTTTAGCCATCATTTTCTCCTGAAAGGAATCGAATAGCTTCGCAGCAGCCCGGGTCTGTTCCAACTTCTCGACCATACTATCAAAGGCATGCTGCTTAAGGTCACCCGGCATATGGTCACCCGATTTCCGCTTATAACGCATATCCTCCCGATCGGGCAGCGCTTCGATTTCCCGATCAATTGCCTCCGAAATAATTTCGACGCTCAGATGTTCCTCTTTCATAAGGGAAAAAAGAGCAAGCAGGCGCCCCGTATCATAGTAGATATCGCCTTTGAGGCGACGAAGTAAATGACCTTCGGGCAGTTCATCCAGGATCTCATGAACAATATCGATGCGACCCATTTCATCGACCAGCTCCAACTCCCGGTGGGCAAAATAGTCCCTGTTCT
Organism: uncultured Chitinophagaceae bacterium; assembly: GCA_964646775.1. Taxonomy (GTDB): domain Bacteria; phylum Bacteroidota; class Bacteroidia; order Chitinophagales; family Chitinophagaceae; genus CAYPQN01. The sequence goes on along the minus strand of CAZYEZ010000002.1, from coordinate 13,861 downwards.
GCTGTATCACCTGATTACAAAACGCATGGAAGGTGCAAATATTGACTTTATGCGCTGATGGACCGATAATTTCAATGAGGCGATTCCGCATGGAATGGGCGGCATCATCCGTATAAGTCAAACAAAGAATCTCCGCGGGGTTAACCTGGGCATCGCTTCGCAGCAGCTGCGCGATGCGCATCGCCAGCACTTCCGTCTTTCCGGTTCCCGGTCCGGCGATCACCATGACGGGACCATAAATGGCATCTACGGCTTCCTTCTGCGCATCGTTAAGGACGGCATATCGTTTCTGAAAAATTTCTTCTGGATTCATAAAATTGGAGATTCATGAATAGGGCAAAGCATTTCGCCCCAATTCGGCAAAGCAGGCCGGGACGTAATGGTCGTCCCATTCCCTTTCAAGGTTCAGGGTAGTAAATGTATTGAAAATGCCGCAATCCCCTCCAGGCTCGATCTAGGGACGACCGAAAACTTTCTTGAGCAGTCCCGTCACCTGGGCGGCAGGATCTTTTCGGATCTTATTCTCTTCCTGGGCGATTGTCAGGAATAGCCCATCAAGCGCCTTCTCCGTTACATAAGCATCCAAGTCCGGGTTGATTTTTTCCCGGGTGGTGGGCAGCCGATTATATACTTCGAAAAGTTCTCTCCAGTATTTGGTCGCATCTACCTTAGACAAGGCCTTCCGTATCACCGGCTGGAACTCTCTGCTTAGCTGATCCGAAGTCTTGGCCTTCAGGTACCGGGTGGCCGCTCCATCTCCATCTCTTACGATGGATAGTCCGTCCTGGACGGTCATTTGCTTTATGGCAGAAACAAACAAAGGTACCGCCCGGGAAGAAGCTTCTTCGGCGGCCCGGTTCATGGATAAGATGGCATCGTCTACATACCTGCCCATACCAATTCCCCGCAAAGCCGTTTCTACTTTTTGGGCTTCAGGAGGCAACAGAATCTTGACCAGCGGATTGCCAAAATAGCCATTGACGCCCGAAAGCTTACCGGCGGCATTCTTCGTTCCAATCTCCAAAGCCTCTCGAAGTGCTGAAACCGCCTCCTGGTTTGTATATCCAGCGGAACTGCTTTGGGATCCGAGTTGATCTTCCGCCTTTTTTATCCATTCTCCCAGGCCTCCTTTCTTCTGGGCAAAACCCTGGGGGGAAAGGCAAAGAGAAAAAGCCAGGATGCCGGCAAAGAGAATTGCGTTTTTCATGAGCCTAGTTTTTGGAAGGATTTAAAAGCCTCCGGTATCGTTCACTTCCTCCGTCCGGATATTATCCCTGTCCTGTACGCCGGGAGCCAATTCCGAAGGCTGACGGCGGCGGGGACGAATATCGGATCTTCCAAACCGGTAGCTAAAACTAATATTTCCTATCCGGGTTTCCCGGTCTCTGTATCGTCTTTGTACCGAAGTTCCGAAATCGTAGTGGCTGGTGTATTTGCGGGTGTTAAAAATATCCGACACATTAAAGACCAGCGTGGCTTTGTTTTTCATGAGATTTTTTCTCAAAGCCATATCGATCCAGTAAACCCCATCCCGGGTTCCCTGGGCGATTACCCGAGGTGCTTGATAGTTGGCATCCACCTGAAAGGCAAAACCAGCCGGCAACCTCAGGTTGCTGTTCATCTTGGCAAACCATCCAAATCCTTCGGTATATAAATCTGCGTCAATGTTTCTGCCATCGATGGTATTGCGAAACATATTGGCGCTGATCATCCCGTCCCAGATCTTATTAAACTGCAGTTTGGAAATAAGCTCTACCCCATAGGTGGTACCCGCGTGCAGGTTATAGGGTTTGGACAGATAGACTCCGCCTCCCAAAGATTCCCGGTAGCGCTCAATAATATTCTGGGTATACTGATAGTAGGTGCTAAAGATGAGGTTGTGACCCGCCTCAAATAGCCGATTATAAGAAAACTCAATGTGGTGGATAAATTCCGGAATCAAATCTGGGTTCCCCGTGGAAATTTCCTGGGGATTGGACAGATTTCGGAAAGGCATCAATTGCATAAAATGCGGGCGATCGGTCCTTCGGCTATAATTAAGGAATATAGACTGGTCCTTGGGCAGCTCATAGGATACGAAAGCCGATGGGAATAACCCCAGGTAATCATAGAAGTACCGATCCGAGCTCAGCGAACGGAGGGATCCTTCATAAATCACATACTCGGAACGCAAACCGATCTGGTAACGAAATTTCTCGATCTGGTCTCTCAGATTAAGATAGGCCGCGTGGATTTGCTGACTGTAGTCATAATCGATCAACTGAACCGAATCTACCCTTACCTCATTGCCTTGAATCCGGATGGGGTCATTCTTCGAATCAAAACCATTGATTTGGGATTTGACCCCGGCATCCATCCTTCGGTTCTCGGTAAAGGGGAGCGTATAATCGATCGATCCCGTGAAGTTCCAGCTTCCGCCGGATCCGGGTGCATCTTTGATTAGACCTGGAGCTATCAGCTCATCATCCGCATCCCAGTCCTGGGTAATAAAAAGCTGCTCTCTTTCCACTTGGAATCGCGTATAAGTAAAGCTCCCCACGATCTCCTCCTGAGGACGAGACATCAGCTGTTTAAAATCCAAGGTGGTCGAATAGGAAAACGGCCCCCCGGAATATTCCGAATAGCGGCTTTGATGGCTGCCTGCCGGGAATCGATCCAAATTCGACTGACTCTTGCCGGACCAGCGCATCCAGTTCAAATTCTGACGCAGTCCAATGGTTGTTTTTTCCGAAAGACTGTATTCTGCACCCAAGGAATTAAAAAAGCCCCTAAAATTCCTGATTCCGTCTTCGATGGTCTGGTACTCGGCTCCGGATAAGTCCGTTCTAACCATCTCCGAATAGTTCTGCCGGCGATTCTGCCGGAAACTAGAGTTTAGGAAAAAGTTCCACTTTTCGTTCCTAAGGTTCAAGTTTAAGCTTCCATTATACTTGTCTCCGGTACCAGCCCCCAGGGAAGCCATCCCATTCAGTCCCATGCGACGGTCTTTCTTGGTAACAATGTTGATAATACCCGTGAGACCCTGGGCATCATAGCGAGCCGAAGGGTTGGTAATCACTTCCACTCGATCAATGCTCGAAGCCGGCAGGCTCTGCAGGGCGGAAGCCTCGTCCCCGCCCAATAAAGTGGCCGGCTTTCCATCGATGAGTATGGTCGCATTGGATCGGCCTCTCAGGCTAACATTCCCTTCCACATCTACAGAAAGGGAAGGCACATTCTGCAATACATCCGAAGCGCTGCCTCCCTCGGTCGTAATATTCTTATCCACTTGGAACACCTTTTTGTCGACGTCCATGACAAAAAGCGCTTTTTCCGCCGTCACTTCCACTTCATCCAAAGATTGCGTACGGCTCACCACGGCAATAGAGCCCATGTTACGTACGGGGGTCTCCATGGAAAGTACCAGTCCATCGATCTGCTGCCCCTCCAGGCCGATGCCCGAGATCAGTAAGTCAAAAGTCCCGAACCCGGTTCCCTGAATTCGGAAAAGACCATCGTCCCCGGTCAGGTCCCCCCCGGCGACAGAGCGGTCGGCACGCACCAAAGTGACGGTAGCATAAGAGACCGGACTGCCATTCTGGTAAACCAATTTCCCGGTGACCAGTCCGGGCGCCTCTTGGGCATGCAAGGAAAAAGGAGTCAAAAAAAGAATGAAAAGAAAATAGATTTGCTTCATAATCCCGAAAATCCCAGTGGTAACTGGCAAATTTGACTGAAATATTCCAGAAAGGTTTAAGCCAAGGTCCCGATTTCTAATAAAAGATTGTTAAGCTTGATGCTTAGGGCCGCCATTCTCAGGCCATCCGATCTGTTCTTCTACCAAGTAGTGGTTTCGATCCCCGGATGTTCGGGAAACGAGTTCGGCCACAAACCCGGTGAGAAAAAACTGCGTTCCCATTACCATGGCTGTCAAGGCAATATAGAATGGGACGCGATTGGTGAGCCCATAATCTTCTCCTTCCAGGATGCGACCCAGAATCATCCACCCCGCCATGATGAATCCAATCAGGAATATGCCGGTGCCGAAAGACCCAAAAAAATGCATGGGCTTTTTTCCGAAACGACTCATAAACTGGACCGAAAGCAGATCCAGAAAACCGTTAATAAAGCGCTCCCATCCAAACTTGGACACTCCGTATTTTCTGGGTTGATGTACCACCACCTTTTCCCCGATACGGTCAAAACCGGCAGCCTTGGCAAGCACCGGAATAAAGCGGTGCATTTCCCCATAAACTTCAATGCTCTTCACCACTTTTCGCTGGTAAGCCTTGAGTCCGCAGTTCATATCATGCAATGGGATACCCGATATCCATCGATTGACCCCATTGTATAGTTTGGAGGGGAGATTCTTGGTTAACCGGTTATCATATCGCTTTTTCTTCCAACCACTTACCAGGTCAAAACCTTCCTCGGTGATCATACGATATAATTCGGGGATTTCGTCGGGACTGTCTTGCAAGTCCGCATCCATGGTAATAACCACTTTGCCGGAGCTGTTCTTGAACCCTTCATTCAGGGCTGCGCTCTTCCCATAGTTTCGCTGGAAGCGAATACCCCGCACCATGGGGTGTTGGCGAGCCAAGTCCTCGATAACAGCCCAGCTGTTGTCCTTGCTCCCATCATCGACAAAAAGGATCTCGTAGCGGTAGCCTCGGGGTTGACATACGGCCATGATCCATTCCGTGAGTTCGGGCAAAGATTCTTCCTCATTAAATAAGGGAATAACGATGGACAGATCAAGGTTTCTCATTTTCACCATTTCATAGGGGCTTAGGCCATGAAAGCCGGCCGGCGACGCTTGAATATGGCCCCAATGATAAACCCGGCAATACTATGAAGAATAATCACCTGAAATAACCCCAGAATAATGCGGCCTGGCGTGAGCGCCCTGGCCTGTTCCTCATCGAACTTTACGGCAATCTCATCGAGGGCCGCGTCCTCGGCGCCAAATCGCTGTGCAAAGTCTATGGTGGATTGCTTCAACTGGTCATATACCGAAGGATCCAAAACATGGACATATAAAAGGTCAAAAGCGTAACTCAGGCTCGTTCCAATCAGGATGGTTATAAATATGGGTTTGAAAATCTCCTTCATCGTGATGAAGCCGCCCTGCAGCTTGCGGGCTTCTAGGGCAACCCAAATCAGAATGATGAGTCCGATGAAAACGGAAACGATGGTAAGGGCAATATTCAAAGAAAAATTGCCGATAAAAAATTTCATATGCAGGGTCGTCATCAGGATTTTGATCAGCGCGAAGAATATTCCCGCCTTCAGCGCCAGTTCCTGCGTATTGCTGGTTTGTTGCGAATGATCCATATAAGAAATGGGTTTAATCTTGATTCAAATATAGGGCTTCTCCGTTTATCAGCCCTACCACACGCCCCTTGTACTCCTTATCCATAAAAGGATTATTCCTAGACTGAGATTTCAGGCCTTCGGCCGTGAAGCGACTAACCTGATCCATGGAATAAAGGCTAATTTCTGCTTTCTCTCCGGGCTCTAGCCTCCCTTCTTCCAAGCGCAGCAGCCCTCTCCAGAACAGCGAGAGCAGCGCTGCCCATCGGGGCAAGTCCAGATAAGGCGACAAGGCTTCCCATAAAACGGGCACCATCATTTCCTGCACATTCATTCCCGAAGCGGCATAGGCAAATTCCCGGGTCTTGGCATCCCAGTCTTGGGGACGGTGGTGGGAGGCAATGGCATCTACGGTCCCGTCGACCAGCCCTTGGATGAGCGCCTGACGGTCCGACTCGGACCTTAGCGGAGGATCCACTTTATAAAGGGCATTATAGGTTCTAAGAGCCTGGTCCGTGAAAAGAAGGTGGTAAGGGGTAACGGAGCAGGTAACCGCTAAGCCTTGCGCTTTGGCTTCCCGAATCAAACGGAGTCCCGCTTCGGTGGATACGCCGGTGATATGAAGCCGGGACTGGGAATAACGTAAAAGTTCCAAATCTCGGTGCACCATAAGAGCCTCCGCCATCGCGGGGATCCCGGGCATGCCCAGATAGGTCGAAAGTTCCCCTTCGTGCATCAACCCACCCGCTGATAAATTTTTTTCCAAAGGTATCTGCCAGATGACCCCGTCGAAAGCATGGACATATTCGAGGGCCTTGACCATCAAAGCCGCGTTCTGAACGGGCTCCCATCCATCCGTAAAGCCCACGGCTCCCCCTGCATGAAGATCGAGCATCTCTGCTAAAGTCTTGCCTTCTGCGTCTTGACTCAGGGTACCTAATGGGTGAATTTTTACCGGCTGCCCTTGGCTTTGGCGATAAAGGTATTCGAGTTGGGACTTTTTGCTCAAAGGGGGCTGGGTATTGGGAACGAGTACGACCCGCGCGAATCCCCCTCGGGCCGCAGCCGCCAGTCCCGAACTCAGCGACTCTCTATGCTCGTAACCCGGGTCTGCGTAATCCGCAAATCCGTCTACCCATCCTGGAAATGCCAGCAGTCCCGGCGCAGAAATAATCTGATCTGCCGGTTGATCGATATGGGGGGCTATCGTTTTAATCAGGCCGGCTTCGATATAAATATCTACTTCATGGCCGAAATGAGATGATCGGGGGTCTGCCAGTCTAGCCTGACGGATAAGTACACGCATAGAGGCGATTAATTGGTCGTTTTCCCTCGGGGAGCTCCCTTTACCAACAAGGCGGTTTCCAGCAGGAGCATTAACCCGGCTAAAGTAACACAAAGTTTCCAAAGAGGGAAGCGAGAACGGTTCCCGAAGGGCTGGGATAAGGAAGTGGAACTTTCACTAACCCACTGAAAACCATGGGGTTCTCCCCATTTTTCTAAGGTTTTCGCATCTAGGTATTCTCCGGAAAATTCCTGGCGATCTGCATTGGCTCCCAAGCTGATCGTGTCGGCCTCTGATAGCGATAGATGATAGAATCCCGGGCGAGGAATCAATTCATCCACATAAACCATCGTCCCCGACCCATGCGCCGTCTGCCTGGGAATCTGCACCAAGTCCGGGCCCAGCAAAGAGACCAGGTTCTTTTCATCAAAGCCATGACCAGGGATTACCGTTCCCTCTCCCGAACCAAGACTTAGGGCATAAACATCGCCGGAGCCCGCGGAATGCGCCATCTGAAAGAGAAAAGGCGCGAAAAAATAGCTGGTTTGAAAATTGCCCGCCTCTTCATCCAGGCCTCCGCTGAGAAGATAGATGACGCCTTTCCCTTTAGGTATCCGACTTAAATAAGGGCTTCCATCCGAAAAACTCATCAATGCCTGTTGTCCCGATTGAAAGTCTGCGCCCAGCCGATAATGCCAATGGATGGTCGGGAGTTGGACGTTTTCTGGAATCTCATCAAATAAATCCCGAATAAATGGGTGTCCGCGTTGCAACTGCGCCAGGGTCCTGGTTTCCTCTTCCAGCGCTAAAAATCGCAAAGGCACCCAGTGGGTTAATACGCGATTCAGCCCGGCGAGATCCCTGGTTTTCTCCGGTATGAGTAATACAAACTGCCCCTGTTCGATGCGCCGGGACAGGTCCTCGATTTTCTCCTCGCTCCAATCCCCAAATCCTTCGATGACCATCAAATTATAAGGGTCCTTTTCCTCCGTGAATGTGCCCGATCGGCGGCGCTCCAGGGAAAAACCTTCCTGAGCCCGGAAAGCCGCATCTATATAGAAGTTGGGGCGGTCTTGGTAGAGGTGAAGGATTCGCCGAAGCGGCATGCTGCGGGCAGACAGATAATAATCCTGATCAAAGCCGCTACCGCCCCCTTCTAAGGAAAACTGAATCTGCTGCCAGCGACTTCCTCTAGCCGGAAATAAAAAGGTATCCTGACGAAAGTCCTGCTCCCCAAAATTCAAGGTTTTGGCTCCGATTCGCTGCCCATTGACTTCCATAAAAAGCTCGGCAGACTCTGATTTACCCAAGGCCTGTCTGCGACTCACCACGACGATTTCGTTCACCTCTTCGGCTTTCAGAACCGGGGCGAGTAAGTAGGCTGTATCGATATAAATCCGATCTTGCTGCGATGGCTGAACCCTCACCGCTTTTACCCTAATTTGCGGATGGGGAGCCAGGTCGTTTAAAGACGCCATTTCGGTTTCCCGAAAATCGCTATAGTACCACAAGTCCACCGCATTAAGACCTTGAGCCCTGCGTATTTTCTCAACTTCCGCAAACACTTCCTCCACGGTTTTTGCCCTGGAAGAAAAGTCCAGACGCTGCACTTCTTCCAGGAGGGCCTCCCGAGACTGGGGGTAGGCGCCCACGGAAGGGTCATTGGTCACAAGTATAAAACTAGAACCCGGTGGGGCCGCCTCAAGTTGTGCCAGCAAGGCCGCTCGGCTGATATCCAGCAAGGTCCGTACCCCCGAGCCCAAAGACATGCTGGCAGAATTATCCACATATACCACGGTCAGGTTACCAGTATGTGCATGCTCCTGGCCGGAACGAATGGGCTGGGCAAAAGCAAGAACTAGAAAAAGGATGGCCAGACAGCGAAGCAGCAACAATAGCCAATGTCTGACCTTCGCCATTCGCTGGGTTCTATGAGCGATGCTGCTTAAAAATTCGCTATGGGAAAAATAGACTTTCTGGTACCGCCTGAGATTGTAGAGGTGAAGCAGCACCGGTATCGCGATGGCCGCAGCCGCCAGCAAAAATAGGGGATAGAGAAAGCTCACTATGGGGGTATCCTTTTAAAGACCAAAGTAAAGAAATTCCCCTGAATGCCCGATTCACCGGGATGATCGGTTCGTCGTCTTGATTACAGAACAAGGCGCCTGCATGCCGCTAGCGGAGCGGATAAATTCAGGTCTAAACGGCCTATGGTCAGTAATATTTTTCTAATTTATTGGGAACTAAGAATTAGGAACTAAAAAACAAGGGGATCCTGAACCCTGGCCATGAAACCAACCCTTTATATGGATTGATACGGTACGATGCAGCGTACGATGAAGTGAAAGATGAAGTGAAATATTAGCGGTTACAATTTAATAGCGCGCAATCTGGATTGATGTTTCAGCCCCGGGGCAAAACCTCCAAGGAATCCTCTGAATTTCGAGGAAGACCCGGGGGCCCCATGCACTGAATCCTTATCTTTGTGACCATCTTTTTTACTATGTCTCTGTCAGCCAAAGAAATTCGCCAGCAATTTTTTGACTTCTTTCTTTCGAAAGGACACGCCATCGTTCCCTCGGCACCCATCGTTGTAAAAAATGACCCCAGTCTTCTATTTACGAACGCGGGCATGAACCCATTCAAGGATTATTTTCTGGGTCACCGAGAGGCAAAATATCTCCGGGTCGCGGACACCCAAAAATGTTTGAGGGTCAGCGGGAAGCATAACGACCTCGAAGAAGTGGGCGTGGATACCTACCACCATACCATGTTTGAAATGCTCGGCAACTGGAGTTTCGGAGACTATTTTAAAGCCGAGGCCATCGCCTGGAGTTGGGAACTGCTGACCGAAGTATACAAGATAGATCCCCAGCAGATTTATGTGACCATATTCGAAGGGGATACCTCCCTGGGGGTGGAAAAAGATTTGGAGTCCCTAGAGGCATGGAAGAAATATCTTCCCGAAGATCGAATCCTCACCGGAACCGCGAAGGACAACTTCTGGGAGATGGGAGATACGGGGCCCTGCGGCCCCTGTACCGAGATCCACCTAGACTGTCGCGAGCCGGCAGAAAGGGCTCAGGTCTCTGGCGCCGATCTGGTCAATCGGGACCATCCGCAGGTCATTGAAATCTGGAATCTGGTTTTCATGCAGTTCAATCGTCAGAAAGATGGGCAGTTAAAGCCCCTGCCAGCCCGCCACGTTGACACGGGCATGGGATTGGAGCGATTGGTGCGGGTCCTTCAGGGCAAGCAAAGCAATTATGATACCGATCTGTTTCAGCCCTATATCCGCGAGATCTCTCGGATCACCGGTATTCCTTATCTGGGTGGAGACCGTCCCCAAGACATTGCGTTTCGGGTGATTTCCGACCACATCCGTGCCCTCTGCTTCACCATCGCCGATGGGCAGCTACCCTCTAATACGGGAGCAGGCTATGTTATCCGTCGTATTCTCCGTAGAGCGACCCGTTATTATTATACATACCTGGACTGGAAACAACCCTTGCTCCATCAACTCGTTCCCCTCCTCGCCAGCGCCTTTGACGATGTATTTCCTGAACTGCAAAAACAGCAGGATATGATCGCCCGCGTGATTGCTGAAGAAGAAGAATCCTTTCTCAAGACCTTGGATCGGGGGCTTCGCCGCCTTGATGAGATCATCAGGAAAACCCGACAAAATCAGAAATTGCAAATCCCGGGCGACGAAGCTTTCGAACTCTATGACACCTATGGCTTCCCCTTGGATCTAACCCAGCTTATCGCCGGGGAGCAGCAACTCGGGGTGGATGAGTCGGGTTTTCAGGAGGAGATGAAAAAGCAGAAAGACCGCAGCCGCAAAGCGACCGCCCTGGATGCCGACGACTGGATTTCGGTGCACGAGGGGAAAGAAGAATTCGTGGGCTATCAGGCACTGTCTGTCCCCGCACGGATCAGAAGGTACCGGCGAGTTGTTCAGCAGAAGAAAGAAACCTTCCAGCTGGTGCTGAGTCAAACGCCGTTTTACCCGGAAGGGGGCGGCCAGGTTGGGGATCGGGGAAAGCTGGTTTTTGAAGACGAAACCCTCGAAGTCCTAGACACCAAAAAGGAGAATGACCTCATCTTACATTTCGTAAGCCGATTGCCGAAGGATCCTACGCAGCCGCTTTTGGCGGAAGTCGACCTGTCCCGGCGCCGGCAGGCCGAGATCCATCATACGGCCACGCACTTGCTCCATGCCGCTTTACGGGAAGTCCTGGGCGATCAGGTCCAGCAAAAAGGCTCCCTGGTGGATCCCAATTATCTGCGATTCGATTTCTCTCATTTCTCCAAAATGACCCCCGAACAAATCCGCGAGGTGGAGGAACGGGTTCAGCAAAAAATCCAGGAAGATTTGCCCGTGCAAATTCGAACCATGGCCCGGGAAGATGCACTGGAATTAGGAGCCATGGCCCTATTTGGTGAAAAATATGCCGAGGAGGTACGGGTGGTGATTATCGACGAATCCTTTTCTATTGAACTTTGCGGGGGAACCCATGTTCGCCGAACAAGCCAATTGGGCTTGTTTACTCTGATTTCAGAAGGGTCGGTGGCCGCGGGCATACGCAGGGTGGAAGCCCTTGCGGGCGATGCTGCCCTTAAACATCTTCGCTCCTTGGTTCTACAGCATGAACAACTCGTTCATCGCCTACGCAACCCCAAGGATCCCGTCGCGGCCCTGGATAAGCTTCTGAAGGAAAAAGCAGATACGGAGAAAATGCTCGAAGAGCTGGAGTCTGCCCAATATGCTTCCATGGCCCGGCAGTTGGTTTCCCAGGTAGAAAAAACGCAGGATGTCCCGCTGATCGCCCAGGTATTGGATGGCGTTACGGGGGAAGGCCTTAAAAGGATCTATGCCCAGATCAAAGACCGCTTACCCCGGCATCTGGTATTATTGGGTTCCAACAATCAGGGGAAAGCCCAGCTCCTGCTTGGCATATCCGAAGATTTAGCGCGCGACAAAAACTGGGATGCTGCAAAAATCATGAAAACCTCGCTTTCACCCCGTATTCAGGGAGGAGGGGGCGGCCAAGCCCATTTGGCCACCGCCGGTGGAAAAAATGCCCAAGTATTGCCCGATCTCATGGACTGGATCCGATCCCTGGCCGAAGGAAAGGCCGTTCATGGATAGAGAGACGGTTTTGCCTTGGTTTATTCGCGAAGCAGGGGCCGACATCCCATCTTTTCGATGAGTAGATTGTCGTAATAATCTGCTTTTTTTATCAAGCGGCCAAACAGCTCTTCGCCTCTTTCCGGTGTAAGCTCCAGGTCATAGATAACACTGCTCAGTACGACCACATCTCCTTTTAAGGAGAAGAACTTTCCTTGTACGTGGAAGTTTTCCTTAAGCAGATAGACATAAAGTTCCGCGATCCCTTCTGCCGGAAGGCGGCATAGATGGGCGTCGCTAAGAATAAAGAAGTTCTGAGGGTTGTAGCTGATGCGTACGGTGGCTGAGCCTGCAAGGATCTCCCAGCGATTCGATCCGGTTCGCGCCAATTTGGCCGAATAGCCCAGGCGGGTTAGTACCGTCTCAATCGTCCGAGCTATCCCTGATGCCGGTTCGGAGGCCTCATCTTGTCTTATCGGAAAGTCGATTTCCTGACCGCAGTTCGGACAGTACTTTTCATGATCCAGCTTCGCCTGGGTCACGAGCGTAGAACAGGATGGGCAGCGTACCGATGGGGTTCCATAGATGGGCATATACTGATCCAGGGCTTCCCGCAGGTAGGCGACCGGAACTGCAAATCCCAGATTATCGCCTCCCCGGATGATAAAAGTATTCACGCCCACAATATCCCCCCGTTCATTGACCAGCGGTCCGCCGCTGTTTCCTGGATTGATGGCCGCATCAATCTGAATATAACGCAGGCCCTGGTGCACGCGCTGGCTTCGGGATACCACCCCCTGGGTGGCCGTATAATTGAGTCCATATGGGTGACCGATGGCGATCACCGTATCTCCGTCCTTCAGGCTATCTTCCGTATCCAGCCTAATTTCGGCAAGGCCCCCCATATCCTGAGGCGGTCTTATAAAGGCAAGATCATAACGAGCATCGGCAAAAAGTACCTCCGCAAGTTTGGGTGCGAGGTCTCGGATCTTAATCTTCACGATTCGGTTGTCTCCCACCACATGATAATTGGTGACGATGAGCCGATAGGCTTTCAGATAAAATCCGGTCCCATGACCCGTATCCGTGGCAATTTGCACGACGGCATCCTGATATAAAGCGATGGTTGACTGAATACTCATACGCGTCGAGTTTGTAAATCCAGCCCTAGGGTCATTTCGGAAAAATGCAGGCCGAATGCAAAGGGCTCTTGATAGGATATCTGTTGATGATCCCATTGAATGCGGGGATACTTCTCCAGGAAAGGTGTCAAAATCTTCTCTACAGACCAAGCCACCCTTTGGGCTTGTATTCCCCCCTGATCCTTCTTATAGAATGGGTGTTCCAAGCCCAGATCTCGAAAATAATCCGGCTGCCATACACTCATGAGCACCTGCGTCAACTCTGTCTGTATGGAAGCGAGGCTATAAATAAAATGAGGATATAGAATCGCATATTCGGCGATCCGCACCGCGATGTCTTCATACTTGTTCTCTTTGTGCCAGACCGCATCCCGAACCGCATTCATAAAGATCTCGCGAAGTTTTGCCGTATTGGGAGGAGGAACGGCCGAGAAGGTGGCCACCGATCGATAGAGGCTCCTTGAAAACTCCTGAGGACTTAGATTCAGCAATCGCCTTAAATCCGTCTTCAGTTGCCTGTTGCGCCGAACCTGGGATACGGTTTCTCTATCCTCCCAAAACCGAGTTTGGATGGATTCCAGGTCTGCCAGGAGCTTCCCGTCCGGAGCGATAAGAAAGCTAATGCGATAGATAACACCCAAAAGCATATAGGAAATCCCACTGGCCATGCTATCCGGATTGTGCTTCTCGACCTGTTCAAGGGTTTCTTCAATCCATTGCCGAAAGTATCGGTACTTCACTTCCAGCTCGGCGGCAGGCAAAGGCTCGGTCATTTTAGGAGGTACCGCCCGCAGTTCTCCAAAATCCGAAAGCAGTAAGTCGTCCATTCTATCGGCATGAACCGCCAGCTCCCGCAGCCCGAAATACATTTTTTGCGGGCTGGCGGTTTCCAGGGCTGATCGAAAGATCAGATAGAGGTTTCCTTCATCATCGAGGGCGCCTTGCGAATAATAGAGATCGTAATTCAGATCTAGCAATCGGCGCATCACGGCGGTCTGAGGTCTCACC
>CAZYEZ010000001.1:39113-55288 GCA_964646775.1 uncultured Chitinophagaceae bacterium | reverse complement strand
TTTTGCCGACGACGAACTGGAGAGCTACCTGAATGCGGATAAACCACCCCGGGATGAGACAGCCCCCTCCAGACGCTCCCAACTGGAAGCGCTGTTCCCTCATTTGCTGACGGAACTGCGCAAAAGTTTCCCATGATCCTATGATTTGTTCTACTGAAATTTAAGAAATAACAGCCAAAGGAAATCACAGTTTGGGCCATCCATGTTCCAAATTTGGTCAGTTCGAAAGCAATTTATTGGCATGGCGTGAGGTACATTCGTATGTTGCTCTAACATTGAAACTTGCTCAATTCTTTCTCATTCATGCAATTTCTTCCTAAGGGCTTCGTATTGCTCTTTATGTTTGTCAGGATTCTTATCCTTTAATTTTTGAATATTCTTCAGTTTCCAGTTAATCGAAGGGAAACGCTGAAAGTCGTAGATACTCCAATCGGGAGTCGCGTTTTTCACACTTAAGAGAAACTCCTTGTCCTTGTCATTTAAATTATCATTGATTATCCCAACGAACTTTCTCCGTATATTTTCGTATTCCTCATAAGTAAATGCTTCGTCCGTCATACCGGAAAACTGATTGGCAAGTGCCGAACGCTGATCCTGAAAGTTTGGTGTGATAATTTCATTGATCGGCCTGTCGCTACAGAGCAGGCAAAGTAAAAATCCTTCTTTAATCTCTTGCGTGAAGCCTTCCTTTTCCAACATATATTTTACATCGAACAGATCACGTGGATGTTGGCGGTCAAGGGCCGCTACTATCTTACCGCCGAATAATTGTCCTATCGGAACGACTGGAATCGCACAAAAGGCTTCAAATTCAGTCTGGGCTTTTTCGCATAGCGACATTTCTTTTGATTCGGCCATGATGCCCCGATTAACCAGGTTGACTTCTAATTTCACATCAACCTTGTTGGCGGAAATCTGTAATTTCCCTGCATCAAAACGCGGAACGATACGAGCACCGGGAACGACTTTCTCAATATTCCGCTTTATTCTTTCCAGGGCTTCGGCAATGTGCTTCAAAGATGTTTCTCTGTCTTCAATCGGCAGATAAGTAAGATCGATGTCGACAGACAATCGCGGCATGTTTCTGACAAAAAGGTTGATCGCCGTACCGCCATGAAGTGCAAAGCGGTTTTCTTTAGCCACTTCAGGCAATACTGCCAACAATAATTTTACCTGTTGTCTATATATTCTTTCCATGTTCTTCTAACTCTTTCGGTACTGTTATCCCATATTTGTTTATCAGCACTCCGTTTTTTACTATGCTGCGCTTGCCCTTCCCTAAATCCACATTATTTAGATCAAGGTGTTTAAACCAACTGTGATCCGCTTTCTCGGCCATATAGAGAAACAGGCGCTTTACTTTCACTGACTGGCAATTTTCAAGTAATGTTTGAACCTGCTTAGGAACTAGATTATTCAACCCTTCCATCAGTTCAAAGCACTCCATGAGTTCTTGCTTTTGGGGGGCGAGGTGAAGGCATTCCATCAGGGCGCGTCCTCCACCAGAAACTTTAATCGAGAAGTTACTTAATTCGACTTTTGTCAACCCTAAGTGGGGTGGTAGAAAAGAGGTTTCGTAGTAATCCACTTTTACCCCCCAATCGTTTTTCGTAAACCATGTCGGCAGCTTTTCACCACTGCCACCAAATATGACAACCCGATTGGCCGATAATTCGAGATAATGGGCTTTCCCTAAAAGCGAAAGTGCTGTTCGGCCACCAGGGTGGACAGTAAGGCCTCTTTGCTCCTGCAAGGCATATATGGCTCCCTTATAACCCACCGTATCATTGCTACGGATATAGGCTCCTGTGCCAATAGATTTCAGCCAGTTGCTTTTCTTGTATCGCTGCTGCAAGTCATGACTATATCCTTTCTCAACCATCCAGGAGGATAGCAATATCACCCCTTGTGGTTGAGAGCTCAAGAGTTGGTTTATTTTAGTTCCTGCATCCGTACTCATAGTGCGAATATACAGTTTATTATGAACTAAATTCGGGAATAAGTTTAATTTATCCAAAGCAAGCGTACTAAAAGTACGACTAGAGAAATAAAATTAAACTGCTTTTGCTTCGGCTGGATCATTTGTTTGCAAAAAGCCCTCTGTTTGCGTTACGCAAACATGAATTATTTGCAAACAAGATGTTCTCCATGATAAAGGCGGTTAATATCAAACATTCTAATCTGAGCCATTTTTCCAGAAAAGTGGCTCAGATTAGGACCAATCGTTTCCATGGGCCCATTCAAGATGACTGTAACGAATACATTGATTTAAAATAAATATAACCAACACTTCGTTGTTCATTTTATTCCCACGTCCGCTAAAAATGAACAGAGCTAAAAAGTGAGCACCCCAAACGCTCAATCGCCCATGAAATAAGTCATTTTTCCATTCCCTCCTTAAAAGCCACCAACTTCTGCGAATACTCCTTCTTCACTGACTTCTCAAAACTATCCAGGTAACTTTCCGTCGTCTTCATACTGGTATGGCCAAGCGACTCCTGGATAAACTCCGTACTGACGCCCGACCTCTTCATGATGGTCGAAAAAGTATGTCTGGCAACGTAGGTAGATACCTTTTTCTCGATGCCGACCTTTTTGCCGATCTTAAACATCCAGTGGTTGATAGAATATACAAACAACTCGCATAGTTCCACCTTGCGCAACGGGGTTATATTATGCTCCATCCAGGGGAAGATGTAATTCTCCGGATCTTTGTTCTTGTTACCCCAATAGTCAATGATCTTACGCATATCGTCAGATATGAAGACGGTTATTGGCCGGGGATCAAGCCGGGTAGAATTAACCGTCTTCGCCCGCTCGAATACAAGGTATTCACCCTCGATATTTTTGTACTTGAGGTTCATGATATCTGTTGGGTTGATTCCATTGGCGAAATACGAAATACGAAAACAGCCAAAAGTCTTTTGCCTTTCGCTCTTGCTTATTTTCCGGAATGTAATAATATATCTTACTTACATCTTCCAGGGTGAGCGCCTTCTTGATATTCCTCGAAGATGGCGGCTGATATAGCCGGCGGCCAAATGGATAGCTTTCCCTTTTAATGATTCCCTGGAATATCGCTTCGTTAAATAAAGCACGTAGACAGTGGGTGTAAATACCCACGGTCGTTTTGGAGTAGTTTTGTTCCAGCATCCAGACTTCAAAGCGCTTAAGATAGAGGACATCGATATCAACGAAACGAACATTGCCGCTAAAGCGGGCAAGGACATTGTACGTTGTTTGATAGTGCGCGGCTGTACGGATACGATGCTCATTTAGAAGCTTGCTGATATAAAATAGAAACACAGAAAGTATTGTATCGGGTTCCGGTTTGGGCAAACGAAAAATAGGGAAACGGTTATCATAGGTGACCTGCTCAAAAGGAAGATTTTCGAGGGCAGCTATTTCCTTGATGGCTTTCCGCTGGTGAAAAGAAGGATTATTTAATATGAATGCCTTCTCGAACGCAGCAAACGTAAATGCTCGGAGACCTTCACCTACTTCCTCGGCCCTCCGCTGTAGTTGTCTGAGTTCCTCGGAGATTTTAAGGAAGCCCTCTGATTTTTTCTTTGCGGACAAATTTTTGAATTCCTCTTCGCTTAAGTCGTAAATCGTCTGATAACGCTGCGGTTCACGGTTAAAATTGCCAGCAACTTCACTGGAAACTTACCCGTTTTTTTCGCCCGGCGGGTGTCCAGGACAATTGAAATACTCAATGATATTTGACTAAATTTTTCGTGTTCACAAATCGCTCTTCGACCTCCAAAATTTGCCAACAATTTGCCAGCAGAAACCCATTAAAGGGTGTTTTGAGGGCTTCAGTTAAATTAGCCAAAAAACATTAAATGGTTGATAATTAAACAGTTAAGTTAAGCCAAGTAAGACCCGATTAGCTCCGATTAGGCACCTTAAAGCGCTGTTAATCAGAGGGTCGCTGGTTCAAGTCCAGCAGGGGGAGCAAGAAATACCAAGGGTTTCAGGCCATGCGCTCGAAGCCCTTTCTTTTTTGGCAACATAACGGAAATACAAAATTAGGCTATCGCTCTAACGAGCTTCGCAATCCTCCCGATGTTCGTTACCAGCTTCTTACGAAATTCGCAATTACTCTGCGGTAGTAAGCTGCGAGATGGTTGATATTTGTTGATATTTCTGTATATTCGTTGTGGCCTGCCGCTGGGTAATTTTTTCAGGGAGCTCAGCGTTAGGCACTTTCTCAATTTTGTATCACTCTGCAAACACGCCTTAATATGAAAACTAGAATCAAATTAATAGTACGCATTTGCGTACTATTAATTGGCGGTATTTACTTTTTCCCTGGCTTATTGGATAGTAATGTTCATGACCCCATAATCGCCCTAATTATTATTTGTTCTTTCTCCATAGTGTTGCTGCGATTTATTCTAAACGCAATTTGGCATAGGAGACATTGATTTACAGCTATAGAAAATTCCAGTGAAGGGCTGGAATAAGCTTCATAATTGGGATACACAGTGCCTTTGGTACAAAAGTTTTCGACAGGATTATTACTCTTCAAAATAGTCATTATCCAGGCGCTTGATTTCGTAAGATCTCTGAACGGATACGCCAAGATTGTAATCGATCATTAATTGGGCGAGCTGAACTCCATCAATCAACACAATCTTTGTCTCGTTTTTGGGGGCATAGTTTATGGCATCCTTCGAAAATGTAGAGGTAGTAATAAATATTCCTTTCTTCGCTCCTTGCCCAGCTAAAGCCCCAACAAATTTGTGCAACTCCGGCCTACCGACTACATTGCCTGCTTGCCACCGCTTTGCTTGAATGTAAATTATATCTAACCCTAATTTATCTTCCTTAATTGTGCCGTCTATTCCTTCATCACCGGTTTTCCCAATTGCTTTTCCGGCGTCCTTTATAGAACCACCATATCCCATATTTACCAATAGATCCACAACCAGACGTTCAAAGAAAGATGGGGTCAACCCACGGACCGTATCAATAAGCTCTTGTGCCAAGGTTTGGCGTATACTCTGGTAGGCTAAATCGATCGTTTCTTCGGGTGTTTGTTTTTCAGTCTGCGAAGATTCATCTTGCTTTGGCGCGACGATCCCTTCTTTTCCAATATTTTGAAATTCCAAGAATTCAGGGAACTGTTTTAGCAGGTTGTTGTCTATCCTGTTGGGCTTTTCGCTTAAAGTTTTCAGCCCACGATCAGTGATTCTCAGCACCCCCCTTTTGGGCGCATCCAATAAGCCAGCCTTTTTTAAGTAGGTTCGCGCCCATCCTACACGATTGGCGAAAAGTAAAGACTGGCCGCTTGGCAATAGCTCACTTAGTTCATCATCTGTTAGTTTGAATTTTTGGCCTAATATGCTTACGGCATCTTTTAATACATATTCTCTTTTGTCAGACAACAGCTGCAAAAGGGGCAACATAATGGTTTGGTAGTCAGGTATCGGCATTCCATGCAATTTTTAAATTCTGTTGGTCATCAATCATGTCAATTCTCAGGCGTATGATTAGGATTATTTAGTATCTGTTGGAGGTTTCCAAGCCCCGACTCAGTATTGTCAATTATTTCTTCTGCTAGCACGTCAGGATCAGGCAAGTTATCCAAATCGGTCAAGCTTTTCACTTCGATCCATAAATTACCCAAACTGGTTTTATCTCGGGTTAGAACATCATCAACGAGCTTTCCCTTACGAAGGGTTCGTTTATGGAAGGATCCTACGGGCATGGAGGAGGGGCGTTTTTCCGCCATCATCTTGTCGTCGCATCAAATGTCCGGTATCCATGCCATTGCCCCGCAAAAGATTTGACCGATCGCCGGTTTCGCCAGTCTGGATAAGTTTTCGTTTATCGTCTTATCACCCTGCCCCCCCCTGGAAGCCTAGATTCTACCTTCAAATCGTAGAAATCGAGGTCTTCCATTCACTCTAATAAATAATCGATAATTTTGCCGACTCCATTACCTAAGATAATGGATAGAAAGATTATGGCTGGAAAGAAAACGAAGACGGAGAAAGCAGGCGAGAAGCAATCTGCGAAAGGAAAAGAAGGCAAGTTGAATGAGGAACATGTAGCCTACCGATACAGCGATGCAGAACTCGAGGAGTTTAGGGAAATCATCCATGGCAGGCTGGAGGTAGCTCGAAAGGAACTTCAATACTTGCAAAGCACGATTCGAGGTAAAAATGAACATGGAGAAGACGATGTCAGCGAACGGCGTCTTACCATTGAAGATGGAAGTGCGGCGATGGAGCTGGAGCAAATGGGACAACTTGCTGCGCGGCAAATTCAATTCATCAATAACTTGGAAAAGGCATTGCTTCGAATCAATAACAAGACCTATGGGGTCTGTCGTCAAACAGGTAAACTGATTGATAAGGCGAGATTGAGGGCCGTTCCCCATGCCACGCTAAGTATTGAGGCAAAGAAGGGTGGAGCCTGAATTACCCTCGATCCTGGGCAAAGGTTAAAAGAGTGATGGAAGTCGCCTGGTCAATGAGGAATCGGCCAGGTTGCCTGTTCGCTTATTGTTTGCCTATTGACTGACTATTGATTGGCTATTGATTAGCTATAAGGTAATCCAGGTGGCAATTCTAAATGAAATAAAACCAGCGCTGTCTCTTCCTGTTCATGATTTGCATTAGGAACTTAAGGGATGACCAAAGCGCGTTAAGAGCACGTCCAGGGCGCGTCAAGAGCGCGTCAAGAGTCAGAAAGGGTACGCATCCTATCCGTTGATATGGTCGTACCCTTTCTTGTTTTTTCTTGTTTGTCTGTTATGGCCCTTCCGCTCCAAGATGTTTTTTATTCTCCGGTAGGAAGTTTAGCCTGCATGCCTTTACCTATTACTGATTCGGTAGAGGTGCACCCACGGCTACGGCGCAGTCATGACCAGGTTGTCCATGGGGAGGATTCATTCGAACTCCGGGCTGATCCGGGTTGGGAACCAAAGTTTTTTCAACAACCGGCGTTTGACCTTGAGTTGGATCTGTTCCATTGGTGATCCCTGCGGCAGGTTTAGCATCTGAAGAGGAGGGCAATGGAGCGCCTACGGCAACGGCACAATCATGACCAGGTTGACCATGGGGCGGGTTGATGGCGGCAGAAGTCTTGGCTGCCTGGGTAGAGCCACCGGTTGCTCCCGTGCCGACACCAGCAGGTTGGGCACCTACGCTGGCCGACTGTGCCTGATTTATGGCTCCCGGAGCGGCAGGTTGCACATTCAAGAGCATCGGATCTACTTCTTCCGTACTTTGGTTTTCTGAATCCATATCGGCGTTGCAAGACCAAAGAAAGGTTGCGGCCATCAGCGAAAGGCCAAAGGCCAAGGGACTTAATTTCATTTTTTTAGATTTTGGGGTTTGAGCATGAACGCTGGACAAATTTACAATTATTATTGCGGCTCTTAGGATTTGCGCCGGCCTTCTATGAAAAGCAGGCTAAGTTTTAACAAAGAGCATGCTGGCAATATGATCGGCGAACAGTCGACCGGCAGGGGTGAGGTATAAAACCTCCTCTTTTTGATGCATCCATCCTCGACGGATAAATGGTTGGGCGTCGAGGAGGGTTTGGCGGGTGGTCGCGACACCCATCTTCTGGGTGATGAAACGAAGCTGGCAGCCCCATTGCGTGCGCAATGAAGTCATCAGGTATTCGTTGACCTGGTCGCTGGGAGATAAATGCTCGGTTTCGTATCGATCTTCCCTGCGCCCCTTCATGGATTTGATGTAAACCGCGTTGTTCGGCTTGTTCCAGCGTCGCATCTGATCTTTAAAGGAATGAGCCGAAGGCCCCAGTCCTAAATAAGGTTCGCCATTCCAGTAGCGGCTATTGTGAAGGGCGTAATGTCCGGGCTTCGCCATGTTGGAAATCTCATAATGCTCATAGCCCATGGCCATGGATTGCTGGCTTAGGATTTCAAATTGGTCGGCCATTTTGTCCGGACTAAGGGGTGGGAACCTGTTCTTGCGAATCCCGAAATCTAAAGCAGTTTTGGGTTCTACCGTGAGCGCGTAGGCTGAAAAATGGGGGATCTGCCATGCGGCCATTTTAGAAAGATTGGCTTTCCATTCTGCATCGGAAAGATAAGGAGATCCATAAATCAGGTCGATGGACAGACGATCAAAACCCAGGTCCTGAGATGTTTTAATGGCTGATTCCGCTTGATCGGCCCGGTGGGCACGGTTCATGAAACGTAGATCGCGGTCTTGAAAGGATTGGACTCCGATGCTAAGCCGGTCTACGGGTGTCTTGCGAAGGGCGGAGAGATAATCCGCGTTAAGATCATCGGGATTTGCTTCCAGAGTGCATTCTTCGAGATCAAGCTCATAATGTTGGTCCAGGAGTTCCATGATTTGTTCAATCTCCTGGGCTGAGAGCAGGGAGGGCGTTCCTCCGCCGAAGTAAACGGTGCGAATGGTATGTCCCGATAAAAATTCCTTCTCCTCGATGATTTCCTGCCTTAAGGCGGCCAGCAGGTCGTCTTTCGATTTCATCTGCGTGGAGAAATGAAAGTTGCAATAGGTGCAGGCCTGTTTGCAGAAGGGAATATGGAGGTAGAGTCCGGCCATAGGGCAGCGTCGGGTTTCAGAGCAAAATTATCGGATTTTTAGGCGAGAATTATTCCTTGCAATCGGGGAGATGGTCCTCATTCATTAATTTTGGAATTCTATGAATCGGTTTACGGTGTTTTGGCTATGCGGGTTATTATTTTTCCCGGGTCTTTGGGGGCAGGGAATGGCCGCGGCGGCTACCCCAGACGCATGGAAGCCGGTCTTTGACAGCCTGGTTGCCAGATATACCGGGCCTTCCCCCGATTACTTCTCTCAGATAAGTCCCTCGATCGTTCGTTTCGATTCCACGGCAACCTTTTATTTTCTGCTTTTTCTTAGCTTGTATTTGGGGCTTCTCCGACAGGCCTACCCCCGATTTCTACCGGCCCTCCTGCGCGCCTATCGCGGTGGTGCTGGCGGCGCTCGTTTTGGCAAGGAGGATCCCTCTTCCACATTGCCTGCCATGCTCATGAATCTTTTGTTTGTGCTCGTGGCAGCCGCTTTCATCGTGCAGTCGATTCGAGGGTTCGCCCCGCACTGGGTTGCGGATGAAAAACTCGGCCAAGCCTATCTGTTTTTTTCATTAGGTATACTTCTCGTTTATTTGGTCAAATTCCTATTTCTACGTTTTAGTGGCTGGGTGTTTCAGGTTCAAACTTTGACCCGCCATTATCTCTATCAGGTATTCTTAGCCAACAAGAGTATGACCCTGATTCTTTTGCCGGCAAGTTTTGGGCTGGCTTTCGCCCAGCCCGGTTTGCGCGCACCGATATTCTGGCTTTCGATTAGTCTGGTCTGCCTTCTCGTAATAAACAGGTATACAAGGTCTTGGCAGGTGATGGCACCTTTGGTTCGGCGCAATCGGTTCCATTTTTTTACCTATCTTTGCGCCTCGGAAATACTGCCTACCGCAGTTATTTTGAAGCTGCTTTTTCTTTCCTTGTCTTTTTTGTAGCGAGATGGGGCAAAGGGAAGGCAGGTTGGTTTATTGATTTTAACCCCTTTATGTCCGAAATGTCCGAATATGGCTAAAGCTGATCAATACGGAGCACAATCCGCAATTCAAACGGAGCATTCGGTTCAGTCTGTTCTGATCACCCTGCCCCGACCAGAGACGGATAAGTCCCCTTATTTTGATCTGGCTAAAAAGTTTAATCTTGAAGTAGATTTCCATCCTTTCATTCGGGTGGAAGGAGTGAGTGGAAAGGAGTTTCGGAAACAGCGTATCGATATTACCCAGTATACGGCGGTCGTATTCAGCAGTCGAAGCGCCATCGATCATTTTTTTCGTATCTGTGAGGAGCTGAAGGTGAAGGTTTCTCAGGATATGAAGTATTTCTGTATCACAGAAGCGGTCGCCCTCTACCTGCAAAAATTTATCCTTTACAGAAAGCGGAAGGTGTTCTTCTCTGCCGATGGAAGCCCATCGGGGCTCATTGAAGTGATTGCTAAGCACAAGAATAATGAGCGATTTATTGTGCCGAGTTCAGACAATGGTCGCAACGAAGTGACGGCCTACATGCAGGAACAGGAGGTGGACCATGTGGAAGCTACCCTCTATCGGACCCTCTCCAACGAAATTGGGCCGGTCATGGATAAGAACTTCGATCTCATTGTGTTTTTTACTCCCTTTTCCGTCCAATCGCTCCTGGAGCAATTCCCCGGATATAAACAAGGGAATACGCTTTTAGGCGCATTTGGCCCGACCACATCCAAGGCGGTGGAAGATGCAGGCTTGCGTTTGGATTTGAGGGCCCCGGCCCCCAATGCCCCTTCGATGGCCTCGGCCATTGAACTTTTCCTTAGTGGGGAGTCGTTGAAATAATCTTTTGGAATCCGTTTTTTGATGGATGGAATGCTTCATCGTCCTCGTTGAATCAGATCCACGGTGCGTCAGACCGAGCCTTTTCTCCCCTTTCTTTTCCCGTTTCGGAGGTTTATACCTTTTGATCGCTTGCCCTTTCAACGAGCGCACCTAACTTTAGGAGCATGGAGTGGACTAAAGAGCGAAAAAATCGTCTGGGTGGTGAATCGAGTTTGTATTTGCGGCAGCATGCCCAAAACCCTGTTCATTGGTTTCCCTGGGGAGATACCCCTTTTGAGATAGCAAGGGAGGAGAACAAGCCGGTGCTCGTCAGCATCGGCTATGCGGCCTGTCACTGGTGCCATGTGATGGAGAAGGAGAGTTTTGAGGATCCGCAGGTGGCGGCCTATATGAACGCCCATTTCATTTGCATTAAGGTGGATCGGGAAGAACTCCCCGACGTGGATCGTTTCTACATGGATGCGGTCCAGGCTCTATCGGGCCGTGGAGGATGGCCCTTGAATGTATTTGTTCAAGCGGACCGCCAGCCGTTCTATGGAGGCACCTACTACCCGCCCGTACCGGCACGCAATCTCCCCTCATGGCTTCAACTCCTCACTTCGATCCATGAGATATGGCATCAGCGTAAAGAAGAAGTCGTCCATCAGGCTGGCCAGTTAACCCAATTGATACAGGGAGCCCAGCAGGCAGAGACGGAGAAGGTCGCCTGGGAAACCAAATCGCGGTGGACCGCGACGATGATTGAATCCCTCATGCGGGGTGCAGACCGCATTCACGGAGGGTTCGGGGGCGCTCCCAAGTTCCCATCGGCCATCCCATTGCGCCTTCTGATTGAGACCGCCCATTTTGCTTCAGACGAAGATTGCTGGAATCAAGCCGCCCTTAGCCTAGACCGAATGATCCAGGGGGGCATTTATGACCAGATCGGCGGAGGGTTCTGCCGTTATGCCACCGATGCGGCCTGGGCGGTACCTCATTTTGAAAAGATGCTTTATGATAACGCTCAGATGGTCGAGACGCTCTGTCTGGCTTATAAGCGCGACCCTAGACCAAACTGGGAACAGGCAATCCGAGAAACCATCGATTTTGTCGAATCAGAGCTGGGTGCATCCGAAGGTGGTTACGACAGTGCCCTCGATGCGGATTCAGAAGGGGTAGAGGGTAGATTCTATACCTGGACCACGGAAGAGTTCAGGGAATGCCTGTCGCAGGGCCCTGCCTGGCTGGAAGATTATTTTGGTATTGAAGAGGGCGGCAACTGGGAGGGAACCAATATTTTAAGTAGTCCGTTATGGCCCCGGGAGTTTGCGGCTCGATTTAACCTGTCTATCGAAGAAGTCCGGACCTCCTTGGACTGGGCTCGCGGGCAGCTGAAAGCAAGGCGTCATCAAAGAGTGCGGCCGGCTAGAGATGATAAACGGATTCTCTCATGGAATGCGCTATGGAATCGGGCCCTAACGGAGGCGGGGGCAGTGCTTCAGGAGCCCAGCTATCTGGATCGGGCGCAACGACATATGGATTGGCTCTTGTCGACCTTTTCAACTTCGGGGGGCTGGCGGCGAATCCAAGGCAGGGAAGGGCTTGGCGTTTCGGCTAATCTCGGAGATTATGCGGCCTTGATCCATGCTTTGTTTGCGCTTGCCACCTGGAGGAATAAATCCCGCTACCTTGCCCAGGCAGAGGCGCTGATCGAATGGGTAAGACTTCGATTCTGGGACAACAAAAATCCATTTTTTCTGTTGGTAGATAAGGAAGATCAGCGGGTGCCCGTGGAGGCCATAGAGAGAGAAGATCTCACTTTGCCTTCATCCAATGCCCTGATGGCCCATAATCTTATTTTGGCCGCCTTGGTTTTTTCCCGATCTTCATACTGGGATCATGCAGAGACGATGTTGAACGCCATGCATCAGCAAGCCATGCGTTATCCCACCTCCTACGGATACTGGGCCCTGTTAATCCAGAAACATTTCCATGGGTGGAAAAAAATCACTATGGAGGGCAAGGGGAAAGAGACCTGGCACCGCCAGCTTACCCAAGGTTTTTGGCCGCAGGTTTATGTGGAAGGTGTGGAAGGACAGGCCTTGGAAGCGATGCCCACGATAGCCAGTAGGGAGGGAATGCAGGTTTGTGAATTCGGGTTCTGCCATCCCTATTCCAAGGATATAGACGCCATAATTTCCCAGGTGGTTGGTGAATGAATGGGGAATCCTTGAGAAACATATGGAGGAGGCAGAAGAAAAAATCTTAACAATTTTATTAAGGGACTTGCATTTTTGGAAAAAACTTTAAATATTGTGCATCGGTTTTGTCACCGAATAGGTTCAAAACCAAAAAAAAAGTACTTTATTTGCCTTAACGCAAAATCAATAATGATCAGTAGTATGAAACAACTCCCCCTGAAGATTTCCGCTGTGGCACTCCTGGCGCTAGCGGCAAGTTGCGGTCAGCCAGGATCGGGTGGCCAGCTAGTTGGAGAGGCGAACACGCTAAACTATAAGGCACCGATTCCCTTGGGAATGGTATACGTACCCTCAGGTGTGATGAAGATGGGTGCAAGTGACGAAGATGTCGCCGGTAAAAGGGATGCCATGATTCGTACGGTGCAGATGAGTGGTTTCTACATGGATAACACCGAGATCTCTGTTGCCGAGTATCGTCAATTCACCAACTGGGTTCGGGATTCAATCGCCCATACGCAACTGGGGGATTTTATCGACCATGAGGACGGGACTCAAAGCGTAGACATGCGCCGTCGGATTAACTGGCAGGATCTGGATCTTCAGGATCAGCTGGCCAATCTCTTCATCCCGGCAGAACAATCGGGTTGGGGGCGCAAGGAGTTCGACAATTCTAAACTGGTCTATCATTACGAAGTGTTTAACTATGCCGAAGCGGTAAAGAATCCCGAGGAGCCGCGCACCAACTTCATCAAAACTTTTGAAGTGCCCGTATATCCGGATACGACGGTATGGATTCGTCAGCTCATGTATTCTCATAATGAGCCGATCGCTATGCAGTATAACTGGTTCCCCGCCTTTAACAACTATCCCGTGGTAGGCGTTAACTGGCACCAGGCAAATGCCTTTGCCAACTGGAGAACGCAATTATGGCGTAGTGAGCGGGCCAAACGCCGCTTATATACAGAAGGCGAGTTCCGCCTGCCCAATGAAATGGAATGGGAATGGGCAGCAAGAGGTGGACGCACCGAATCCCCCTATCCATGGGGCGGTCCTTACCTGGTAAACAAGAAAGGTTGCTACCTGGCAAACTTTAAACCCCAGCGTGGTAATTATGCTTCGGACGGAGGATTGTATACCGTACCTGTTGACCGCTACTGGCCCAATGACTACGGACTGTATAATATGGCCGGGAACGTTTCAGAGTGGACTTCTTCCCCTTATTTTGGAAACTCCTATGATTTTGTGGCGGATATCAACCCGAATGTTGAGTATGCGGTACAAGAGAACGATCCACAATGGCTGAACCGGAAAGTTATCCGCGGAGGAAGCTGGCGTGATGTCGCTTACTATCTCCAAACAGGAACCCGCGACTATGAGTATTCCGATACGGCCAAAGCATACATCGGTTTCCGCCTGGTATACCAGCAAATCAATACCGCTTTAACCAACAGACGTTAGTAAAAATTCGAGTTATAAATAATTATAGAGGAGTCAGCTCAATCACAAATCTTTCAAACCCAAACGAAAATACAATCGAGATATGAACGCGATACTCATGTTCTTTGAAACCAGCAGAGGGAAATATATCAAGAACCTCATTATTGGGCTGGGAGCCTCTTTGGTTCTGCTGGGCGCCCTGTTTAAAATCCAGCACTGGCCTTTAGCCGGTATCATGCTTACCGTAGGGATGGTCACAGAGGCCTTTATCTTTGCCCTGCTTGGTATCCTTCCTCCCCATAAGGATTACTACTGGGAGCGTTACTACCCCAACCTGGATGAGAATCCGCATGTGGAAGCTTACCGTAAAGGAACTAAATTTGATTCCTCTTTGGGTAAAGGATCCCCCAGCGCGAGCTTGGACAAAATGATGGAAGATGCCCAGATTACGCCCGCCAATATTCGGAAACTTGGAGATAACTTCCAGCGTTTCGGTGCGGTTGTAGAGCAAATTAAAGACGTATCCGACGTGACTTCTGCGACGACTGAATACTCAGAAAGTGTTCGCGCTGCAGCGACGGCCCTTTCGGAAATGAAGAATACTTTCGTAGGAGCCAGCAATACCATGGCCTCATTTAATAATGCCGCAGAGGATACGGCAAGATTCCATGAGCAGGTACAGGTATTATCCCGGAACCTCGGATCTCTGAACCAAATTTATGAAGTCGAGCTGCAGGATGCGAACAATCATCTGAAAGCGATGAACAAATTCTACAGCAATCTGGTAAATGCCTCAGATGCCATGGCCTCCTCCGCGACGGATGCCGTAGCAGCCAAGGAACAGATTGGGCTGCTTTCCAAGAATCTGACTACCTTAAACCAGATCTACGGAAACATGCTAAGCGCCATGCAAGGCAGGTAGGCCTAAATGCCCTTAGCCAGACGTTGAACGTAGAATGACGTTTTTTTAAATAACCTAACCAGATAAATCTATTCCAGGATGGCGATGCCCAAAGAGCCGCGGCAGTTGATGATCAACCTCATGTATTTGGTGTTGACGGCAATGCTCGCGTTGAATGTATCATCCGAAATATTGCACGCGTTTAAGACGATTAATCAGAGTATAGCTCAGTCTAATATATCGATTACAGAAAAGAACGCTCAGCTTTATGAATCGTTTGAGGAGAATGAGAACCAAGAGGGTCAGCGTGACCGTGTTAAGCCCTTTAATGACAAGGCCAAGGAAGTGAGGGCGGCAGCCGATGCGGCATACCAGTACTTGCAGAATTGGAAGGACCGTATCATCAGCCACTCCGGCGGCTACGCAGATGAGGCCCAAACTGTCATTAAGGGAGAGAGTAATATCGACGCTTCTACCTACCTATTGGTAGAGAAGGGTGGAGGAGACTCGATTAAGAATGAGCTGCTTACTCTTCGTGAGCTTATGCTCTCCAAAGTAACCCATGACAAGGAAGCACTGGATAAGCAGTTGCCAATTCGAATTATTGAGCCGGAGCGGTCTGATAATAACCCGAATGCAGACTGGAAAGTGAGCTACTTCTTCCATATGCCGGTTATGGCCACGGTTACGCTCTTATCGAAATTCCAAAATGACATCAAGAACAGTGAAGCGATGATTTTGGCCCAGCTCATGAAGGAGGCCGGAGACATCCAGGTGAAGTTTGACGCAATTGAGGCCATTGCCGTGCCTAAAACCAGCTATGCTTTGGCCGGACAGAAGGTAGAAGCTTCGATTATGTTGGCCGCTTATAATAAAGCCGTGAACCCGGAAGTGACGGCCAGCTCCGGACGCGTTACAAAAGTGGAAAACGGGGTTGCCCATTGGGAAACCGCTGCTTCAGGCGTAGGACTTCAGACCGTTAGAGGCACGGTATCTATCGACTTGGGTGGACGTCGGGAAACCAAAGACTATGAGTTCCAGTATATGGTGGGATCTACCGGTGCCTCCATCCAGTTGGATAAGATGAACGTTTTCTATATAGGCGTTCCAAATCCAATCACATACGTGGTACCCGTCGGGATGCCGTTTACGTAGTGCTTGGTCGCTCCCCAACGTACCCGTGTAATTGAGTCGAGGTTCCACCGGCTACCTTGCCAATCAATGCCTTCCGGTGAGATGCTGATTCTCTTTTTTAACAAGAGGCCCCATTCCGCTGCGTACGTGATTTCCTG
>CAZYEZ010000001.1:19815-39103 GCA_964646775.1 uncultured Chitinophagaceae bacterium | reverse complement strand
TCCCAATCCCATCACGGTAACGGCGGCCGGTTATTCCCTGGTAGATGTGTTCGTATACATTCCGGGGGCGGAAGTCACTCCAAATCCTGATGTGAAAGGGAAGTTTGATGTCATGGTTGAGAAGCCAGGCATGGTTACCGCAGAGATCATGGCTAGATCGAGCGAAGGGGGTCCCAAGCAGGTAGGGGCGATGGATCTTCGGGTTAAATATATTCCTGACCCGGTAGCAAAAGTTGGGAATAAGACCGGAGGAAGCATTCCCGCCAACCAGTTTAAAGTGCAGAAGGGGATTATCGCGGTGTTGGATGGGTTTGATTTTGATGCCCGCTTCCAGGTAACCGAATATGCATTCAGCATGCTTCCGCGTAGAGGGGAGTTGATTGGTCCTTACCAGGTGAATTCTCCCTACCTGGATCGTAACCCGGAAGTTAAGGCCGCGATCGAGCGCGCTCGCCCCGGAGACCGGATTTATATTGAGGAAATCAAAGGGGTTGGTCCAGACAAACGGAGAAGAAGTTTGAACTCCATTACCCTATTACTTCAATAGATTGTTTATCTTAGTTTTCACAAAGCAAATTGTACCCAGACAATGAGTATTCTCAGATCATACAGATTGGCATTGACCACCGCACTGGTTTTCCTGGGCGGGGTGAGTTATGGGCAAACCGATCCCGTCATGGATCAAACCCAGACCCAGATTTCAACGACGGAGGCCGTAACCGATTACTGGCAACCCTCTTTGGTCAATGACGGCGTTTATGACCGTGTTCCCCACATTAACCGGCCTTTGGATTGGCAGTATGTACGCGAGGCCGACATTCTCTGGAAGAAGCGTTTCTGGCGTGAGATTGATACGAGGGAGAAGCAGAACATGGCTTTCCGTTATCCCGGGGATGAAATGACCGGCGGGGGATATTTTATTGAGATTTTGCTGGATGCGGTGAAGAAGGGGAAGGTAAAGGCGTACTCCAACATGGATGATCGCTTTACGACGGCTCTTTCTAAAGACCAAATTATGGAACTGCTGATCGGGAAGCCGGATACGCAGTATGTTACAGACCCCATCACTTTTGAGTTGACCATGACCATCTCAAGCCGGGAGTTTAACCCCGATGTGGTGACCAAGTACCGGTTGAAAGAAGACTGGATATTTGATCGCAATCTGGGCCGCATGGTAGGGCGTATTATTGGCTTAGCCCCCATTTTGGACGTTTATAACGATGATGGAACCTATCGGGGGTCTCAGGCCTTA
This sequence comes from uncultured Chitinophagaceae bacterium, assembly GCA_964646775.1. Lineage (GTDB taxonomy): Bacteria > Bacteroidota > Bacteroidia > Chitinophagales > Chitinophagaceae > CAYPQN01. The sequence goes on along the minus strand of CAZYEZ010000001.1, from coordinate 37,851 downwards.
TTCTGGATCTATTACCCCGAACTAAGAGACGTGATCGCACAGTATGAAGTCTTTAATCCGGAAAACGATATCGCTCGTATTACCTGGGAGCAGTTTTTCGAAGGAAGATACTTCTCTTCGAAGGTGATCAAGACATCGAACCCATTCGATATGACATTCCGCGAGCGGGGTATGTCCAATTTGGAAATGCTCTACGAAGGTCAAGAGGCTCAGGAAATGCTATTTAACAAGGAGCACGATATGTGGGTATACTAGATTTTCAAAATTAGATTGATAAAATCAGGGAAAGGGTCACAGGCGTTCTGTGGCCCTTTTTCCGTAATTTTGCAGCCCAAATGGGAACGGATATGTTGGAGATGGTCCCCCCCCCCGGCGGGGAATTAGAAGTATGTTTGTCACCAGCCTTGCTTTCGAGGTTTGATACCCGAAACAAGCTCGTGGTTATTATTGACATTTTTCGTGCGACTTCTACCATAACCACCGCGCTTTATCATGGGGCCAAAGAAGTGATCCCGGTAGCGAGTGTGGAAGAATGCATTGCCTTAGGAAAGCAGATCCCGGATGCCTTAATTGCCGGAGAGCGAAACGGGCATATTGCACCCGGCTTGCAATATGGGAATTCCCCTTCTGCCTATCCCCGTTCCTTTGTCGAGGGGCGGACCCTGGTATTGACCACGACCAATGGGACCCGGCTTCTGCATATGATTCAGGAACCCCGCGCTTTGCTCATCGGTAGTTTTTTGAATCTTTCACTTCTTGCGGACTATCTTCAGAGGCAGTCCGAACCCGTCATACTCTGCTGTGCAGCATGGAAAGATCGCGTGAACCTTGAGGATTCCCTGTTTGCCGGGGCCTTGGTTGATCGGCTTTCAAAAGGTCGACGCATTAACTGCGATACAGCGCGTATGGTCCAACGCTTGTATCGGGATTCAGAAGGGGTTTCGCTGGTGGACTACCTTCGAGATAGCAGCCACTATCAGCGACTTTCTGCATTTGGGCTGGAAGAAGACATGGCTTACTGTCTCAGCCCCGACCGCCACCCGGTAATTCCCATTCTTCGGGGCCGGGCGTTACAGGCACTGCCGGTTTAAACTTTACCAAAGACTAATCCTGTAGGAAGGGATTGGTACGAGTTTCCTGACCGATCTGGGTGCTCGGCCCGTGGCCGGGATAAACCCGGGTTTGTTCGGGCAGGGTAAGTAGTTGGGTTTTGATGCTTTCGATGAGCTGGTTATGATCGCCTCCCGGCAAGTCCGTTCGGCCGATGCTGCCCGCGAACAAGGCATCCCCACTTAGGACCCAATCTCCAGGCGCATAATAGAAACTGATACTCCCGGGGGAGTGTCCTGGCGTTTGCCGGCATTCAAGTCTATCCTCACCCAGATCCAGATAGACCGTCTGATCATTGAGAATATGGGTTGGGGATGGATAACTCTGGGATGCCAATCCATAGGCCTGGGCGATTTGTGGGGCCGCCTCCAGCAAAGGAATCTCGCGCTCATGGAGGGAGAAGGGAAGCTTGTACTCGGCCATCAAGAAAGGGATCCCAAATATATGATCGATATGGGCATGGGTGTTGATAATCCCCTGGGGCACTAAACCGGCCGTGCGAAGGTGGTTCTGGAACTGCTCCCTTTCTGGCGCGTTGTACATGCCCGGGTCTACGATCCAGCACTCCTTCTTCTGGTTGATGATTAAGTAGGTGTTTTCTTCAAAAGGATTGAACGGGAAGGTCTCGATATGAAGCATGGGATGGGTGTTTTTTTCGTAATTTCACTAACAGAAACAAAACTAAGTGAAATAACAGGAAGTCCCGGACTTCTCAAGATCGGATGTATATGCAGCCCAAGGCAAGAAAAGGGATCGGATGGAGTGGACTTGTGATGTCAGCGATGATCGCGTTCTTCGGCTGCCTGCTCGTTTCAGGCTTCCAGGCCGGAGCGCAAACCAATACGGAAACTTTTGGTCAGAATCGCGTTCAGTACCGGGATTTTTCCTGGCGCTTTTTCGAGACGGAACATTTCAGGATTTATCATTACGATGCGGCAGGCAGGCAGCTGGCTCGCTATGTTGCCGAACAAGTGGAAAAGGATATTGCAATCATTGAACAGAAAATGGGAGGCAGTTTCCCGGGGCAGTTCAAAATTATGGTCTATAACTCCTATGACGATTATAGGCAGTCTAATATCGGTCGAAAGTATGATGGCCAACTCCAGGATATTCCGGCGGGAACGGTGGATTTAGTCGGCGATAAGCTGGTTGTTTATTTTACCGGGGTTCATACCGATTTACGCCGGCAAACCCGCGCTGGCATGTCCCGGGTTGTTATGGAGCGCATGCTGTTTGGGGAGAATTTTCGCGATATGGTAAAGAACGCCATCCTGATGAATCTCCCCGAATGGACGGTGAATGGGTTTATAGCTTATTTGGTAGACGGATGGGACACGCGAGCCCATTCGGACTGGTTTAATCTGATGGCCGCCCATCCCAATGAAGGGTTTCATGAGCTGGCGGAGCGAGATCCCAGCCTGGCAGGTAAGGCTTTTTGGAAGTACGTAGACCTTCATTATGGTGCGCATCGAATGAAGAGTTTGCTTTACAATATGCAAACCAAATCCAGCCTGAGTCAAGGGATACGCATGAGTCTGGGACAGAAAGTGAAGCAGGCCTATGATTCGACGATGGCATTTTATCGCAGAGAGGCTGAATTGGCCCAGGCCACGCGCGCGAATCCGGATACGGCGCATCTCTTATTCCGATTGCCTAATCCCGGCGATGGGGCTGAAATCCGAGAAATCAAAGTGTCTCCCAGAGGCCATGATATTGCCTATGTACAATGGAAGGAGGGAGAATTTTCGGTCATCATTCAGCAAACCCGGGGAGATGGAGAGAAGGCAGAGATTGTGAGTGGGGGACGCAAGGATTATAACGAAGTCCCCGACCCCAACTATCCATTGCTGGCCTGGTCCAACGATGGATACAAACTGGCCATTCTTTATAAGGAAAAGAATCGAACTCGGCTAAGGATCTATAATTCGCTAAAAGCCAAGATAGAAAACCGTACGATCCCTTCTACCCGTTTTGATCGAGTTCTGGGGATGAGCTTTATGGAGGACGACAAAAAGATGGTGATTTCAGCGATTAGAAAGTCCCAAACGGATCTATATGAATTTGTCATCCGGGGGTCGCGACTCCAGCCCATCACCCAGGATGCTTGGGACGACCTTCAACCCTGGTATGTAAGCGGAGGTTCTCGAAAAGGTATTCTATTCCTTTCCAACCGACCGGCTCCAAACCTGGAAGTTCCCATCGGGGTGAATGAACTCCCCGTTGGCCCCATGCACGTATATTTCTACAACACCACCACGGCATCTTCGGAACTCGTGCGCCTTTCTGATTTTGATCATGGGCAGGTGTCTCAGCCGATTCAATACGGTCCGGAGCATTATGCCTTCCTTTATGATGGAAACGGAATCCGCAATCAGTACGTCGTTACCATGGGACGGAATACGGAAAATATGGATTCGGCCATCGCCCTGCCCGTGACCGACCATTCCCTCAATATTGTCTATCACCAGTATAACCCCATGAGCAACCAAAAAGCGGAGGTGATTAGACGAGGAGGGGATTATTTGATCTATTTTTCTCCTCTGGTTTTTCCAGACCCGCAGGCACCGCTGAATCTCGTCCCCGTTCGATTATCGAAGGATGATCGGGATCCAGGATTGGGGCCGCTTCCCGCCCCGGCGCCGAGGGCGGCAACTGAAACAGCGGGCGACCTAAGTGCGGAACCATCTTCCCTTTTTCAATCGGGGAACTTGTTTCAGTCTCCTTTTGCTTCTCCCCTGGATAGCACCGGAGCATCCGCCGAAATCGGTGAGCTGGAGCCCGCAGTCAATGCAGCGCAGCCTGTTCAGCAGCTCGCGACCGTCCTGGACGAGGAAGCTCCGATGGCCTCGCCTGGTTCAGAAGAAGCGGAAGTGGACAGCTCCTTTGTTAAACTCCGCCCTCAACGTTATCGCCATGGGTTTAAACCAGATTTTTTTACCGTACGCCTCGATAATGCCGTATTGTTTAACAAATACCAGCCCGTGGCGCATAATGGTGGCGAGTATACGAACCCGTCTCTGGGAGGGATGCTTACTGTCAGCCTCGATGACATCATGGAAAACCATCGGTTTACAGGTGGCATCCGACTTCCGATCAATTTCTCCGGGTTAACCTATTTCTTGCAGTATGAGAATTTTAGACGACGCCTAGACTGGGGGTTGATGTATTTGCGCAACGAGAACTACTTCAACGAGGTGGTGCTCTACCAAGATAATTCAGGTTCGCCCGTGATCGCCAAGGAAGAGCTGATGAAAACAACCAGCAGCTTGTTGCAGGGGCATGTTCGGTACCCCTTTGACCGGGTTCGAAGCCTTCGCTTTGATCTGGGTCTCCGCCAGGATAGGCTGACCCTGAAAGCTCAGGACGAATATTCATTGCTGGGAAAGCCGCAGAATGAATCTTTATACTGGGCCATGAGCTCGGCGGCCTTTATTTTTGATAACACCTGTTCCCCGAGCCTCAATATTTATCAAGGATTTCGCTATAAATTCTTTGCCGAGTACCTCTATGCCCTCCATGAGGGCAACGGGGGATTTTACAATCTGGGTACAGATTTTAGAACCTATTTTAAGATTTATAAAAACATCACTTTGGCCAATCGATTGGCTGCAGCCCATTCGGGAGGTAACCAGAAAATCCTCTATACGATGGGCGGCGTCGACAACTGGATCAATGCCTCCTACAGCCGATATGTCCCAGTTCGGCCCACGGAGAATTATGCCTTTCAGGCGCTGGCCACCAACCTGCGGGGTTATGCACAGAACGCACGCAATGGGAACAGTTATGCTTTGTTGAACACCGAGTTGCGCGTGCCCGTATTAACCAGCTTCCTGAAACATCCTGTATCCTCCCCTTTTCTCCGCCACTTGCAATGGGTCGCCTTTGTGGATGCGGGTTCGGCCTGGAATGGTTTACTCCCCAATGCCGATGCTTTGCGGAATGACCAGGTGCTGGTTGAAGAGCCGGTCCGCTTACACCTCAAGGATCAAACCGGTGGACTAGGCTTGGGCTATGGCATGGGTCTGCGTACTTCCCTTTTTGGTTATTTTATTCGCTTTGATTATGCCTGGAGTATCGAAGGTTATCGCATGGGACATCTTTCCCTTGGCCTGGATTTTTAATCAATACGCGATGGGTAAGGCGAGGACTGGGACGAGTTGATCTTGATTTTGTTAATTTTGCCCCTAATAGATTCATAGAAAACCCCAAGCATGAAATTGACAAAGGAAGTTCGCATTGGTTTACTTGTTCTCATTGCCTTTCTGGTATTTTTTGCGGGGTTTTATTTCCTGCGGGGTGCCAATCTGTTTAGCTCCCAATGGCGCTATGTTGCCTACTATGAATCGGTAGAGGGGCTGAGCCTTTCGGCCCCGGTCCAGGTGAGGGGTCTGGCTGTGGGTCGGGTTGCAGCCATTGAGTTGGAAGGTCCTCGCAAAGGACAGGTGAAACTGGTGCTGGAAGTGGACGAAGACTTGCCTTTGCCATCTGGAACCATCGCTGTTTTGAACTCCGGAGACCTGCTGGGATCCAAGTTTATTGAACTTGAACTCGGGGAAGGCAAAGACAGAATCCCGGAGGGAGCCACGATCACCACCAGAAAAGAAGGGGGATTTGTGGATAATATTTCCACGGAGATTACGCCCTTAATTATGGATATGAGGCAGGTGGTCACGACCTTGGACACGGTATTGCAGGGGATCCATACCATGGTGGATCCGACGACCCGTCAGCGTCTCCAGAATAGCGTCCGCTCTTTGGACCTAACCATGGAAAACCTCCGTCTGCTGACCGGAACCTTAGAGCAAGAATCCCAGACGATTTCCCGTTTTCTGGGTCATGCAGAATCCGTAGCCGGGAATCTGGAGGCCAATAACCAGCGCGTGACCCATATTCTCGAAAACCTGGAAACAACGACGGACCATTTGGCGGCCGCGGACTTAACGGCCACGATAAACACGCTCAACCGGGCACTCCATGAGGTGGAGCTGCTGATGCATGGCATGAATCAAGAGGAGGGAAGCCTGGGCCTATTAATTCGCGATCGCCAGCTCTATGATAATCTCACGCAGACATTATTTACGTTGGATCGCCTCCTTGAAGACATCAACCGCCGTCCATATCGTTACATCAATGTAACCTTGTTTGGTAAGCGCAATAAGGAATAGATGGTGGGGGTCCTTCGGAATTTTAAATCTTTTTTCCTCTCGATCGGGAGCCTCTTAATCCTGCTTTTCCAGAGCCTGGCGACCGCCTACGCCCAGGAGGATTCGCTGAGGGTGCCGATTGAAGTCCTGCCGGGAACCGGGCGACTTCTATATCTGGAGACCGATTCGGGGTCCATAAACAAATTGATCGGCCATGTGTCCATGAAGCAGGGGGAGACGCTTCTTTTCTGCGATAGCGCTTATTTCGATCTGCGCCGAAACCAGGTGGAAGCATTTGGCCATGTTAGAATCGTACAACCGGGCTCGGAATCCACCAGTGATTATATGCTTTATTTAGGGGATCAGAAGATGGCGTATATGAGCGGCTCGGTCATGCTCTCCGATGGTCAGGGAACCCTTTGGTCAGACCAGGTTACCTATAATATGGAGACCAAGCAAGGCTGGTTCGAGGAAGGAGGGCGCTTGGTGAACGATCAGACCACCGTCACCAGCAAAAGAGGGTATTATAATATGCGAACCCGTGAGGCTCGATTTATTGAAGATGTCGTGGTGGTGGACCCTGGTTATCATATCCAATCCCTGGATCTGGGCTATCACACAGAAACTGAGTTCATGACCTTTTTTGACTCTTCTGTCGTAACGACGGACTCAAGTATACTGACCGCCTGGAGTGGAACTTATAACACCCAGGCAGGGATTGCCCATTTCACCCGCCGCGCTTCCATTTGGAACGGGGATCAGTACCTGGAATCCGATACCCTGGACTTTGATCGAGGGACAGGACGGGGTTTGGCTCGCGGGCGGGTGGTCGCCCTGGATACAGTTCAGAAGTCGACCCTTTTTGCCGGAAGAGCGGATTACGACCGGGATCAACGACAGTTGCTGGCTAGTCTAGATCCGGTTCTTCTTCAGGAGGATGGGGGAGATAGCCTTTTTATTTGGGCAGACACTTTCTTTATGGCGCCGAGATCTTATTTCTTTCCGCCCGACTCTTTGGCCATAGACAGCCTAGCTCGGATGGATACCACGGATCAGCTAGCGGATGATCGGCTGGTGATCGGTTATCATGGGGTGCAGATTTTTTCAGATTCTCTTCAAGGTCGCTGCGACAGCATCAGCTATGACCAGCGTGACTCCGTGATGCGTATGATCTATGACCCGGTCCTATGGTCAAACCATCGACAGATTACCGGGGATACCATATTGCTTTATATGTCGGACAGCCAGCAGCTCAAGGAACTCTATGTCCCTTCCAAAGCTTTTATGATATCGGTGTCGGGTCCGCCTGGCGCCGGACTTTTTGATCAGGTTCAGGGACAGACTTTAAGAGGCTATTTTATGGACAATCGCTTGAATGAGGTCCATGTTCAACCCGACGCTCAGACCATTTACTATGCCCAGGATGAGGAGGGAGCCTATCTGGGGGTAAATCAGATCCGCAGTGAGCGCATGAAGATTTTTCTGGATCTAGAGCAGCGCATCCAGCGAATCCGTTTTGAACAGCAGGTTGATCATAGCCTTACCCCTTTGGACCAGGCAGATCTAGATGCCATGAAGCTATCCCGGTTTCAGTGGCGTCCCGAGGAGCGTCCCAAAGAGCGGCCTTCCTATGGGGTAAACCTATCCCCGGGGAATAATCCCTAATTTTGCCCACCGTTTCCGGGAAATGAACGGGGCGGACGTGGATAAAAAAACGAGTCAAACATGCAGGTACATAAGTTTGGGGGGGCTTCAATCGCCACCGCCGAGAAAATGAGGAATCTTCTTCCAATCATTCAGGCGGCGGGGCAGCCGCTGCTGCTGGTCGTTTCGGCCATTGGGAAGACGACCAATGCCTTGGAAGAAGTGGTGGCTTTGGCCACCAGCGATCGCAAGGAGGAAGCCCGTGAATCCCTGGCTGCTTTGGAAAAGTTCCACATGGATTATGCCCGCGCGCTTTTCCCCGACGAGGAATTAGACGAAGTAGCGCAGGTTCTGGCGCCTTATTTTACGGAAATACTTTGGGCCTTGGACGATGCCCGTCCCGATAGCTACGATTACGCTTATGACCAGATGGTCTCGGTGGGCGAGTTGCTTTCGTCACGGCTTTTTCACCGATTGCTGGTCAAAGAAGGCGTTCGGGTTCAGTGGCAGGATATACGAGATGTCCTACGAACCGACGAAACCTACAGAGAGGGGAAGGTAGACTGGGATTATACCGAGGCCCAGGCAAAGAAACGGATGGCCCCAGTACTAGAGCAGGGCAAAATCGTCATTACCCAGGGGTTTATCGGTTCTACCGATCAAAATACATCGGTGACCCTAGGCCGGGAGGGTTCCGATTATACGGCGGCCTTACTGGCCGCTATGCTGAATGCGGAAGGTCTGATCATCTGGAAGGATGTGGAAGGGCTGCAGAATGCGGATCCCAAACTCTTCCCCAATACGGTGCGCATCGAGTCCATCAGCTACCATGAGGTCATAGAAATGGCCTTTTATGGCGCTCAGGTGATCCACCCCAAAACCATCAAACCATTGCAGAATCGGGATATTCCGCTCTATGTCAAATGTTTTGAGAACCAGGCACTGAAAGGAACCGTTATTCAAAACGAGGTCAATAGCCTGTTTTATCCTCCCTTGATTATTTTGAAAAAGAATCAGGTCCTCGTTCAGCTGACAACCCGGGATTATTCCTTTATAACAGAAGATAATCTTAGCGCGCTATATAAAGAATTTTACGGATTGAATATTAAAGTGAACCTCATACAGAATGCCGCCATCAGCTTTGTGGCTTGTATTGATGATGACCCCGAGAAGCTGCAGACCTTGAAGCAGCGGCTTGCTCCCTCCTATAAAGTCCTTTTTAATGAAGGCGTGGAGTTGCTTACCATCCGCCATTACAGTCGAGAGGTGGTCGAGCAGTTTACTCGCCATCGTTACCCCTTGCTTAGGCAGGAAACCCGCCAAACCATCCAACTGGTTCTCAAATGATTCACTCAGCACTACCATGGAGATCAAAATTCCCGACCCTGGGCCTTCTGGCCCTGGTTTTGGCTCTTTGGGCGTCCTGCGGTCCCCGATTGGATCCCAGGACTATGGATGACGAGATTCTGACCATTCAAGATTCGCTTTATTCGATTGGCCAGGATTGGGGGGAAGCGTTTCAGATTGGATTTATGGAAGGCGACTATCAGGGGTTGCGACCGATTCGGGAGCAGATGCAGGGATTTTTGGACCGCAGTATTGCCCGGATGGAGCGCCTGGAAGACCGGGGGGGATCAGAGGACTACCGTCAGGCTTTTATTGATTTTCTGCATTTTGAATCTTCGGTGGTAGCCCCCGCGCTGCGCGCCTTTGAAGAATTGCAGGGCCCCGAGTCCGACTCCTTAGCCGCCCAGCGCTTTGAAGCCCTGGCTTTGATTATGGAAAAGGAGCAGGCCCACCTAGTTAAGATTTATTCCTATGCCGAGGCCTATAGGGAAAAACACAAGATTCCTGTCAAAGAGCGGCCGTCGACCGATGCGTCCCTGCCGCTTGATCCGAGTCGATGAGGAGGTTGGAGATTTTTGTATTTTGTTGGATTCGGGGCGCTTCTCCCGAATTAACTATTTTTGCAGTCCGATTAAACTGACTCGGCATTGAAATTAAAATCTTTAGAAATCAAAGGGTTCAAGTCTTTTGCTGACAAGACCCTGGTCATGCTCGACCATCCGATTACAGGGATCGTTGGGCCCAATGGTTGCGGGAAGTCGAATATTGTAGACGCGATCCGTTGGGTAATTGGGGAGCACAAGATCAAATCCCTGAGGTCGGATAACCTGGATGATCTCATTTTTAACGGATCAAAATCGCGATCTGCATCTGGAATGGCTGAGGTTTCGTTGACTTTTGAGAATACCAGGAACCTTTTGCCTACGGAATTTACTACCGTAACCATTACCCGAAAATTCTATAAAAGCGGTGAAAGCGAGTACCGACTCAACGATGTCAGTTGTCGGCTAAAGGATATCCATAATCTTTTTTTGGATACGGGGGTGAGTAATGATTCCTATGCGATTATTGAGCTGGGGATGGTGGATGATATCATTCGAGATAAAGACAATAGTCGACGCCGCATGCTGGAGCAGGCAGCCGGCATTTCGATCTATAAGGCCAGAAAAAAGGAAGCCCGTCAGAAGCTTGATGGAACCCAACAGGATTTGGCCCGCATTGAAGATTTGCTCTTCGAGATCTCCAATAACCTGAGGACTTTGGAGAATCAAGCCCGGAAAGCGGAACGCTATTTTCAGGTAAAAAAGGAATACCAGCATATCAGCCTAGAACTGGCCAAGGCTTCGCTGGCCGATTTTAATGACAAATATAAGCAGCTCAATGAACAGCAAAATCAGGAAGTCGACCGAAAAATACAGCTGGAAACAGGACTGGCAACAGAAGAAGCAGCGCTGGAAAAGGAAAAACTCGTCTTGGTCGAAAAAGAACAGGAATTGGGAGGGCTTCAGAGGCAGTTCAACGAGTTATTGACCCGAATTCAACAGGTAGAGTCTGAACTCTTACTCGTCCAGCAGCGAAGCGGGCACCTGCGGGAGAAGGAAAAAAACCTCGGGGATTTTCTGGAAGGGGCCGACGGCCAGCGGGCGGAGTTGGAGACCTCAATTGCCCGGGCACGCCAGCAGCTGGAGGAAAAGACCGAAGAAATGGAAGCCGGCAAAGATCGATTAGAGACCCTTCGAGAGCGGATGGAAGACCAGAAAGAGGCCTTCGAGCAGGCTCGCGATCAGCTTGAGGCACGTCGACGAGATTGGCAGGCCCGCCAACGTGGCCAGTTTGAGCTGGAAAAGACCGTGGCCGTCGCCGATACCTCGATTGCCAACCTGCAGCGAAGTTTGGCCACCGTTGAAGAAGAGAATAGCCAGCGAGCGGCTCAGATACGGCAATTGGACGAAGAACTGGCGCAGAAGTCTCGGGTCCTCGATCAAGGAAAGGGTCAATTAAGCGAACACCTGGAACAGCGAGAGCAGCTGAAGGAGAAAATTCTGGATGCCCAAGCTGTTTTAGACCAGCTCCGATCCGAGCTGGTCACGGAGAACCGAAGCTTGGATGCAAAACGCAATGAATATGAGTTACTCAAGTCTCTGGTCGATAGCCTAGAAGGATATCCCCAGAGCATGAAGTTTTTGAAAAAGTCCATGAAATGGAAGGGGAAGGCGCCCCTGCTTTCGGATGTTTTTGTGGTGGAGGAAGGCTATAAGGCAGCCTTAGAGAATCTCCTTGAAGACCATCTCAACTACTACCTGGTTTCCCATCCCGAGGATGCCCAGGAAGCCATTGCCCTGCTCAAGGAACAGAATAAGGGCAAAGCCAAGTTTTTCTTGGTCGACCAACTTTCGGCCAGGCCATCCAAATCCCCTGAATCCGTTCCGGAATCATGGACGCCTGCCTTGAGTCTGGTTTCCGTGGACGCACCCTATCAGGCCCTGGCTGAGTCGCTCCTCTCGCAGGTCTATCTGGTGGAAGACGAGGCGATTTGGGAAGACCATCCATTGGGGGAAGATCAAGTGCTGGTGAGTCGCAGCGGATCTGTGATTCGTGGAGCAAATCGGATTCACGGCGGGTCCGTAGGGCTATTTGAAGGGAATAAACTTGGCCGGGCCAAGAATCTGGAAAGATTGTCCCAGCAGATCGAGGTTCTGAGCCAGCGCACGGAGAGCCTGCGTCAGCAGATTCAGGAAACCCAGCAGCGGCTTACCGGCCTCAACCTTGAAGTCCAAGACCAACAGATCGAGCGCCTTCAAAAAGAAACCAATCAGTGGGAGAACCAGATCCAGAACTTACGCAGCCGGCGAGAGCATTTGGAGCAACTAAGTGCGCAGGCAGCAACCCGAAAACAAGAAATCGAGGCACAGCTGAAAGAGCGCCAGGACCAGATTCAGTCTTCCCGCGATGAATTGGGGTCACTATCGGAGGCTCAGCAGGCACTCCAGCAGCAAATACAAGAAGAGGCTGCCGGGTTTCACGAGGTTGAACGAGCCTATAATATGGCTGCCCAAGCCTACCATAACGAGCATCTGCAGTGGACACGGACTCAAAGTATGCTGGAGGGGTTAGGTCAGGAGCTCAGTTTAAGGGTTCATCAACTCGAAACCCTGGATCGGCAACGCATTCAAAATCAGGAAAGCCTCAAAGAGACCCGGGAGAACCTGCAATTGGCGGAAAGCGAGGCGAAAGAAGCGGAAGCACGCTACTATGACTTGCTCCAGAAAAAGGAAGCGGAAAACCGAATTTTAAGTGAGAAAGATCGCCATTTCTATCAGTTTCGGGAGCAGATCTCGGAAAAGGAGTCTTCGTTTCAGCAGAAGCGCAAGGCTCGAGACCATGCCGAACAGCTAATCCAGGCGATCAAAGATCAGATTACGGAAATGAAGCTTCAGCTGGCCGGGATGAAAGAGCGTTTGAAGGTGGAATTTAAAGTAGATCTAGAGGAGATTCTGGATCAGGAAAGAGGGACAGACTTGGATGTCGCCACCCTGGAGGCGGAGGCCGAAAGACTTAAACGAAGAATCGACAGCATGGGTGAGGTGAACCCGACCGCCATCGACGCCTATACAGAGATGAAAGCGCGCCATGACTTTATCATGGAGCAAAAAACTGATTTGGAGAAGGCCAGGGCCTCCCTACTTGCCACCATAGAAGAGGTGGAGCTCACGGCCAATACGCAGTTCAAGGAGACTTTTGAAAAAGTAAGGGAGAACTTTATAAAAGTATTCAAGGCGCTTTTTTCCGCCGAGGATACCTGCGACCTTCGCCTTACGGATCCCGAACAGATGGCCGATACCGGTATAGAAATCTATGCACAGCCTAAAGGGAAACGCCCCAGCACCCTTACCCAGCTTTCAGGGGGAGAAAAAACCCTGACCTCCACGGCATTTCTGTTTGCCATTTATCTGATTAAGCCGGCACCTTTCTGCATACTCGATGAAGTTGATGCCCCCCTAGATGATGCCAATGTGCTGAAGTTTACCCAGATGATCCGGCAGTTCAGTGATAACTCGCAGTTCATTATCGTAACGCATAATAAGCAGACGATGGCCTCGGTGGACGTGATCTATGGAGTAACCATGCAGGAAGCAGGCGTCAGCCGATTGGTTCCGGTAGATTTTCGAAGCTTGAGCCATACGGCTTAAGCTTCGTCTACATCGCTCCCCCGTAATGCCAGATGAACCACCGTGCCTTTCCCGAGGGTGGAGTCTAGATACAGAATGGCCCCGGCTTTTTCGGCTTGGTTGCGTAGCGTGATCAATCCTTGCCCCCGTGTAATGGAGCCCGTATCGAAACCTTTTCCATTGTCCTTTACATAAACGTGGATCACCCCATCATTTTGGAGTTTCCACTGGAGACATATACGGGAAGCCTGAGCATGTTGGAGGGAATTCTGAACGGATTTTTTGACCATTCGGATTAGCACATACCCCAGTTCCGGATTCCATGATGGAGAGACCGGTGAAGACCCAGACACTTCGAATTTCCAATCGACGGCCTGTTTTTGGCCTATTAGTCGCCCCCAGGAGTCTAGGTATTCAAAGAGGTCGGGCAGCGATCTTTGAACGTTCGACAGGCACCAATTCAGATCCTGGCGGGCATCTTCCGCCCGATCTAGTGGATGATCCAGGTTTCGGAGTAGCCAGGAGAAGGTTGCTGGGCGCTGGTTCTCCGGATGACGGAGTTCATTGACCTGATTGCGGGCCCGACCGATCTCTCCCTCCGTTTCTTGAAGAAATGCTTCGAGCGCTCGACGGGTGGATTGATGCCATTCCCTTTCAAGCGAAAGCTTTGCCAGGGCTTTTCGGCGAGAACCTCGCAGAACCAGCCGCTGAAATAACCAAAACGAAGCGGCACCCAACAAGAATAGCCCAGCCTCTCTTAGCAGATTCGGGCTTTCCTGGTTTAAGGCAAGGATGCCTTTGCCCTGCCCTAAGGCGGGTAGGGACCCCAAGAAAAGGCCCCCGCCTAGCAAATATTTAGGGGCCCACCGATGAAGAAGACCGGTCCACCTTCCTGCCATCTTCACAAATTAGGGCATTGACCTCAAATATCAATTTGAATCCTTAGTGAAACGATGGGCTTCTAAATTGAGCCACCGCAGCGCATTGGAAAAGAGAAACTTATCTTTTTGTTTGCCGGACCAATCATTCATCGATTCAATCATTTTTCCAGGATGATGTTCTCCCAATGGGAAGGGATAGTCGGAGCCAAGGCAGATTTGGTCCTCCCCCATCACTTCAACCAGCCAGGAAAATGTCTTCGGATCATGAACCAAAGAATCCACCCAGAATTTTCCTATATACTTTGAAGGAGGATGTGGGTTATCGACGGCGCAGAGGTCAGGGCGCACTTCAAATCCATGGCTGATGCGTCCAAGGGTAAATGGGAAGCTACCGCCTCCGTGGGCGAAGGCCATGCGAAGGCGCGGATATCGCTCAAAGACGCCGCCAAAGATCAGGGAACAAAGGGCCCGACTTGTTTCAGCTGGCATGCCGACTAGCCAGGGAAGCCAATACTTTTTCATTTGCGCTTGCCCCATCATATCCCAAGGGTGAATGAACAGGGCGCAACCCAAGGCCTCGGCCGCCTCCCAAAATGGATCGAGGACCGGGTCATCGAGGTTGCGATCCCCAATATGGGTGCCGATTTCAACCCCGGGAAATCCAAGGGACTCGACGCAGCGCTGCATCTCCTGAATGGCCAGATCGACGTCTTGCATAGGAAGGGTTCCTAGACCAATAAATTTTTGAGGATGATCATCTACCACCGAGGCAATATGATCATTGAAAAACCTAGAAGTCTCCAGTGCATGTTCAGCCCGAGCCCAATAGTTAAAGAGGACCGGAATGGTTGACAGTACCTGGACATCCACCCTTGTGTTTATCATGTCTTGAGACCGATCCTTAGGGTCCCAGCAATTAGACTGAATCTCCCGGAATACTTTATCTCCCCGGATCATTCGGGCGCAACAAGGTTTGTGATGTTCCAGGTGAATGAAATCGCCATAGCCAAACTTCTTAAACCAGTTGGGCGACTTCTCCGGCATAATGTGGGTATGGATGTCTATTTTCATTAAAAGGAATTTTAGGAAGAAGGCATGCCTTCAAAAACGAGGGCAGCCCCTTGACCTACGCCGATACACATTGTGGCGAGGCCGTATCGAGAATGTCTTTTCTTCATTTCGTGAATCAAAGTGGTGGCAATCCGGGCTCCGGAAGCGCCAAGGGGATGGCCGATGGCAATGGCCCCTCCGTTGACATTGACCCGGTCTGCAGGAAGCCCTAGTTCTTCCATGCAGGGGATACTTTGGGCGGCGAAAGCTTCATTGAGCTCAATGAGGTCTAGATCCCCGACTTCTAATCCGGCCCGTTTCAGGGCTTTTTGGCTGGCGGGTACCGGCCCCATACCCATATAGGCAGGGTCCACTCCAGCGATCGCCATACTTCGAATGCGCGCCAGCGGGGCCAAGCCGTACTTTTTTACCGCGGATTCCGAGGCGAGCAGGAGGACGGCGGCTCCATCGTTAATCCCGCTGGCATTGCCAGCAGTTACTGTTCCCGGCTGGCGGAAGGCAGGCTTCAGATTTGCCAGCTTTTCCAAGCTGGTTTGGCGTGGGTGTTCGTCCTGCGAAAATTGCAAGGTTTTCCCTCGCCCGGCAGGAACGGTCAGGGGCAGTATCTCTTCCTGAAAGCGCTGGGCCTTGGCTGCTGCGAAGTATTTTTCCTGGCTTTCCAGGGCAAACTGATCTTGCGCTTCCCGAGAAATCTGGTATTTTTCCGCCACGTTTTCAGCAGTTTCTCCCATGGAGAAGGTGGGGTGCATATCGTCCAATCTAGGGTTGATAAAACGCCAGCCAATCGTGGTGTCGAAGATTTGGGGAGTTCGAGAAAAGGCGGTTTCTGGCTTGGATTGGACATACGGCGCCCGACTCATGCTTTCGACGCCTCCGGCGAGGTAAAAATCCCCGTCTCCACATGCAATGGCCCGAGCCGCATCCATGATCGATTGAAGACCTGAAGCGCAGAGGCGGTTCACCGTATTGCCTCCGGTTGAAAGCGGAAGCCCGGCCAAAAGAGCGGCCATGCGTGCCACATTTCGGTTGTCTTCGCCCGCTTGGTTGGCCGCACCACAGATCACATCTTCAATTTCCGCTTCCGGAACCCCCGGGTTGCGATCTAGAATCCCACGCAGTACCCAGGCAAATAGGTCGTCGGGACGCACTCCACTTAGGGAACCTCCATATTTTCCAACCGGAGTCCTCAAGGCATCGATTACATATACTGTTTTCATAAGATTTTTATCGCGTAAATATCGTTAAGGTCTAATGGCTTTAGAGAAAACGTTGATTTAGTCTTGGGTGCCCAGGCTATTTAAGCTTTCAGCGCGGATTCCAAATCCGCAATCAGGTCGTCGATATCTTCGAGTCCTACGCTCATGCGAAGCAGGCCGTCCGTAAGCCCGCTGGCTGCCTTTATCTTGGGGTCAACGCCTCGATGCGTGGAAGAGGCAGGGTGGCATACAAGGGTATCGCAGGTGCCTAGAGAAACGGCAGAAGCGCATAGCTTTATGCGGTTTAAGAAACGGAAGGCGGCGGCCTGCCCATCCTTGAGTTCGAAGCTTAGAACCGCTCCGGGCCCACGCATTTGCCGTTGAGCAAGCTCAAAATCTGGATGGTCGGGTAGGCCCAGGTAGTGAACCCGGGAAACGGCTGCATGTCCTTGAAGGTAGGCGGCTATTTTTTGCGCGTTTTCTGTTTGCCTATCCATGCGCAATGGTAGGGTCTTGATCCCCTGTAAGAGCATGAAGGTATCAAAAGGATTTGCTTGGGCCCCCAAAAGACGGTGGGTTTTGGTCAAGGCATCCCGCTCGCCGGACTCCGTTCGGCCAACCAGAATTCCACCGACCGCCGTGCCATGCCCGTTGAGAAATTTCGTTGTTGAATGGACCACATAATCGACGCCGTAGCGGAAGGGCTGCTGCAGATAAGGGGTGGCAAATGTGTTATCGACGCAAACCAGAAGTCCGTTCTGCCGGGCTGCCTGGGTTAAGGCCTCTAGGTCATAGCAGCGCAGCATAGGATTGGTCGGGGTCTCTATGTATAGAAGCCGGATCCGAGGGTTTTCTTGTAAGACCTTTTCGATCGCGGAGGGATCCTGTAGATCTGCATTGATCATTTCAATCTGCATCTCTCGGAGTACGCGGTCTGCCAGTTCTTGCGTTCCTCCGTAAAGGCTAGGGGTTGCCAGAATTTGGTCCCCGGGCTTGAGGTGATGAATCAATACGCTGCTGATGGCCCCCATGCCGGAAGCATGGGCAACGGCATATAGCGATAGAGGCACTCCGGGTGACTGTTCCAAACCATAAGCTTCCAGGGCCGCCATTTTGCTTTCCAGTTCAAAGGTATTAGGGCTGCCAAATCGCCCATAAACAAATCCGGATTCTTTTCCTTCAAACAAGGATTCCGACTGTTCAGCGGTTTCAAATGTGTAGGTGCTTGTCGCATAGATGGGCGTAAGATGGCCCCGATTTGATTCAGGTGTTTGGCCAGAGTGTAGACAAAGAGTATGGAATCCTTTCATTGGTTTTTTTTGCATAGCTGAGGTATGGTTTTGCGCGATCGGGCACGGGTGTATGACAAAGATAGTTTTTTCTGAAGGGAATGAAGAGGAAGGGGAGATGGCCATGCATCTCCTAATCGGCAAGTCTTGCCCGTTCGAC
This sequence comes from uncultured Chitinophagaceae bacterium, assembly GCA_964646775.1. Taxonomy (GTDB): domain Bacteria; phylum Bacteroidota; class Bacteroidia; order Chitinophagales; family Chitinophagaceae; genus CAYPQN01. The sequence goes on along the minus strand of CAZYEZ010000001.1, from coordinate 19,840 downwards.
AATAGATAGGAGATCGGAACATTGA
>CAZYEZ010000001.1:0-19715 GCA_964646775.1 uncultured Chitinophagaceae bacterium | reverse complement strand
TTTTTTAAGATGAAGAGATAATTACTTGTCGGGCTCCTTTTATTACTAGCTGGGGTAGGCCGAGCTCAACTGCAAATTGGGACGGTGATGCCGGTTCCGCCTCATGATAGTTTTCATACGGGAACGGTTAATGGATATTGGTTCGAAGCCCCCATAAACTTTACAATTACTTACCTTCGGATACCCAAGGAGGCCGGCGTGTTTGGCCAATACATCCACCTATTACGGATTAACGATTCTACGCCGGTTGTTCACCCAGCTACCTCCACGAATTTTACCACTTTAGCCTATTTATCCCATGGATTTCCTTGGGCCGCTCATCCGGTGGCCCTTTTCAGGTTAACGCAGGAGATATTATTGGGGTTTTTGGGGCGGCTGGTTCAGGCAGCGCGAACACTCTTTCTGGAAATGTAACGCCTTACACCACCAACATCGGGACGTTTGGGGTCTCCCTTAACAGGTTGTTTTATCAAGGATCGATCATGGGCGGCCCTGCCCCGAACTATTCTACAGAGGGATATGGAACACCCATTGGCCGGGTGGAGATTTATTATATTATTAACTCATCCTGCCTCAGCCCGAGCGGCATCATGTCCTCCAATGTATTATCTACTTCAGCCACCTTGGGATGGACGGGGGTATCAGGTACTCAGAGATATGATTACATCGTCAGCACCAGTCCTACCAACCCGACACATACGGTTCCTTTTCAAACCACGACGAGTACATCGATAAATGCGACGGGGCTAACTCTGTCCACCAACTACTTTTTATATTTACGGAATAAGTGTTCTTCATCAAGTTATTCTCCTTGGGTGCAATATTCTTTTTGGACGCTGCCCCCTTGTGACCCTCCATCAAACGTCAAACTCACCAACCTTACTCCGACGAGTGTAACCATATCTTGGGATACCGTCTCTTCGGCTACGAGCTATGATTACATTGTCAACAATGATCCTTCTAGTCCTGTTTCCGCGACGGGCTGGACCACGGTTAATGCGCCACCTGTTCTCTTAACTGGATTGGTAGAGAATACGAAGTATTATGTTCATTTAAGGAGTAATTGTCCTGTCGGGGAGGTTTCCAACTGGATTTTAGATTCTTTTATGACGCCAGTTCCTTGCCGGGAGCCCGAACTCCAAATGGCGAATATAGGTGTCAATGAGGCTGTCGTTTACTGGGATCCAGTCCCTACCGTTTTATGGTATGAATATGATGTTTCCCGTCATGCGAGCCCACCTGGCCTTGGAACGAAATATCAATTCACCAGTTTGCACATGTCGGCCTTGAATCCGGGGGCAAACTGCTACATGCATGTTCGGAGTTTTTGCACGAGCAACGGGACAGAGAGTTATTCTCCTTGGGAAACGATTTCATTTAAGACCTGGCAGGTCGGGGTGGATAACCTCCAATCTGAATCTTCAGGCATAAGAGTATATCCCAGTCCTGTCACGGATCAGGCAACCATAGAGATTCATGGTCGTGTTCCTCAAGATGCTCGGATTGAATTAGCAGACTTAACGGGTCGCATTCTTCAACGTATACCTGTCCAATCCAGTAGACAGGTAATTTCGATGGCGGGCTTGTCATCCGGATGGTATTGGATCCAGTACAGCGGTGATGGCATTAAGGAAAACCGGCGGATATTAAAACGGTAAGGCATGCTTGCGAGATCCGCATCACAAGGCCGCTTGATCGGTTTATGGGCTGCTTTGAAGAGGCTTGGGTATAGAGGATTCGAATGGCCTCGCGGGCTTCTCGATGTTCCATCGTGTCTGGGTCGATCTTGCGACTTGTCGGCGAATAGAGACTCAGGTCAAGCTTATTCCCTTCCACCAGCTTGCTCCACAGATCATCGGTCCAACGAATGACCAGTTCATCTGTGGACTTGAAAAGAGAGCGCTTATGTTCATAGCGATCATTAAGTCCCCGGGCAATTTCATTGAGCTGCTCCGCCGTTACCGGCTCTTCCGGGAGTGCGCAATGTGGGTTAAGAGCTAGTGTTGCATGGGAAGTGCCAGATGGGGTGATATGAAAAAGCAGGGGAAAAACATCCCCTGCTAACAAATCGGTGGTCGGGTGGAACCCGAGATTTATTTTACTTCTTCGTATTCGGCGTCGGATACTTGCCCATCATCTCCGCCACCTTCGGACGATGATCCGCTTCCTGTTTCCTGATTGCCGGCTGAGGCTTCTTGCTGGGCATTGTATATATGCTGGCTGGCCGCTTGCCAAGCTGTATTCAGGGCTTCGATTGCTGGATCCAATGCTTCCATGTCCTCTGCCTTATGAACTTCCTTAACCTTGGCAAGGGCTGATTCGATCTCCTTTTTCTGATCTTCCGGAATTTTGTCGCCGTAATCCTTCAGTTGCTTTTCTGAATTGAAAATAAGCCCGTCGGCCAGATTAAGTTTTTCGACCCTTTCTTTTACCTGACGGTCTGCTTCTTCATTTGCTTTAGCTTCATTTTTCATCCGCTCGATTTCTTCTTTACTCAAGCCGCTTCCGGCTTCAATGCGGATGTTCTGCTGCTTTCCGGTTCCCTTGTCTTTGGCGGTGACATGAAGAATGCCGTTGGCGTCTATGTCAAAGATGACTTCAACTTGAGGTACGCCCCGTGGAGCCGGCGGAATTCCGTCCAAGATAAAGCGCCCCAGGGACTTATTGTCTTTGGCCATGGGTCGTTCGCCCTGGATAACGTTGATTTCTACGCTCGGCTGATTATCGCTGGCTGTCGAGAATACTTCGTTCTTTTTCGTCGGTATGGTCGTATTGGCTTCGATCAGTTTGGTCATCACGCCTCCCATGGTCTCAATACCCAAGGATAGCGGAGTCACGTCGAGAAGCAGGACGTCTTTGACATCTCCTGTCAACACGCCGCCCTGAATGGCTGCGCCAATGGCCACGACTTCGTCGGGATTAACGCCTTTATGCGGTTTACGTCCAAAAAACTTTTCTACGACCTCCTGGACTTTCGGAATCCGAGTTGATCCCCCTACCAGGATAACCTCGTCGATTTCCGAAGTGCTCATGTTCGCATCTTTCAGCGCCTTGCGGCAAGGTTCCAGCGTTCTTTCAATCAGGCTGTCGGCCAGTTGTTCAAACTTAGCTCGGGAGAGTTTGCGTACCAAGTGTTTGGGAACTCCGTCTACGGCAGTTATATAAGGAAGATTGATTTCCGTTTCTTGAGAGGAAGAAAGCTCAATCTTCGCTTTTTCAGAAGCTTCTTTAAGTCGCTGCCATGCCATGGGATCTTTATGGAGATCCACGGCTTCCTCTTTCTTGAATTCATCGGCCAGCCAGTCCATGATTACTTTGTCGAAGTCGTCTCCACCCAAATGGGTATCCCCGCTGGTTGATTTTACTTCAAATACACCGTCCCCTAATTCTAGGATCGAGATATCAAAGGTACCTCCTCCTAAGTCAAATACGGCGATTTTGCTTTCTGCGTTTTGCTTGTCCAGTCCATAGGCCAAGGCGGCAGCCGTGGGCTCATTGATGATCCTTCTTACTTTAAGACCGGCAATTTCACCCGCTTCTTTCGTTGCCTGGCGCTGCGCGTCGTTAAAATAAGCCGGTACCGTAATGACCGCTTCCTGAACTTCCTGGCCTAGGAACTCCTCTGCGGTTTTCTTCATCTTCTGGAGAACCATGGCCGAGATTTCCTGCGGCGTATAGACCCGATCATCAATGCTTACCCGGGGCGTGTTGTTGTCCCCTTTGATGATCTTATAGGAATTGTGGGTCATTTCTCCTTTTACCTCGTCGAAGCTGCGGCCCATATATCGTTTGATGGACATGACCGTGTTCGTTGGGTTGGTAATAGCCTGGCGCTTGGCCGGATCCCCAATTCTTCGTTCTCCATTTTTCAAAAATCCGACAATCGAAGGGGTCGTGCGACGTCCTTCGTCGTTGGCAATAACCACCGGCTCATTTCCCTCCATTACGGCGACGCATGAGTTGGTAGTTCCTAAGTCAATTCCAATTATTTTTCCCATAATTCTTGTAATTAATTCAATGTTGGTAACCTTTATAGCTGATTTCGTTCAATTGATGTGCCATCGGCCCGAATGCTGAAATATTGGCAGGCATTCTGACAAACTGAAAAAAGCAAGATGCGATCTTCGGCAAATACAGACAGTTTTGCCGGAAATGAGCACGGATACGCCAAAGAGCTGGGTCCTAGCCTATAGTTCGGCTGGGACTTAGGACTTTTTTTGGACGAATCTATTATTTATTGTAGAACCCCCGGATATTCAGCGAAGCAGTTTCGGGATGGGTTTTTAGAGCCTCCAGGGTCTGCGGGGTAATCACGGCCCCTTCGTAGAATCGGGTGGTCCGTGAGGCTAAAAGCCCGAGGATATACTTCCCGCGAAGGTTGGTATAATAGGGACGAATCTGATCTGAGGTTAAGCCTCCTTGACCCAAATTTATCTGCTCATAGGTATAAAGTTCCGCAGAGCCGGCATAAATATAATAATCCATGCTGTCCAGGTACCGCTCCGTATTGGCCGGAGCTGGCCCCATGAGTTCAGAGAGCGAGGCATAGAACTGGCTGTTTGGCATCTCGAACCTAAATGAGCGGTCCGCGCCATAGTCTACATCTTTGCCCAGGGACACATCCACGAAGCGCCTGGTCTCCGTACCCGTGAGGACTTGCCGGTCTACATAGTGAAAACGAATCTTTCCCTCCACCATTTTGGCATTCCGGGGGAAATAACCTTCTAGCACGTAGCGGAAATTGGGGCCGATCCGGGAAAAGTCAATGGTTAGGCCCAATGCAACAAAATCACGCACATAAAAATTGCTTGGATTGCGATCGGTCGCGGCGTTCACGATCCCGATTAAATCCGAAGAATCCCTAGACCCGGTCTGTGGGTTGAGAATTCGAAGTCGATAGTACTGAAAGGGATTAAGAACGGCTTGAAACTTGTAGGCATAGGAAGGAGTGGTAAAGAAGGCACCCTCCTCTTTTGGATAGCCCTCTGTCTGTAGGTCGACTTTTTCTAGGGTAAAGGTTTCTACAGGTTTTTGGCCCTCGGGGTCGGAAAAAGCAACCATGGTGACCTGAAGATCAGCATGAAAATTGGAGTCCGAATTCTCGGCCATGCGAAGGGCGCTTTTATTCTCGTCCAGATAGGCCTTTTGAATGCGAATATAGTGGGCCGTATCCTGCGGGTCTAACATGCCATAGACAACGGTAACCTGTTGATAAGGAGCCGTCACCTGAAAATCTTCCGCGCAGCTGCTTAAGCCGATAAGGCCCAGGATGATCCCAAAAAGGGGGAAAAGGTTTTTCATAGGGTTGGTATAGAAAGCTGGGGTCCTTGGAGAACTTCCCAAAGAACACAAATATAGAATTTCTCAGGGAACATGCGGTGAAGCCCTGTTTTTTTTCTCCCCATTCCTGCCCCATTAGAGATCCAAGAAAATATTGCTAATTTGCTGCCATGGGCACCTATCAAATCGGTGAAGCATTAAATATATGGCTGGAGCGCTCCCGCTGGAAAGCTCGAGTCATGGAACTAAGGATACGCGAAGACTGGGAGTCTATCATGGGCAAGACCATTGCGCGTCATACCCGACAGCTTTATCTAAAGGATAAAACGCTGATCATCGACGCGGGTCATGCCGTACTCCGCCAGGAACTCAGCGCAGGAAAGTCCCAGATTATTGAGCGGATAAACACCCATTTCCAACAAGTGCTGGTCGAGGAGATTCGGCTGCGCTAAGGCGGAATGCCCGGAGCCTTCTCTCATGCAGTTCGAAGCACGGAGAGAACCTCCCTGTGCAGGAGTTCCCATGCTTGAGGTGGTTAAAGCAAATCCATGAGTTCGGAAAGGCAGCTGATTTCCAGGCTGGGCTTCGGGTGATTGCGGGTTTTTTTAGGATTGAAATGAATCTGCCCCCAGCCGGCATTTCGCGCCCCCAGGACATCTATATCATAACGGTCTCCAATCATTAAAGAGGAGTCAGGGCTGGCCCCGGCCAGTTTTTGGGCATAGATATAGATCTCCGGATTCGGTTTTCGGCTCAGCGCAATTTCGGAGCAAATCAGTTGTTTAAAATAGCCCTCAATCCCGGAGGAGCGAATTTTTTGGCGTTGCATTCGTTCCCATCCATTGGTGAGCAAATGGAGGCTGTATCGGGGAGAGAGATAATCCAGTACTTCCCGTGCATACGGGATAAGGTGACGCTGATAGGGAAGTTGTTCCCGGAAGGCCTGGTCCATCGCCTGACTCAGTTCGCGATCGGCAAGCTGGAAGTCCAAAAGTGTAAACCAGAACCGCTTCCATCGCCAGGCATCGCCGCGAATCTCACCGCGTTGAAGCTGATTCCAAAGTCGAAGGTGGTGCTTGCGAAAATGCTGGTAGAAGGTCGAGACATGAAGGGATCCGGGAAGCCAGCCTCCGAAATCTCCCCATATCTGGGAAAGTGCCTGGGCCGTATTTTTCTCGAAATCCCAGAGCGTATGATCGAGGTCAAAGAATAGATGCTTATACGGGCGGGTATTCATGAAATGCGAAACAGACCGTTTAAAGTCGGATCCGTTAATAAATCTGGAGATAAAGGGCAGGCCTGCCCTTGGCCTCTTCCTTGGACGGCGCTAAAAAAAGGAGTCCGTAGACTCCCTTTTCAAGCGCTTGAAATTACTTGTTGCGGTAATAAATCTTGTCTTCTATAAACTCCTGGGTAGCAAGGAGGGCGGGGTTGGCCATGCGCTCATAAATTCGAGAGATCTCGATTTGCTCCTTGTTCTCATGAATCTCTTCCAGATTGTCTCCATGGGAAGAAAACTCTTCAAGCTTGCGATGGAGTTCTTCTTTGAGATTGATGGAAATCTGGTTCGCCCTTTTGGATATGATGGCAATGGATTCATACAGGTTCCCCGTCTTGGCCTTTAAGGCTGCTACGTCTTGGGTTTCAACCAGTGGGCTGATGCCGGCGATGGCTTTTTTATTTACGCTCATTTCTTATAGATTTTATTTTTTCTTCGGCCAGGTAGGCTAACTTTTCGGCCTCCCGGATATAGGTGGATTGCGGATAATCGTCTACCAATTTTCGGTACTGCTCTAAGGTTTCGGCATAGCGCTCTTCCTGCTTGGTATCAATACTTTCTTTGGCATAATCATACATGGATCGAACGATCATATACTGGTAAAAATCCGAGCGGGACGAGGCGGGATATTGTCGCATCACATAACGGTAGGCGACGCCCGAGGCCTTATGCTGCCCGATATCATAATAGAGCTTGGCCGCGTTGGCCGCCTTGGTTTCCAGACGCGCCCGCAAATCATCCACATATTTAGAAGCATCGGCAATATGTGGCGATTCTGGATGCGTATTGATGAAGGACTGGAGGGCTTCGAGCGCTTTCTGGGTGTGCGTTGGATCCAGGGAAGGCTTGGGGGCCATTTCATAGAATGAAAGTGCCGCCAAATACTCCGCTTCGGTTCGATCGGGACTATTGGGAAAAAAATCCATAAAGTTCCGAAAGTGATAGGAAGCAGAGAGGTAATCCTTCATATGCCAGTAACTCAGAGCATAGCGCCAATACAACTGCTCATAGTTGCGGGTGTTCTTCATCACCGGCAACAAATCATAATACAGTTGGCTGGCCAGATCATAGCGTTTCTGTTCAAAATAAGCATTGGCCTTCTCTAGCTTATAGTTGAGGTCATTGCTTTTTTTAATCTGCTCAAAACCACTGCAGGCCGCCATCAGGCAAAGGCAAAGCCCGAGAGCTAGCGAAGATAGGGAGCGCGATTTCATCATGAATGCTACCAAAGGGAGCAAAGATAAGAAAAATCCACCGACAGACCTAAATAGGCCCCTATAGGATCCTGAAAATATGGAGAATTACGCTTATGCACATGGATTCACCGTAATTCACATCTTATACACAGTCTAAACATTGACTTGGTCGATGTTTAGGGCCTAATCGCCTATCTTTAAAGGGTTTATCCCGAGTGGATTCCCTGTGGATAAATTAGTTCCGTCATATTGGTGGAATTAAGTGGGAAAATGTGTTATTTTGTGGGAAGAATAGCGTTGGATTAATAAATGACACATTTTCTCGGAGAATATGAGGTAGCCATCGATACCAAAGGTCGCTTTTTGCTGCCTTCGGGATTTCGTAAGCAGCTGCCGGAAGACAGCACGCAACAGTTCGTGCTGAACCGGGGATTTGAGCATTGTCTCACCTTCTATCTGCGCAGGGACTGGGATCAGCTCGCGCATCGCCTGCTTAAGCTGAATGATTTTAATAGCAGCGTCCGAGAGTTCAAGAGACTGTTTCTGAATGGGGCAACACCTATTGAGGCAGATCAGGCTGGACGCATTCTCGTGCCCCGTCCCTTGCTGGAATACGGGGGTATAAAGAAAGAAATGATTTTCTCTGCCCAAGGAAATAAAGTGGAGTTGTGGGATAAAGATACGTATTACCAATACCTGAGGGAGAAGACAGAAAACTTTAGCCAACTGGCCGAACAAGTGGCTGGTTCGGATTTCATGCTTCCCGACGAAAGCATTTAATCATGGATGGCAGAGGAATTTATCATACAGCAGTTCTTTTAAAAGAGGCGGTTGATGGACTGGATATTCAGCCAGCAGGCGTCTATGTAGACGCCACTTTCGGGGCGGGGGGCCATAGCCGGGAGATCCTTTCCAGATTGGGAGATCAGGGGCGAGTCTTCGCTTTTGACCAGGATCGGGATGCCGGCAGGAACAGCCCGGAAGATGGTCGATTGATTCTCATTGAGGAGAATTTTAGGCATATGGGGCGGTTCCTCCGTGCGCATGGTCTTTCGAAGGTGGATGGCATACTGGCGGATCTGGGCGTGAGCTCCCATCAATTTGACCAAGGTGATCGAGGGTTTTCTACGCGCTGGGATGGCCCGTTGGACATGCGCATGGACCGCCGCAACGCTTTGACTGCAAAGGAGGTCCTGGAGACCTATGGCGAGAAGGCTTTGCAAACCCTTTTCGAGCAGTATGGGTCGGTACGCAATGCGCGGACGCTGGCTGCGCATATTGTTCGAGAGCGAGCGCGCAGTCCCCTAGACTCTACGGCGTCTTTCAAAGCCATGCTGACCCCTTGTGTAAAGGGAAACCCCCATCGGTATCTGGCGCAGGTCTTTCAGGCCATACGCATGGAGGTCAATGATGAGATCGGGGCATTGAAGGAACTGCTTATGCAGGCGGCCGACTGGATTCGGCCAGGGGGCAGGCTCGCCGTGATCAGCTTTCACTCGCTCGAGGATCGGATCGTTAAGCAGTTCATCAAACAGGGCGGTTGGGAAGCGAGGCAGACCGATTTCTACGGGAATCCGGAAAGGAAGCCAACCTTCACTTTGTTACCGCCCGGGTGGATCGCTCCTTCTGCCCAGGAAGTGAAAGCAAATCCCAGGGCCCGTTCAGCTCGGCTAAGGCTGGGCCTGCGAAATGAGGAAGCGGCAAAAGGAGAGAAAGAAGAGAAAGAAGAAGAGAAAGGAGAGACACAGGAGAGACAGGAGAGACAGGAGAGAAAGGAAAATAAAAAGGCCGTAAAAGGAAAACCATCAACTAATCCATAAACATAAATCACCATAGACATATAAAGCAAAGTCTACAAAGGATAACCATGGATAAAAACATCGAGAAATAAAAAAGAGTAAAGACCATAGGCAAATCAATAGTACGAACCGAAATCATTATGAGCTCGCCAACACCATCTCATCGACCTGGCCGAACCTGGCCTGCCTTCCTGGAGCGATTCTCCTATCAGGCGGTGGTGGGGAATATTCCCTTCTTGGCATTTCTCGCCCTGCTTTCGATCGTATACATCCATAATACGCAGCGGGCGGTGGCCATCCAGAAAGAGATGAACGAGCAGCAGGCCCAGCTTAAGGAATTGCGCTGGAAGTACATGGACAGAAAGAGCCAATTATTGAATTTGGAAATGGAAAATAAAGTTGTGGAAAAGGCGCAGGAGTTGGGGCTAAAGCCCCTTGCCCTTCCCGCTTATTTATTGACTTCGGATACACTGAGAAAACAGACCTCGGCGATTGGAAATTAAAAAGGACATACGATTTAGGGTCTATCTGGCTTTTACATGCCTCTGCCTGTTAGGGGGTGCCATCTTGGCGAAAGCGGCCATGATCCAGATAGAGGAAGGGCCCAGGCTCCGGGCGCTCGGGCGGGATATTAATACCCGCGTAACCCCTTTGTCTGCCGAAAGAGGAAATATTTACGCCGAAGATGGGCGTCTGCTCTGCTCAACCATACCTCGATTCGATATTCATATTGATTTCAGCGTTATTGATGAAAAGTTGCTCTCCGATAGCTTGGCCTCCTTAGCCCAGGGCATATCGGAAATTCTGGGAGATCGCAGCCCTGCATACTATCGCCGCGCCCTGCAGCGCGGAAAGCAGGAAAACCGGCAATACTTTTTATTAAAGAAGTCGGTGGCCTACCACGAGTACCAGGCGCTTCGGGAACTTCCCATATTTCGTCTTGGGAGATACCGGGGTGGCTTTATCCATGAGCTGAAGCCGCGCCGAATCAACCCTTATGGAAAACTGGCATACCGGACCATCGGACTGTGGCGCGAGAACCGGCCGACCATCGGTATTGAAGCTGCCTACGACAGCATATTGCAAGGGGAAGCCGGGCGGAGACTCGAGCAAAAAATGACGGGCGGCGTTTGGGTACCCCTCAATGGCATGCAGGTGGATTCGGAAAACGGCAAAGATCTGGTTACCACCCTGGATATGCGCATTCAGGACGTCGCTGAGTTTGCCATGGAGTCGGTGCTGAAAAAATACGACGCGCAGTACGGTACCTGCATCGTTATGGAAGTGGAGACGGGGAAAATACGCGCCCTGGTAAATCTGGGAAGGCAAAAGGACGGACGTTACTGGGAAGACTTTAATTATGCCCTCGTTCCGACCGAGCCGGGGTCTACTTTTAAGTTGATGACCCTCTACTCCTTGCTCAAAGATCGCTATGTCCATATCCATGATCGCATGGATGCCGAAGGGGGGGCGATCGCCTTCGGTCGCCGGGTCATGCGGGATTCGCATCTGGGCTTGAGGGAGACGACCATCAAAAATGCCTTTGCCCAGTCATCCAATGCGGCCATGGCCAAATTGATCCATCAACATTATTATAAGAACCCAGAGGAGTTTATAGAAAATCTCCGAGCGCTGCGCCTGGACCGGCCCACGGGGATTGACTTGCCGGGGGAGCGTAAGCCTTTAATTAAATCACCCAAAGATCCGACCTGGTCGTCGACCACTTTGCCCTGGATGGCTACCGGATATGAGGTGCTGATTTCTCCTTTGCAGACATGTATGGTTTACAACGCGGTGGCCAATGGAGGTCGAATGATGAAGCCCTATTTGATCAGCGCGATCCGCGAATACGGAAAGGACATGGAGCGTTTTTATCCTGAAGTTTTGGTTCCTGCCATTGGCGATTCGAGCCTGGTGGCTCAATTGCAGGAATGCGTCCGCGAGGTCGCCAAAACAGGGACGGCTAAACATATTCAGGGGCCTTATTATCCCATTGCCGGTAAGACCGGTACGGCCCAGGTCGCCGATAAGGGGATTAAATACAGTGATCGCGTATATCAAGGTTCTTTTGTCGGATATTTTCCAGCCGATCGACCCCAGTATACGATTGCTATAGCCATTCGCACCCGGCCTAATTCTTCCGCTTATTATGGTGGAACTGTTGCTGCACCGGTTTTTCAGATGATTGCAGACAAAATATTTTCATCCCAAAGCGGATCATGGAATGCTCCCCTGGACACGATGAGAGAAAAGGCGGGACTTCGTTTAGCCGCCCAGGCGGGGTCTGCGGCCATGCTTTCCGAGGTTTTGACGCGATATGGAATCGGGGAGATTCCGGCCGAAGGCTGGATCGAGATCAAGGAGGATACGCTCCGTCCCTATAAGGTTGTACCGCGGGTTATGCCGACCCATGCCATGCCCGATGTTCGGGGCATGGGGCTTCGGGATGCGGTCTATGTATTGGAACAACGCGGACTCCGCGTGCAAAGGAAAGGTAATGGCAGGGTTCAGATCCAGTCGATTGAGCCCGGAACGCCGGTAGAGAGAGGACAATCTGTAAGTCTGACGCTTCGCATATGAAGAGGATATTGGACATAGTGGAATCGGTGGAGCTTCTAGCTCAACATGGTGATCTGAATCAGCAGGTTGCCGGCCTTTGCTTGGACTCAAGAGAAGTACACCCAGGCTTTGGATACATTGCTCTGCGCGGCCTGCAGCATGACGGTCACGATTTTATAGAGGCGGCGGTGGCGGCGGGGGCGAGCTTAATTGTCGGCGAGCGACTGCCTGAACAAAGGGTGGAGGGCGTGGTTTACCTTTGTGTTGCAGATGCTGCCCAAGCCGCTGGATGGATGGGCGCATCCTTTTATGATCATCCCAGTCGCCAAATGACGCTGGTGGGGATTACCGGTACCAATGGGAAAACCACGGTTGCAACCTTACTCTATCAGCTCTTTCTTCAGCAGGGTAAAGCGGCAGGCTTGATTTCGACGGTATCGATCGGAATCAATGGATCCCCTCGGCCAGCTACCCATACGACCCCTCATGCCTTGGCCTTGCAGTCCTTGTTTTACGAGATGAAGCAGGAAGGCTGTCAATATGTATTTATGGAGGTGAGCTCCCATGCCATTGATCAGCAACGCATCGCAGGCATCCAGTTCGATGTAGGCGTTTTCACCAACCTAAGCCATGATCATTTAGACTACCATGGAGATTTTAAAACCTACATGGACGTTAAAAAAAGATTCTTCGATCAACTCCCGGCAACGGCTTATGCTTTGGCAAATCTGGACGATCGACGCGCCCATTACCTTCTGCAAAATACCCGGGCGAAACGTGCATACTACAGCTTGCAAAGCCCGGCTGATATAAAAGGAAAGGTCCTGGAAAACCGGCTTTATGGGTTAATGATGCAAGTCAATGCTTATGAAGCTCATTTTCTTCTATTGGGACTGTTTAATGCCTACAATATTCTGGCGGTCTTTGGCGTCGCTCAATGGCTGGGTATGGATCCGCTGACTGCTTTATCCGGATTAAGCAAGCTTCGGGGTGCCCCGGGTCGTATGGAGACGCAGATCTCAACCAAGGACCGGATACTAGGGATCGTGGATTACGCCCATACTCCGGATGCTTTACGCAATGTGCTGGTTACCATTGATCAGTTCCGCGAGGATGGGCAGCGGCTGCTCACGGTCTTGGGTTGCGGGGGAGACCGGGACAATGCGAAACGGCCTTTGATGGCAGCCTTGGCAGCCCGGTACAGCGATCAGGTGGTATTGACTTCGGACAATCCGCGCGGAGAAGATCCGGAGTCCATTCTGGACGATATGGAAAAGGGACTGGAGATGGGACAGAAAAAAAAGGTTCTGCGCATTGTGGATCGTCGCGAGGCCATTCGGACGGCAAGCATGTTGGCCGGACCCGGAGATATCATTCTTGTGGCGGGTAAGGGTCACGAGACCTATCAAGAAATAAGGGGGAAGCGTATGGAATTTGATGATCGGTGGGAACTAAAAAAACAATGGGAAGCCCTGGATAAGTAATTGCTTATGCTGTACTATCTGTTCATATATCTTAGAGAGCAATTCGGGCTATTTGGCGCGGGGTTGTTCTATTATATCACGTTTCGTACCGCGATGGCGGTCATCCTGTCCTTGATTATTTCCGCGGTACTGGGCAAAGGGATTATTGCGTACCTGCGGCGCCGTCAGATCGGCGAAACCATCCGGGACCTGGGGCTGGAAGGAGAGAAAACCAAGAGAGGGACACCGACTATGGGGGGCCTGCTGATTATGGCGGCCATTCTCATTCCCACTTTACTATTTGCCCGTGTGGGTAATGTCTATATCCTGATGATGGTGATGTCCACCCTTTGGCTGGGTTTAGTCGGGTTTCTCGATGATTATATCAAGGTGTTTCGGCGCAACAAGGAAGGATTGGCGGGCCGGTTTAAAATTTTAGGTCAGATTGGATTGGGTATTATCGTAGGTCTTACCATGTATTACAACCCGCATGTGGTGACCACTCGCGAAGTAAAGGAGGGGCAGCCCGTGCTCCGCAACCCGACCGAGCAAGTCGTATCTCAACCCTATCAGCGCCCGGATAATCAGGGCAAATCCCACACCTATGTTACCGTCCGGGCCGCGACGACCACGATACCCTTCCTTAAGGGAAATGAAATGAGTTATGCCCGCATTGCCCAGTGGATCAGCGAAGACGCCATGGACCTGATTACGCCGGTAATCTATGTGCTGTTCGTGATTTTCATCATCGTGGCGGTTTCAAACGGTGCCAACATTACGGACGGGATCGATGGATTGGCCACCGGGGTATCGGCCATTGCAGGGGTTTGTCTCGGGGTCTTTGCCTATGTCTCGGGTAATTACATTTTTGCGGACTACCTGAACATCATGCATATCCCGAACCTCGGGGAGCTATCGATTTTCATTGGCGCTTTTGTGGGGGCCTGCATCGGATTTCTCTGGTATAATGCCTATCCCGCCCAGGTGTTTATGGGCGACACGGGTAGCCTGGCACTCGGAGGCATTATTGCATCGCTGGCCATCATCGTGAGAAAGGAACTATTGATTCCGATTATCTGTGGGGTATTCCTGGTAGAGAATCTGAGCGTCATTGCCCAAGTATGGTATTTCAAATGGACGCGCAAACGCCGGGGAGTAGGCGAACGCCTTCTTCTCATGGCCCCTTTGCATCATCACTACCAGAAACTCGGATATCACGAAAGTAAGATCGCAACCCGCTTTTGGATCATCGGGATTTTGCTGGCCGTTTTTAGCATCGTCACCTTAAAACTGCAATAGTGGCTATGGGTAACAGGCAACATCATAAAGTTCTCATCCTGGGTGCCGGTGAAAGCGGCACCGGGGCAGCCCTGCTTGCTCGCCGAACGGGTGCAGAAGTCCTGGTTTCCGATGCCGGTCCCATATCTGAATTCTATAAGTCCAGGTTGACGCAGGCGGGTATCCCTTTTGAAGAGCGGGGACATGGGCCTCATATCCTGGAGGGCGTCTCGCTGGTGGTGAAAAGCCCGGGCATCCCTCCCCATGTCGAGGTGCTGAATAAAGCGCGCGAACAGGGGGTTCCCATATGGGGGGAGCTGGAGTTTGCCTTCCATCATCGCAATCCCTCCCGGATCATAGCCATTACGGGAAGCAACGGTAAATCGACGACCAGCAGTTTAATTTATGCCCTATTGCGAGACAGCGGATACTCCGTTTCCCTTGTGGGGAATATCGGCCAGAGCTTTGCCCTGCAGTTGACGCTGGCCCCGACGGAATGGTATGTGATCGAGGTCAGCAGCTTTCAGCTGGAAGACACGGTCAACTTCCGTCCTGACATTGCCATGATTCTGAATATTGAGCCTGACCATATGGATCGTTATGGTGGACAAGTGGAGGCCTATATAGAGACCAAGTTTCGGATTTGCGCCCAGCAGCAGGCGCCAGACTATTTAATTCTCAATGGGGACGATGCGCGGATCGCCGCCTACGTCCATCAACATACCATGACACCTTCAATCTTATACTTTACTATGAACAAACCCGAGCATCGAGAAGTTGCATCCTTTGTACAGGATGATCAGTTACACATTACGCAGCAGGAGGACCCGATGACCATGTCCATCCACGAACTACGCTTAAAAGGACAACACAATCTATACAATACCATGGCCGCAGGCATTACCGCCAGAATTGCTGGCATCCGAAAGGAGAAGATTAGGGAGAGTTTTATGCGTTTTGAGGGATTGGCGCATAGACTGGAGTTTGTGGCGACCGTACGGGGGGTTGATTTCATCAACGACAGCAAGGCAACGAACATCAATTCGGTTTGGTTTGCCCTGGAGAGCATGAGACAGCCGGTGGTATTGATCTTGGGCGGACAGGATAAAGGCAATGCCTACGAAGCGCTCTATGATCTGGTCGAAGAGAAAGTCAAGGCCATTGTTTGCATGGGCAAGGACAATACCCGTATCTACGAGGCATTTGAAGGAAGAGTGGCCCAGATGGCGGATACGCATTCCGCTGCCGAGGCTGTGGCCGCAGCTTATGCCTTTGCAGAGAAAGGAGATGTGGTGCTTTTGTCCCCGGCCTGCGCAAGCTTCGACTTATTTCAAAATTATGAAGACCGGGGAAGACAGTTTAAGGAGGCCGTCATGGCCCTTTAAAAAATGCCGCTATGAGAACGTTTTGGGATTTATTTCGTGGAGATCAGATTATTTGGGCAGTGATCCTAATCCTGTCCTTTGTGAGTCTGTTGGCTGTTTATAGCTCGACGGGGACTTTAGTCTATCGTATGGATAAGAATGCCCATCACTTTCTGATTAAGCAATTGCTGGTTTTAGGAATGGGACTGGGAATCATTTTCCTGGTTCATCGCATTCATTATACGCGATTTGCCCGCTTTGCCGTACTGCTCTATGTGATCAGCATCCCCTTGCTGCTATACACCCTGATTTTTGGAACCACCATCAACGACGGGTCTCGATGGGTTCGGCTTCCGGTAATTAATCTTACTTTCCAAAGCTCGGATTTGGCTAAACTGGCTCTGTTTATGTTGCTGGCTCGCATGTTAAGCATGAGGCAGGCAACAATCAAGGACTGGAAGAACGGATTCATTCCCGTTTTGATTCCGGTCTTGCTGACTTGTCTTCTCATCATGCCGGCCAACTTGTCTACGGCCATGATGCTGGGGGTTTCCTGTTGCATCTTGTTTTTCATTGGCCGGGTCCAGGTCAAGCATATCCTTGTTCTTGCATTCGGCGGCGTATTGCTGGGTGCCGGTGTTTTTGGGTTTTCAAAGCTTACGGGTTGGGGTAGAGCCGACACCTGGGAGAAGCGACTCACAGATTTTATGGCCTCGACTTCGGGACAGGAAGAGGAAGTATTTCAGGTGTTGCAGGCCAAGATCGCCATCGCCAACGGTGGCATGGTAGGGCTGGGTCCCGGAAACTCGATTCAGAAAAATCTTTTACCCGAGGCCTTCTCAGACTTCATCTTCGCGTCGATTATCGAGGAGTATGGGTTAATCGGCGCTGCCGTGCTCATTAGCCTGTATCTGTTGCTGCTCTGGCGAAGCATTGTCCTGTTTCGACGCTGTCCCTATGCCTTTGGAGGATTTTTGGCGGTAGGGCTGACCATCACCTTGGTATTTCAGGCGATGATCAATATGGCTGTGAATGTAAACCTCCTACCTGTCACCGGGCTTACGCTCCCTTTGGTCAGCATGGGGGGATCTTCCGTCCTGTTCACCAGCATCGCCCTGGGCATGGTCTTAAGCGTGAGCCGCTACGTGGAAGAGTTGGAAGGTAAATCCCGAGCCAAGCGCGAACCGGGCCCGGAAGAAGGAAACGCACCGCGTGCCAAAAAGGAGGTAAGCTATGCCTGATATTCGTATTCTGATTGCAGGAGGAGGCACCGGGGGACATGTTTTCCCTGCCATTGCCGTGGCTCAGGCTTTAACGCGGATGGTCCCCGAATTGCGCATTCAGTTTGTGGGAGCCAAAGGAAAAATGGAAATGGAGAGAGTTCCCCAGGCTGGTTTCCCGATTCTTGGTTTAGATATGGCAGGTTGGAACCGCCACCACTGGTGGAAAAACCTGCGCCTCCCCGGGGTGCTTTGGCGGAGCTATCAACAGGCTCGACGTCTAGTCAAGGAGTTTCAACCCCAGGTAGCCTTGGGCGTCGGGGGCTACGCCAGCTTCCCTGTCCTTTTGGCAGCCCAGCATCTAGGCATCCCCACCGTTATTCAGGAACAGAACTCCTATGCAGGCAAAGCCAATCAATGGCTGGGCCGAAAAGCGAAGCGAATATGCGTGGCTTATCGGGGGATGGAGAAGTTCTTTCCCAGCGATCGGCTGGTCCTGACGGGGAATCCGGTTCGAACTCAGATAAGCCAGTCGACGCGCCGCAGCGCCGAAGGGAAGGCCCATTTTGGTCTGGACGCGGGACCCTGCCTGCTCCTGTTGGGGGGAAGTCTAGGCGCCCGCTCCATCAATCAGGCCGTCCTGGCCCATTTGCCTTCCCTCGTTGAGGAAGGATTCAGGTTGATTTGGCAAACCGGACCTCAGTTTGAGGAAGAGGCCAGAAGGGCGGCCCAACCTTATGGGAATCAAGTGAAGGTTCATGCATTCATCCAAGAAATGGATTTAGCCTATGCCGCGGCGGACTTTATGGTCTCTCGGGCGGGGGCTCTGGCGATATCGGAAATCTGCATCGCTGCCCGGCCGACGATATTTGTTCCTTACCCCTATGCGGCCGAAGATCACCAAACAGCCAATGCTTTGGCCCTGGTGGAACACCAAGGGGCATTGATGATCCGGGATGTGGATCTGAAATCAGATTTGCTCGAGCGGCTTCTGGTTCTAAAGCGGAACCCAGCCATGCAGCAAATCATGATCGATTACTTGAAGTCCATCGCCATCAAAGATGCCGATGATCGAATTGCCCGCCAGATTCTTGAATTGATAAAACCAGGTTCCTCATGAAATTATCCGGTATAAAACGTGTTTATTTTATTGGTATAGGCGGCATAGGCATGAGCGCTCTGGCACGCTGTTTTCGGAGTCGGGGAATGACGGTGAGCGGTTATGACCGCCAGCCTACGGCCCTGACCCGCCGATTGGTGCAAGAAGGCATTCATATTCAGTATCAGGAGGACTTATCTGCCCTGGATCCCTCGGCCGATTTGGTGGTTTATACGCCCGCCATCTCCAAAGAGAACCGGCTATTCAACTGGTACCGACAGGAAGGCTTCCGGCTCGCGAAGCGAAGCGAAGTATTGCAGTGGCTGACCGAAGACCATAGTACCATCGCGGTGGCAGGCACCCACGGCAAAACGACGATATCGACATTGATCGCTTACTTGATGCGGGAAACAGGTCGGGATGCCCAAGCATTCCTTGGGGGATTATCGGTGAACTATGAAACGAATTTCCTGGCGGGGGACGCGCCATGGGCCGTCGTGGAAGCCGATGAGTATGATCGCAGCTTTCTGCGCTTATCGCCAAGGATTGCCGTGCTTACCGCCATGGATGCGGACCATATGGATGTGTTCGAAAATATGGATTCCCTGCAGGAAGCATTTCAGCAGTTCGTCTCTCAGATTAAGCCAGGGGGGAGCCTGATTCAAAAATTCGGAACCCCGGAGCTAGAAGCCGAGGGGATCACCCGCTACAGCTATAGCCTCCAAAATGAAGCGGCCGATTTCTATGGCGCCCATATCGTACAGAAAGAAGGAGGTTACCTGTTTGACTTTTTGGGGCCCGAGGTTGAGATCCGGGGACTGCGACTAAAGATTGGTGGTATGCACAATGTGGAGAATGCCATCGCCGCCCTGGCAGCTCTCCATATACAAGGAGTAGAAGACCATGAGCTGAAGGCTGCCTTGCCCGGATTTCGGGGTGTGAAACGCCGATTCGAGTACGTTATTCTGGGGCCTTCCTTGGTTTATATCGATGATTACGCGCACCATCCGCAGGAGTTGGCGGCCCTTATTTCCAGCGCGCGCCGCTTGTTCCCTAAACGCAAGCTGGTGGTCGCCTTCCAGCCGCATCTGTTCTCTCGGACTCGCGATATGGCAGAAGCCTTTGCCCGCGCCCTAGATCTGGCAGACCAGGTCATCCTTCTAGATATCTATTCGGCC